>CAYZVX010000036.1:0-27262 GCA_964482055.1 uncultured Acidiferrobacteraceae bacterium
GGTGGCGCGCGAGCTCGCGCCCGAGCTGAGCGGCGCGTCGCCCGCGGGCTCGGCGCGCTGATCTGAGGCCATGCGCGCCCCGCCCCGTCCTTTGTGGTTGCTCCTCGCGCTTGCGGGCCTGATCGTCGCCGCCACGCTGGTCGCCCGCCCGCTGTGGCCAGTGGACGAAACGCGCTATGTCGCGGTGGCCTGGGAGATGTGGCAGCGCGGCGATTTCCTGGTGCCGTATCTCAACGGTGTGCCCTATGCCCACAAGCCACCGCTCATGTTCTGGTTGATGCAGCTCGGCTGGGCGGTGTTCGGTGTGAATGACTGGTGGCCGAGGCTGGTGGCGCCGCTGTTCGCGCTCGGCAACCTGTGGCTGATTGCAGCGCTGGCCCAGCGGCTGTGGCCGCAGCAACCGCAGCTCGCCGTGCTCGCCCCATGGCTCGCCTTCGGGTCGCTGTTGTGGCTGCTGTTCACCCCGCTCACGATGTTCGACATGCTGATGGTGTTCTTCACGCTGGTCGGCATGATCGGCATCACGCGCGCCTGGCGCACGGGCGGCGTGCGCGGCTTCATCGAGCTCGGGCTCGCGATCGGGTTCGGCATTCTCACCAAGGGTCCGGTAATCCTGCTGCACCTGCTGCCGGCGGCGCTGGCCGCGCCATGGTGGGCGGTCGAGGCGCGACCCAACTGGCGGCGCTGGTATGGCGGTGTCGGGCTCGCCTTCGGGCTCGGCGCGCTGATCGCACTGGCCTGGGCGCTGCCCGCGGGGCTCACCGGCGGTGCCGAGTACCGCAATGCGATCTTCTGGGGGCAGACGGCTGGGCGCGTGACGGAGTCGTTCCATCACAGCTTCCCGTGGTGGTGGTATCTGCCGCTGCTGCCGATCGTGTTGTTCCCGTGGTTTCTGTGGCTGCCGCTGTGGCGCGGCCTGTGGCGGCTGCGCCGCGCGCCGCGCGATGCGGCTTTGCGCTTCTGCGCGGCATGGCTGGTGTTGACGTTCACGTTGGTTTCGCTTGTGGCCGGCAAGCTGCCGCACTATCTGTTGCCGCTGTTCCCGGTCTTCGCGTTGTTCGGGGCGCGCGCGCTCGCGGCCGCCGATGACACGGCGCGCGAATATGACGCCATCCCCGTCGCCCTCGGTCTCGGCGCGGTGGCGGGGCTGTGGATGTACGTCGCGCACAATCCGCAGGCGTTCGGTCTGGACGCGGGGTCGGCGCCATCGCTGCGGCCGGGCATCGTGATGGCGGTGTGCGCATTCGCCGTGCTATTTACGGCGCCGCTGCCGCTGCTGCGGCGCGTGCAGGCGCTGGTGGCCGCGCTCATCGCGGTGCTGGCCGCCGGGTTCGTGGGTGCGATCGACACGATGGGCCCGGCCTTCGATCTGCGCCCGATGGCGCAGCAACTCAAGTCCCTCCAAGCGCAGGGCCGCCCGGTAGCGCATCTCGGCAAGTATCACGGCCAGTTCCAGTTCCTCGGCCGGCTCACCCGGCCGCTCGAGAGTGTGAGCGATGAAACGGCCGTCGCCTGGCTGGCGCAGCATCCGGACGGTTATATCGTCGGGTCCGTTTATGGCGCCGAGTACGCACGTGTCACGAATGCATTGCGCGCAAGTGCGGCGGCGCCGCTGTCGCCGGGTCTGGTGGCGGAGTTCGCGCAGCCGCACCGGCGCGGCGGTCTGTACCTCGCGCGGCTCGATGCCGCCACCGCCGGCGCCATCGCACAGCTCGGAGCGATGGAGGCCGCACGCCGCATCCAGCTGCCGCCTGCGGAAAAGCCCGATCCTTCGATCGCGCGCAAGGCCGTCGTGCGTTTTCGCACCGCCGACTGACCGCCCTCGGGCGGCAGCGCAACCCCACACCGTTCGCGGCCTGTGGCCGCACCGACAATCGGACCGCCCGCCGTAGCGCCGGCGCGATCGGCTAGTCTTCGGCCTGGTTATTGCGCCCAGTTCCGACAGCCGCGGAGGTCCTGCCGAGCATGGTCGGCCGCAAACCGGACAATAATAGGAACGGATTTCCATCCGTGCCCACCAGGCCCCATGGCGCGACCTCCGACAGCCGCGCCCAGGCGCTCGAAAAGTTCGTTGTCGAGGAGATCGAAATCAACGCGGTCCGCGACGCGGCCGCTGTCGAGCGCCGCACCCGGCGCACCTCGGCCGAGAGCGCCCGATCTATCGGCGTGTGGAGCGGGCTTTGGCTGATGCTCGTGCTTGCCTCGCTGTTCGGGCGCTCGCCCTGGCCGACCGACGAGACGCGTCTGCTCGCCGTGGCCTGGGAGATGTGGGCGCGCGGTGATTTCCTGCTGCCGACGCTGAATGGCGCGCCGTGGCCACAAGCACCGCTCACGCCATGGTTGATGCACGCGGGTTGGGGGGTCTTCGGGGTCGTTGACTGGTGGGCGCGACTGGTGCCCGCGCTCGGCGCGCTCGCGAGCCTGTTTCTCACCGGGCGGCTGGCGCGCCTGCTGTGGCCGCAACGCACGGAAGTCGCCAACCTGGCGCCGCTCGTTTTGCTCGGCACGCTCGCCTGGGGTGCATCCACGGGCTTCACGGGAATGCACGCCTGGCTCGTGGCCTGCGCGCTGTTCGGCCTGTGGGCGCTCGCCTTCATCTGGCGGCGGCGCGACCACCGTGCCTGGCTGTTGGCTGCGGCGGCTACGGCGCTCGGCCTGCTGGCCGGTGGTTGGGTGTACCTGCTCTATGTCTATCCGCTCGCCCTGCTCGCGCCGTTGTGGGCACGCGAAGGGCGCCGGCCGCAATGGCGTCATTGGTATGCCGATGTCGCGAAGTCAGTCCTGCTCGGCGCCGTGCCGGTGCTGGCCTGGCTGGCGATGGTCGGGCTGCGCAACGGCTGGACCAGCGTCTACGAGCTCACACTGCGCGCTCCGCTGTTGCCGGTGCTCGACCTGTTTCGCGTGCGCGCGCAGCCGTGGTGGTACCTGGCCTGGCTCGTGCCGGTGTTCCTGCCCTGGTCGGTGTGGCCGGTCGTATGGTTGCGCCATTGGCAGCTGCGGCGCGCGCCGCTCAACGCGGGCCTGCTGTTCTGTCTGGTCTGGGTGGTGGGGGCGCTCGTGCTGTTGTCGGCGCTTCCGGCAAAGCAGCCAAGCTGGCTGCTGCCGCTACTGCCCGCCGGCGCGCTGGTCGTCGCGTTCCTGGTGCTCGATGAGGAACTGCGCAGGACGGACGAGAATCGCCTGCTCGGCGCGATGACCTTGCCGGTGGTGCTGCTCGGCGCCTTGGTCATGATCGCGCCCAATCTGCCGCACGGCGACTGGGCGCCGGAAATGCTGTGGCAGATCTCGCCACTCGTGGGCCTTGGCATCATGGTGGTGGGTGTCGCGCTCGCCTGGCGGCCGGTGCGCGAGACGCGCCGGCGTCTCATCGACCTGGCCGCGGTGAGCACGATGTCGGTTGTGCTGGCGACGCTCGCACTTGGTGCTCGGCTCGACGCGCACCTGCGCGTGGAGGAGCTCGGCACCGTGCTCGATGCGCTGCAGCGCGACCAGCGCCCGATTGCGGTGGTCGGCGAATACCACGGCGAGTTTCACTTCGCCGGGCGTCTGAAGCGGCCGATCAGCGTGCTTTCGCCGCCGCGTGTGCTGCCCTGGGCGCAGAACTATCCCGACGGCGTGGTGGTGGCCCGCCGCGCGCACTGGCAACCCGCCGGCGCCGCCCGCGTGCTGCACGAGCTGAGACACGGCGACGACACCGTCACGGTGTGGGATGCGGAGTCGCTGCTGCCGCGTGGTGCGCCGCCCGCGCCTGATCCATAATAGGGCGCCATGTTGATGGCGCCCGACATCGATCCCGTTGCCCTGCGCCTGGGGCCCATCGCCATTCACTGGTACGGCCTCATGTACGTCATCGGCTTTGTCGGCGGCTGGGCGCTCGGGGTGTACCGTGCCAGGCAACCCAATTCGGGGTGGCGGCCGGAGGAGATCTCCGACTTTCTGTTCTACATCGCGCTCGGCGTGATTCTCGGCGGGCGCCTCGGCTACGTGTTGTTCTACAACCTCGCGTACTACCTCAAGCATCCCCTCGAGATCTTCTACATCTGGACTGGTGGCATGTCGTTCCACGGCGGGCTGATCGGCGTGTGCCTGGCGATGTGGTTCTATGCGCGCAAGACCAACCGCCGGTGGCTTGCGGTTACCGATTTCCTCGCGCCACTCGTGCCGGTCGGGCTGCTGCCCGGGCGCATCGGCAATTTCATCAACCAGGAGCTGTGGGGCAAGGTCACGGATGCGCCCTGGGGCATGGTGTTTCGCACCGGCGGGCCGCTGCCGCGCCATCCCTCGCAGCTCTATGAGGCGGCGCTCGAGGGGGTGGCGCTGTTCGTGATCCTGTGGCTGTACGCGCGCCGGCCCCGCCCGGTCGCGGCGGTATCGGCCATGTTTCTCATCTTCTACGGCCTGTTCCGCTTCCTGGTCGAGCTGGTGCGCGAGCCCGATGCGCACCTGGGCTACCTCGCCTTCGGCTGGGTGACCATGGGCCAGGTGTTGTCACTGCCGATGATCGCGCTCGGCGCGTGGATGCTGTGGTGGGCGCAGCGGCGCGCCGCGGGCCGGTCGTGAACCGGACAATCGCGCGGATCGCCTACCTGTTTCTGGCCATCGGACTGGCGATGCTCACCGGTGCTGCCTACTGGGCGAGCCGCGTCGATGAGTTCACGCGCACGGCGAACCGCGCGCCCGGCACGGTCATCAAGCTCGAGCGTTCGCACTCGGGCGGCTCGAGCAGCTACTACCCGGTCGTGCGCTACCGGACCGCAGCCGGGGAGGACGTCACGTTTCGCAGCTCCTTCGGCAGCAATCCGCCGAGCCATGCGGTCGGCGAGCAGGTCGAGGTGCTCTACCGCGAATCCGACCCCGGCGACGCCCGCATCAGGTCCTTTTTCGCGTTGTGGGGCGGGCCGGCGTTCGTCGCTTCGCTCGGTGCGGTGTTCGCGCTGGTGGGCGGCGGCATCCTCTACTGGCGGCGGCGCGCCGCGCGGCTTGCGCAATACCTGCGCCGCCACGGCACCCCGGTACAGACCGAGCTCCAGAGCGTCGAGCTCAATACGGCGCTGCGCGTCAATGGCCGCCACCCGTGGCGCATCGTGACCCAGTGGAAAAACCCGGCGAGCGGCGAGCTGCACCTGTTCGAGAGCGAGAATATCTGGTTCGATCCGACCGCCCATATCGGCAGCCGGCAGATCACCGTGTACCTCGACCGGCGCAACCCCAAGCGCTACCACATGGACGTGTCGTTCCTGCCGAAGCTGGCGCCGTGATCGACCGATGTCGCCGCTGGCCACGCGTTACGCCGTGTCCGTCCATGCCCGCTGAGCGAGCGATCCAGGTTTTCGGCGTGCGGCTGTCGTTGCGCCATGGCGCGCGCGCCATGTTTCTCGCGCTCGGGATTGTGTTCTTTCTGCTCGGTGTCGCGGGGGCGTTCCTGCCGCTGCTGCCGACCACGCCCTTCATGCTGCTCGCCGCCGCGTGCTTCGCCCGCTCCTCGGAACGCTTCTACCACTGGCTGCTGGCCAATCGCGTATTCGGGGCGACTGTGCGCGAATGGCAGGAACATCGCAGTGTGCGGCGTCGCACCAAGTGGATTGCGATCGTGACGATGGCCGTGACCCTCACGGCCTCCACGCTGCTGTTCGTGACCGATCCCTACCTGCGCGGCGCGCTGGCGCTCTTCGGCCTCATTCTTGCCGCGTTCATCTATCGCCTGCCGTCGCGCGGCTGGTAGTCAAAGGGTGCGCGGCCTGCCTGAGCTTCAAGTCGCGACGGTCGGCAGCGATCCACTCACCGCACCCAGACGGTCTTGGCGTTCACGAATTCGCGGATGCCGTGCACGGACAGCTCGCGCCCGTAGCCGCTGCACTTGATCCCGCCGAACGGCAGGCGCGGGTCGCTCTTGACCATGCCGTTGACGAAGCCGAGTCCCGACTGGATGCGGCGCGCGAAGGCCTCGCCCCGGGCCGCGTCGCGCGTGCAGACCGTCGCGCCGAGCCCATAGCGCGTGTCGTTGGCGAGCCGGAGCGCCTCGTCCTCGTCGCGCGCCCGCAGGATGATTGCAACCGGCCCGAACAGTTCTTCTTCATAGGCACGCATGCCCGGTTTGATGCCATCGAGAATCGTGGCCGGATAGAAGTAGCCCGCCCCGGGCGAGGGCTCGCCGCCGAGCAGCACGCGCGCACCCTTGCCGATGGCATCGCGCACCTGCTCGTGCAGCTGCGCGCGCAGGTCCTCGCGCGCGAGCGGCCCGATCTGCGTGTCTTCCCGCCGCGGATCGCCAAGCTTGAGGGTCTGGGCCTTCTGCTTGAACAGGCGCAGGAACTCATCGGCGATCGGGTCGAGCAGAATGAAGCGCTTGGCGGCGATGCAGCTCTGGCCGGCGTTCTGAAAGCGCGCAGTCACGCCCACGCTCGCGGCCAGTTCCAGGTCGGCGTCGGCCAGGACCACGAAGGGATCGGAGCCGCCGAGCTCGAGCACCGTCTTCTTTAAAGCGGCGCCCGCGGCGGCCGCCACGCGCCGGCCGGCGGCCTCGCTGCCGGTGAGCGTGACCGCGTGGACGCGCGGGTCCGCGATCAAGGCTTCGGTCTGTGCCCCGGATATGAGAAGGGTGCGAAACACTCCCGCAGGAAAGCCGGCACGCTGAAACAGCCCCTCGATCGCGAGCGCGCACTGCGGCACGTTGGAGGAATGCTTGAGCAGCACGGTGTTGCCGGCCATGAGGGCCGGGGCGGCGGCGCGGAACACCTGCCAGAAGGGGAAGTTCCACGGCATCACCGCGAGCAGCGTGCCGAGCGGCTGGTAGGTGACGAAGCTGCGCGAGGCATCGGTGGCGACCGTCTCGTCCTGCAACATCGTCGCGGCATGCTCGGCGTAGTGCTCGCAGGCCCAGGCACATTTTTCAACCTCGGCGCGCGCCTCGCGGATCGGCTTGCCCATCTCCTGGGTGATGAGTCGCGCATGATGCTCGTTGCGGCTGCGCAACTCGGTGGCTGCGTTGCGCAACAGCCGGGCGCGCTCCGCGAAGGCCGTTGCCTGCCAGGCCGGCGTGGCGGCGGCGACCTGCGCGAGCGTTCGTTCGAGGTCTGCCGCACGCCAAAGCTCGTGGCGTGCCAAACATTCACCGGTTGTCGGGTTAACGGACTGCATCGTCATGCTGCCTCCTCGCGTGGCAGGTCGCAGGAAAAAGAAACAGCCTTACAATACACCGTATGACGGCCCGATCGCTGCGTCCGGCTCTCGCGCTGGCGGCGCTTCTGAGCGCGGCGGCTCCGGCCGCGTCCGCCGCGTCGCTCGATGCGCAGCGCGCCGACTACCTGGCCGCTCTCGAAGCGCTGCGCGCCGGCGAGACCGCACGCGCCCGCGCGGCTGCCGGGCGGCTGCGGGACTACGTGCTGCACGGTTATCTCGAATACGAGCTGCTGAAAGATCAGGTCAGCACCACGCCGGCCGCGGAGCTGCACAGCTTCCTCGAGCGCAACAGCCACGCGCCGTTCGCGGACGTGGTGCGCAAGAAATGGCTGCGGCACCTGGCGGCGCGCGCCGAGTGGACCCTGTTCCTGGTCGAGTACCGTCCCTTCGAAGATGAGCCAGAGCTGCAATGCCTGCGCCTCGATCACCTGCTGCGGGTGAGCGAGCAGCAGGCCGAGCTCATGGCCGAGGTCGAGCGGCTCTGGTACACGCCCAAGCGCTTACCGCCGCCCTGCGATGCCGTGTTCGCCGCCTGGCGCCGGGCCGGCCACATGAGCGCCGAGAAGGTCTGGGAGCGCATCCGGCTCGCCATGGAGGACCGCCAGCTCACGTTTGCCGGCGAGCTCGCCCGCTATCTCGACCCGAAGGAGCGCATCTGGGTGAGTCGCTGGATTGCCATGTACCGCGACCCGGTCGCCGAGCTCGCCAATCTGCGCTATCCGGTCGAGACCCCGGTGGCGCGCATGATCGTGCGCCACGGGATCGTGCGCCTCGCCTATCGCGATCCGGACGAGGCGATGCGCCAATGGGAGCAGCTCAAGGCGAAGCACCAGGTCTTTGGCGAGGACGACAACTACGTGTTGCGCCACGTCGGCATCCTCGCGGCGCAGGACAACCGCCCCACGGCGCTCAAGTGGCTCGCCGCCGTGTCGGCCGATCCGGGCGACGAGCCCTTGCAGCTGTGGCGGGTGCGCGCGGCGCTGCGCGCCGGCGACTGGGCGATGGCGCGCAGCTTCGTCGCATCACTCAGCGAAGCGCAGCAGCGCAGCCCGCCGTGGCGCTACTGGAAGGCGCGCATTCTGGAAAAGACCGGCGAGCCGAAAGAGGCCGAGCGCCTGTACGCGAGTCTCGCGCGCGAGCGCAACTACTATGGTTTTCTCGCGGCCGACCGGCTGCGGGTGGACTACTCGATGCAGCACGTGGGCATCGAGGTCGCGCCTACGGAGCTCGCCGCGATGCTGGCGCGCCCGGGCATCGAGATGGCGAAGGAGCTATACGTTCTCGGTCAGATCGCCGACGCGCGGCGCCAGTGGAGCTACACCACGCGCCACATGAACAACCGCGAGCTGCAGGTGGCGGCAGTGGTCGCGCGCGAGTGGGGCTGGTACGACCGCGCGATCCTGACCGTCGCCCGGAGCGACCACCAGGACGACCTGGAGCTGCGCTTTCCGGTGCTGTATCGCGACATGATCGAGGCGAACGCGAGCGAGCACGGTATCGACGCGGGCTGGATCTACGGCGTGGTGCGCCAAGAGTCCGCCTTCGTGGTCGACGCCCGCTCGCCGGTCGGGGCGCTCGGCCTCATGCAGCTCATGCCGGCCACCGGCCAGCTCACCGGGCGCCGGCTCAGGCTCAACGTCGGCAGCCAGCGTGCGCTGCTCGATGTCGAAAACAATCTGCGTCTGGGCGCGAGCTACCTCAAGGAGATGCTGCGCCGCCACGGCGACAATCAGGTGCTGGCGACCGCGGCGTACAACGCCGGTCCCAACCGCGTGGCGAGCTGGCTGCCGGGGGAGCGCGTCGATGCGCAGATCTGGGTGGAGTCGATCCCCTACAACGAGACGCGCGACTACGTGAAGAACGTGCTCGCCTATACCGCGGTGTACGATCACCGCCTCGGCGGGCAACCGACGCGCCTGTCGACGCGCATGCTGCCGGTCGCGCCGGCGCGCCGGGACGCGCCTTGACGCGCTGGCAGCGCCTTTGTACAAAGATGCCGCATCGTGGTCAGGCGTCATGAGGCTGGCGTATGCCCAAGCATAAAGTCTGTGTGATCGGCGGTACCGGCTTCGTCGGCAGCCGGGTCGTGGCCCGGCTCGTCGAGCTCGGTCATGACGTCACCATCCCGACGCGCCGGCGCGAGCGCCACCGCGACCTGCTGGTGTTGCCGACCGCGACCGTGGTCGAGGGCGATGTTCACAACCCCGCGTTTCTGCGCCAGTTGCTCGCCGGTCACGACGCGGCCGTCAACATGGTGGGCATCCTGAACGAGCGCGGCCACAACGGGCGCGGCTTTGCGCGCGTGCACGCCGAGCTGCCGGCCAAGATCGTCGAGGCGTGTCGCCACACCGGCGTGCAGCGCCTGCTGCACATGAGCGCGCTCCACGCCTCGCCGGACGCGCCGAGCCACTACCTGCGCACCAAGGCGATGGGCGAGGACACGGTGCATCGCGCGCACGGGCCGCAGCTCGCGGTCACGAGCTTTCGCGCCTCGGTGATCTTCGGGCCGGGCGACAGCTTCACCAACCGCTTTGCCGGCGTGCTGCGCCTGACGCCGGGCATTCTGCCGCTCGCCTGCGCCGGCGCGCGCTTCCAGCCGATCTATGTGGAAGACGTCGCGCATTGCATCGTGAGCGCGCTCGACCTGCATAAGAGCTTCGGCGCGCGCTATGACCTGTGCGGACCGAAGGTCTACACGCTCGGTGAGCTGGTCGCCTACATCGCCGGTCTGATCGGCAAGCGCGTGCGCATCATCCCGCTCAATCCGACCCTGTCGTGGCTGCAGGCGGCGGTGCTCGAGTGGGTGCCGGGCAAACCGTTCTCGCTCGACAACTACAAGTCGTTGCAGATCGACAGCGTGTGCAGCAAGCCGTTTCCCGAGGTGTTTGGCATCCAGCCGGCCGCCCTCGAGGACGTAGTGCCGCGTTACCTCGCCGCCGCCAATCGGGAGCGGCGTTACTCGCGGCTGCGCTCGCGCGCCGCGCGCGACTGAGATCGCGCTAGCCTTTGCGCGCGTTCGCCGGCCGGCAGCCGCGCGAGCTCGGCGGCCGCCGCATAAAACGCCGTCAGGTCGCCCCCGACCTCGGCGAGCAGCGCCTGCAATGGCTCGACATAGCCGTGATAGGCGCCGACCGCCGCGAGGTGCGCATTGTTGAGATCCTGTGCGAAATAGCTGTCATAGCGCGTGTCGCCGCCCCAGGCAGAGCGCACCGCGGCGTATTCGTCTTTGAGCGCGTGCAGCAGGGCGCGCTTGCCGGCGCGTTTCTCGGCATCGGGGGCGTTGGAGCGGTAGAGCGTGTCGAGCCGGGCGCGGTAGCTGAGCACGAGTTGCGAGAACTGCTCGCGGCGCGCCAGGCGCTGCGCGTGCTCCGCGAAGGCCTGCGGGTGGCCGCGGCGCGCGAGCCAGCGGCGCGCGCCTTCGAGCTCCACGACCGTGGCGAACGACTCGTTGAAGGCCGTATCACCCTTGACGTAGAGCTGCTGGTGCGCGAGCTCGTGAAATAGCAGTGCCGCCACCTCCGCGTCGCTGCGCCGCAGGATGGTGTTGAGCAGCGGGTCGCTGAACCAGCCGAGCGTCGAGTACGCCGCGACCCCGGCGACGTACACGTCATCGCCCTGCGCGCGCAGCTCCGCGGCGAACGCCTCGGCCCGGTCGCGCGCGAAATAGCCGCGATAGCTGACACAGCCGACCACGAGAAGACACCACTCGCGCGGGGCGACGGACAGCTCCGGCGTGGCGAACACGTTCCATACCGCGAAGGGGCGCCCGAGGTCGGCGTAGCTGCGGTAGCTTCCGTTGTCGGGCAGCCTGAGCTCGGTTACGGCGAACTCGCGTGCGGCCAGCACCTCGGCGAGCCGGGCACGGGTCTCGGCCGCGAGCGACTCGTCGGTGAGCAGTTCCTCGATCGGGCGCGCGCGCGACATGACATCGAGGTGCCCGCCGATCGCTTGCGCGTAATAGGTAACGCTGCCGCAGCCGCTCAGCAGCAGCGTCATCGCCATGATCCACGCGCGTTTGCACATCGCGCTTCATACTACTTGGCGCTCCCAGACCTGTCACATTACGATGCCCCCATGAAGGTCTATCTGGTCGGTGGCGCGGTGCGCGACAAGCTGCTAGGGCTGCCGGTGCAGGACCGCGACTACGTCGTGGTCGGCGCCACGCCCGAGGAGATGGTGGCGCGCGGCTTCAAGCCGGTGGGCGCCGACTTTCCGGTGTTCCTGCATCCCGAGACCGGGGAGGAGTACGCGCTCGCCCGCACCGAGCGCAAGAGCGGGCACGGCTACAAGGGCTTCACGGTGTACGCCGCCCCCGATGTCACGCTCGAGGAGGATCTCAAGCGCCGCGACCTTACGATCAACGCCATGGCCGAAGACGAAGAGGGTCAGCTCATCGACCCGTACGGCGGGGCGGAGGACCTGCGCAATGGCGTGCTGCGCCACGTGTCGGAGGCGTTCGCCGAGGATCCGGTGCGCATCCTGCGCGTGGCGCGCTTCGCCGCGCGCTATGCCAAGTGGGGCTTTCGCGTCGCGCACTCGACCAATGCGCTCATGCGCCGGATGGTCGACTCTGGCGAGGTCGATCATCTGGTGCCCGAGCGCGTGTGGGCCGAGCTCGAGCGCGCGCTCGGCGAGGACACGCCATCGCGCTTTTTCACCGTGCTGCGCGGCTGCGGTGCGCTGGCGCGGCTGTTCCCGGAGATCGACGCATTGTTTGGCGTGCCGCAGCCGCAGAAGCATCATCCTGAGGTGGATACCGGCGTGCACGCCATGCTCGTGCTCGATGCGGCGGCCCGGCTGTCGACAGATACGCGCGTGCGCTTTGCCGCGCTCATGCACGATCTCGGCAAGGGCGACACGCCACCCGAGGACTGGCCACGTCACTTGGGTCACGAGGAACGCGGCGCCGAGCTGGTGCGGGCCTTCTGCCAGCGCCTGCGCGCGCC
Organism: uncultured Acidiferrobacteraceae bacterium; assembly: GCA_964482055.1. GTDB lineage: Bacteria > Pseudomonadota > Gammaproteobacteria > Acidiferrobacterales > Sulfurifustaceae. Next base: position 12,126 of record CAYZVX010000036.1, read on the forward strand.
GAACGAGTACCGCGATCTGGCCGTGATCGCGGCGCGCTTTCACGGGCATTGCCACCGCATCGGCGAGCTGCGCGCCGCCACCGTGGTCGACATGCTCGAGGCGATGGATGCGTTCCGCAAGCCGCAGCGCGTCGAGCAGTTCATACTGGCGTGCGAGGCCGACTTCCGCGGGCGCACCGGCCACGAGGACCGCCCCTATCCGCAGGGGGAGCAATTGCGCCGCGCCTTTGCCGCGGCGCACGGCATCGATGCGGCGAGCGTGGCCGCCGGTGCGAGCGGGCCGCTGGTGGGGAGCCGCATCCGGCAGGCGCGCATCAGCGCGGTGAAACGGGTATTATCCGGGCCGGTCTAATAAAACAGACCGCCTGGAGGGTCAAGTCATGCGAATCTACCGTTCCGTCGGCGCGTGGCTGGTCGCCGCGATTTTCGCCGTGCTGGTCCCGCTTCGACCCGTGGCAGCCGCCGAACCGGCGCCGGCGAAAGAGCAGGTGGTAAAAGTTGTGTACCACGCCGATTTCGCCGACCCGCGTCGTTTCAGCGCCATGCTCACCAGCATCAACAACATGGTGACGACCTACCAGAACGACCTCGTGGACTATGACGTGCGCATCGTGTTCGTCGCGCACGGCATTCGCTTCGTCACCGAGGACAAGCTCGCCAAGACGCCGTTCGCCGAAGACGACGCGCTCAAGAGCCGGCGCGCCGACCTGCTCGTGCGGCTGGGCGGCCTGCGCGACGTGCAGGGGGTGAAGCTCGAGCTGTGCGACATCACGCGCGAGTCGGTGAACCTGCCGAAGGACAAGCTCATCAAGGGCGTGACCACGGTGCGCTCCGGCGTGGTGCGGCTCGCCGAGCTGCAGCACCAGGGCTTCGCCTACCTCAAGATCGAGTAGCCATAGTGTCGCGCCCGGCCGTGCGCAGCCAATCCGCCACGCGGACGCATCCGGCGGCCGCACCCAAAGTCGGCTTTGTCAGCCTCGGCTGCCCCAAGGCGCTGGTCGACTCCGAGCGCATCCTCACGCAGCTGCGCGCCGAGGGTTATGCGATCTCACCGGACTATGCGGGCGCCGACCTGGTCGTGGTCAATACTTGCGGCTTCATCGATGCCGCGATCGAGGAATCGCTCGACGCCATCGGCGAGGCGCTCGCCGCAAACGGGCGGGTGATCGTCACCGGTTGCCTCGGCGCCAAGGGCGACATCGTCAAGCGCACCCACCCGCAGGTGCTGGCCGTCAGCGGGCCGCACGCGCTCGCCGAGGTCATGGCCGCCGTGCACGCGCACCTGCCGAAGCCCCACGATCCCTACACCGACCTCGTGCCGCCCGCCGGCATCAAGCTCACGCCGCGGCACTACGCCTATCTCAAGATCGCGGAGGGCTGCAATCACCGCTGCAGCTTCTGCATCATCCCGCGGCTGCGCGGAGACCTGGTGTCGCGCCCGATCGGCGAGGTGCTGCAGGAGGCGGAAAATCTGGTCAGAGCCGGCGTCAAAGAGCTGCTCGTCATCTCGCAGGACACGAGCGCCTACGGCGTCGACGTCAAGTACCGCACCGGCTTCTGGCACGGCAAGCCGGTGCGCACGCGCGCGACCGAGCTGGCGCGCGCGCTGGGCGAGCTCGGCGTGTGGGTGCGGCTGCACTATGTCTATCCCTATCCGCATGTCGATGAGCTCATCCCGCTCATGGCCGAGGGCCGGATCCTGCCGTACCTGGACGTGCCGTTTCAGCACGCCAGCCCCCGCATCTTGAAGCTCATGAAGCGTCCGGCCGCGACCGAGGACACGCTCGCGCGCATCGCGCGCTGGCGCAGCTTCTGTCCGGACATCACGCTGCGCTCGACCTTCATCGTCGGTTTCCCCGGCGAGACCGAGCGCGAGTTCGAGGAGCTGCTCGCGTTCCTCGATGCCGCCGAGCTCGATCGCGTCGGCGCCTTCGCCTACTCGCCGGTCGAGGGTGCGGCGGCCAACGCGCTGCCCGATCCGGTGCCGGAGGCGCTCAAGCAGGAGCGGCTCGCGCGCTTCATGGAGCACCAGGCCAAGATCTCGGCCGCGAAGCTGCGCCGCCGGCTCGGGCAAAGGCTCACCGTGCTGGTCGATGCCATCGATTCCGAAGGCGCCGCCATCGCCCGTTCCGCCGGCGAGGCGCCGGAGATCGACGGCGTGGTCTGTATCGACGATGCAGCACATCTCAAGCCCGGCGATCAGGTCGCCGTGCGCGTGGTCGGCGCTTCGGTGTACGATCTGCGTGCCCGGCTCGAAAGCGGTGATCCGTGAGTTGTGATCCGTGAACGGTCAGTTCCTAGCGTTCACTGTTCGACGTTCGCCGGTCACTGCGCTGTGTCATTGGCTGAACTAGCGAGGAGGAGACGCTCATGCAAGCGAAGTGGCTGGTGCTCGTAATGGGGATGGGGCTGGCGACTGCGGCCTCCGCCTGGGAAGGGCCGAAGGTCGAGTACTCGGCCGATACCGTCATGGAAACCGCTGAGGTGGCGATCCGCGGCAAGGTCTACGCGGCGCCCAACAAGGAGCGGCGCGAATACGCCGAGGGCGGCCAGAAGATCGCCATGATCGTGCGGGCCGATAAGAAGCTCGCCTGGCTGCTCATGCCCGAGGAGAAGATGTACATGGAGTTCGACACCAAGACCGAGGGCCGCAGCGACGACCTGAGCGGCTGGAAGATCGAGCAGACCGTGATCGGGCCGGAGACCATCGACGGGCACAAGACCACCAAGAGCAAGATCATCATGACCGGCCCCAAGGGCGAGAAGCTCGCCGGTTTCTGGTGGCTCACCAAGGACAACATCATCGTCAAGATGGATGCGATCGCGGTCGACAAGGGCAGGAAGGACCGCTTCAAGATCGAGAACAAGAACATCAAGATCGGCAAGCAGGATCCGACCCTGTTCGAAGTACCGGCTGGCTACCAGAAGATGGCGATGCCCGACATAGGCGCACTGATGCGTGGTGGCGGCAAGGAACCGCCAGAGAGGGGCAGCGGCGCCAAGGAAAAGAGCGAGAAGGGCAGCGGGTTCGGCTTGCAGGATGCGCTGAAGCTGCTCAAGTGAGACGCGGTGAGGCCATGAAGACGATCAGCAGCCTCCTCGCCGCTGGATTGGGGGTCGTGGTCCTTGGCTTGTCGCCGGCTTACGCCGACGGCTGCCGCGACAGTGAAACTGCCGCCGAACGTGCCCGGCTCAAGAAGATCGTGGAAACGGAAAGGGCTGGCAACATGAAGGAGGCGAACCGCGCGGCCCGCTCATTTTCCTCCCTCTGTCTGAGCAAGAAGGAAGACGACGAGCTCACCGCCCTCATCAAGCGCACCGGCAAGACCCTCGGTGACCCGGAAGAGAAGGCCGGGCGTCTGCAGGAGGCCTTCGACATGTTCGAGGGCTCGGGCCTTCCGGCTGACGCCGATCGCGTCAAGCTCAAGCAGGTCAAGGCCAAGAGCGACGACATCGGCACCGTGAGCAACGCCATCTCGCATTTCAGCCGTCGCAACAACGACGCGCAGGTGAAGGAGCTGCGCGCGCTGGCGGCGAAGAACGCCGAACAGTGGCTGGTCACCGAAGAAAAGATGTTCGCCGCCACCAAGGATTCGCGCGACGCGCTCGGCAAGTCCAAGGACTGGGCCTACTACGCCGGCACCGGCCCGAAGAAGGCGCAGGAGCGCGCCGAGAAGCGCGGCGATACGCTCGCCGCCGACACCTCGCGGCGCTGGCTGGAGCTCGCCGTCGCCTACTACAAGTTCGCCGACAAGCCGCACAAGGCCGAGGGCGTGCAGGACAAGGCCAGGCAGTTGGCCGAGTCGCATGCGCGCAAGGGAGAAAGCGAGATCGCGGCCGATTACTACCGCATCGCGGGCGCCGGGGCCGAGGCCGACAAGATCGAGAAGCAGGGCGCGGCCAAGAAGCAGCAGGCCGAGCAGCAGCGCCAGCAGCAGTTCAAGAAGGACCAGCAAGCGCTCGAAAGGGAGCTTGGGCTGTAGCGGCCGGCGGAAAGCAATCGGCCAGCCTCCGGCCGCCGGTTGTGCCGGCGCGCTGACACCCCTCTTCTGCCCGCCGCCCTCCGCCGCGGCTACAGCCCGCGCCGGCTGCCCGCCCAGCACCCTAAAGTTCGACCGCGCGCGGCCGCTAAACCGTTGAGCGCACGCGCGGTAGGGAGTGCCGTACGCCACGAGAACGACACATGAAGGTCGCGCCGCAGCACGCCGATGCTCGCATCCTGATCATCGATGACCAGCCCGATGTCGTGGCGCTTATCCGCGCCATTTTGTGCGGTGCCGGCTATCGAAACCTCGTGGCCACCCACGATCCATGCGCGGCGCGCGAGCTGTACGTGCGCGAGCAGCCCGATGTCGTGCTGCTCGACTACAACATGCCGCAGCGCACCGGGCTCGAGGTCCTCGCCGAGCTCAAGGAGGCGGAGCCGGACGGCTACCTGCCGGTGCTGATGCTCACCGCGCGCGAGGACCGCGCCACCAAGCTCGCGGCCCTGGAAGCCGGCGTCAAGGATTTCCTGACCAAGCCCTTCGACAGGCTCGAGGCGCTGGCCCGCATCCGCCACATCATCGAGGGTTGCCGGCTGCATCGCGCGTTGCGCGCGCAGAACCGCACCCTCGATGAGGCCGTGCGCGAACGCACGCGCGACTTGCAGGCCGAGATGCAGCAGCGCCAGCAGGCCGAGGAGCGTGTCCGCCACCAGGCCCTGCATGACGCCGTCACGGGCCTGCCCAATCGCGCCCTGCTGTGCGATCGCCTGCAACAGGACCTGCGCCACGCCGAACGTGCGAGCCGCCGCGTTGCGGTGCTGCTGCTCGACCTGAGCCGCTTCAAGGACATCAACAACACCCTCGGGCACGCCAACGGCGACCTGCTGCTCAAGCGTGTCGGTGAGCGTCTGGAGAGCAGCCTGCGACGCGGCGACACGGTCGCGCGCATGCGGTCAGCGGCGGATGGCTGCATGCTGGCGCATCTGGGGGGCAACCAGTTTGCGATCGTCGCGCCGCAGCTCGCCGCCGCCGAGGACGCCGCGAACATCGCCGAACGCATCCGCAACGCCCTGCGCGCGCCGTTCGAGATCGAAGGCCTGGGGCTCGAGATCGGCGCCTGCCTCGGCATCGCTCTCGCGCCCGAGCACGGCAGCGACGTCGAGACGCTGTTGCGGCGCGCGGACGTGGCCCTGTACGCCGCCAAGCAGGCGCGGCTCGACTACCTCGTGTATGCCGCCGAGCATGACCAGTTCAGCCCGCTGCGCCTAACGTTGATGGCCGAGTTGCGCCGCGCCATCGCCGACAATGCGCTCGCGCTGCACTTCCAGCCCAAGGTCGATCTCGCCAGCGGGCACGTCAAGGGTCTCGAGGCGCTGGTGCGCTGGGTGCACCCGGTCCACGGCCTCATCCCGCCCGATCAGTTCATTCCGATGGCCGAGGACACCGGCACGATCAAGCTGCTCACGCGCTGGGTGCTCAACGCCGCCGCCGCGCATGCCGCGGCCCTGCGCGGCGAGGGTTTCGATCTCAACATGGCGGTCAACCTGTCGGCGCACGACCTGCTCGACCCGATGCTGCCGGAGCGCATCATGGAGCTGCTCGCGCACTGGAAGCTCGAGCCCGCAAGCCTCACCCTCGAAGTCACCGAAAGCGCCATGATGGAAGACCCGCAGCAGGCGCTCGCCGTAATCACGCGCCTGAGCGACGCGGGGCTGAGCTTTGCCATCGACGATTTCGGCACTGGCTACTCCTCGCTCGGCTATCTCAGGCAGCTGCCCGTGCACGAGGTCAAGATCGACCGCTCCTTCGTCATGGACATGGCCGAGGACGCGAGCAACGCCATGATCGTGCACTCGATCGTCGAGCTCGCCCACAACCTCGGGCTCAAGGTCGTGGCGGAAGGCGTGGAGAATGCAGCCGCCTGGGAGTTGCTGCACAAGCTCGCATGCGACATGGCCCAGGGCTACTTCATGAGCCGCCCGCTGCCGGCGGAGGCGCTGCGTGCGTGGCTGCGGGACCCGGCCTGGGGTGTGCCGCAGCGGCGAGCGGTGAACGGTTGAACAGTGTCCGTGAACGGTAAGCCGCGATTGTAAGGCGGTTTACCGATCACCGCTTACAGATCAGCGTTCACTGCTCACAGCCGCCCACGGCGGTCCTGCAGGCGAAAACCGCGCAGCGGCGGCTCGACGCCACGCCCGAGCGCCATGACCTTGAACAGCTCGCCCATCTCCGATGGCAGCGTCAGCCGCTTGATCTGCGCGGTGAGCGCGAGGTGCGCGCGGGCGTCGTTCGGGTCGGACTGCGCGACGATCTCCGGTAGCCCGCAGGCGGCGAGAAACGCCGCCTGGCTGGTGTAGCCGAGCAGCTCGAGCCCGGCCGCGGCCCCGGCTGCAGCGATTGCCGTGAAATCAACATGCGCGGTGATATCTTGCAGGCCGATGAGAACCAGAGGATCAGTGTGGGCGCGCTGTCGATAGTGGCACATGAGCGTGCCATCCGAGCGCTGCGGGTGATAGAACTCGGCGCGCGGGAAGCCATAGTCGATGAGCAGCAGCGCGCCCTGCCCGAGGCGCTCGGCAACCGAGCGCACCCAGGCCTCGGCGGCGAAATTGATCTCCGAGCAGTAGCCGGTCGGCAGAGCGAGCCCCCGGACGCGCTCGATCAGGTGGGCGGGCGCGGCCATGTCGTGCCAGATGAAGCGGCCGGAGTCGAATGCCACGCCGAGCCGCACGACGCCATCGGCTGCGACGCGAAACCGCTCCACCGGCATCGCGTCGAGCAGCTCGTTGGCCAGCACGATGCCGCGAAAACCCGGTGCCGGCAGCTGGTCGATCCACTGCACGCGCGAGGCCAGCGCCGGCGCGCGCGTGCGCAGCATGGCCTGCTGGCGCGCGCGCAGCTCCCCGGAAAGCTCGAGGATGAGATAGCGCGCGGGTAGGCGGCCGAGCCGTTCAAGCTCGAGCAACAGATCAGTCGCGAGCGCGCCGCTTCCGGCGCCGGCCTCGAGGATGTCGGCCGGCCCGAGGCCGGCCAGCAACTCGTGGCACTGGCGCGCCAGGCAGCGGGCGAAGACATCGCCGAGCTCAGGCGCCGTGACAAAATCGCCCGCGGCGCCACCGCGCGTCCCGCGCGCGCCTGGAGTGCGGTGTGTGCCTCCCCTTGCGGGGCTCGTGCGTCCCTGCACGTCGCCCGCGGCGAAGATTCGCCGCCCGGAGCTGTAATAGCCGAGGCCGGGTGCGTAGAGCGCGAGCTCCATGAACCGCGCAAAGGCGATCGCGCCGCCGGCCGCCGCGATGTGCGCGCGGATGTGCTGCGTCAGCGCGTCACTGACCTCTAGCTCGTCCGTGCTGGGTTCGGGCAGACTTGCGGCGGTATCATGCATGTCGTTGCAGTTGGCCTTTTCCCGGCCAGGCGCTATGGTGGCGCCATCGGGATTCAATGAAAGACGGAGTTTATGCCGGACCAGTCCCTGGCAGGCAAGGTTGCCCTCATCACCGGGGGCGCGCATCGCATCGGCGCCGCCATCGGTCGCCTCCTGCACCGCGAAGGCGCCAGCCTGGTGGTTCATTATCTGTCGTCGGAAACGGCGGCCCACGCGTTGCAGCAGGAGCTCAATGCCGAGCGCGCCGATTCCGTGATGCTGGTGCGGGGCGACCTCAACAACGGCGACAAGCTCGCCAAGAATCTCGTGTTCGAAACCGTCGAGCGCTTCCAGCGCCTCGACGTGCTGGTCAACAACGCGGCGCGCTTCTATCCCACGCCGATCGGCGAGGCCACCGAGGAGCACTGGAACGACCTGCTCGGCACCAACCTCAAGGCGCCGTTCTTCCTGGCACAGGCCGCTGCACCGCACCTGCGGAAGTCCACCGGCAGCATTGTCAACGTCACCGACCTTTATGCTGACCGTCCGCTGCCGAATTATCCGATCTACAGTGTCGCCAAGGCCGGGATGGTCATGCTCACGCGCACCCTGGCGCGCGAGCTCGCACCCGAGGTGCGCGTGAACGCCGTGGCACCGGGCGCGATCCTGTGGCCGGAGCGCGGCCTCGACGAGATGTCCAAGCAGCGCATCGTGTCGCGCACACCGCTCAAGCGCGCCGGCGAGCCGGACGACATCGCGCGCGCGGTGCTCTACCTGGTGCGCGACGCGGGCTTCGTCACCGGGCAGGTGCTGCTGGTGGACGGCGGTCGATCGGTCGCGCTGTGACTCAGGCGCGGTTGCTGTCGAACGGCACCGGCCAGAGCTTCTGGTCGGGCGCCTTGAGCTCCGCCCACATGCGCGCGAACGTGACACCCGTTAAGGGGTGCTTCGCGCGCGGAGCGATGTCTGCGAGCGGCCGCAGCACGAAGGCGTGCGTGGCGATCTCCTCGCGCGGCAGCCTGAGCCCCGGCTCGTCGACGATCGCGTCGCCGTACAGGATGAGGTCGAGGTCGAGCGTGCGCGGGCCGAACTTCCGGTCTGCTTCGCGCACCCGGCCGTGCGCGCTCTCGATGGCACGCAGGGCGTCGGCGATGGCGCGTGGCGGCTCGGTGGTCTCGAAGCTCACCACGAGGTTGTAGAAGTTCTCGCCGTCAAAGCCGACCGCCTCGCTTTCGTACACCGGCGACACCGTGAGATTGCCGAAGCGCGCGCGCAGCGCGGCGAGCGCCGCGCGGATGTGGCGCTCCTTGTCGATGTTGCTGCCAATGCTGACGAAGGCGCGTGCCACGCTTAGTTGCGCTGGCCGCGGCCGCTCTCGGCCCCGTCATATGACAGGACGAAAGCCACGGGCTGGCCTTCCTTGGCCAGTGGCCCCCGCCTTAGTCCCGACGGCGACGAGCGCCGCGAGCAGGGTTTCCGTTTCGGCCTACGCGGCACTGGTGCCTCCTGCACGGCGCTCGATGATGACGCCGACGTCGCGCGCGCCGCTCACCGCGCCGCGCTTGTTGATGCGCACCCGCACCCACTCAAGGCTGAACTCCTGGAGCAAAATGGCGGCAACCCGTTCGGCCAGGGTCTCCACCAGCTGGAACTGCGAGTTGCCGACAAAGTCCTGCAGGCGTTTCGCCACCGCCTTGTAGTTGAGGGTGTCGTCAATGGCGTCGCTTGCTGCAGCGCGGCGGATGTCGAAGCCCAGGTCGAGATCGATTATTACCGGCTGCCGAATCCTGCGCTCCCAGTCCCACACCCCGATCACGCAGTCGACCTTGAGGCCGTGCAGAAAGATAATGTCCATCGCGTCTCCCGTGGCCGCGACTATAGCGGAATCGTCGAAGGCTGTGCGAGCGTTGTGGCGATACGCGCATCACACCGGCGGCGCGCTGCTTTCCGCTCGCGCGCGGTTGCTGTCAGCTTGACGCACCCCAAGAACCGCCGTCCAATAGCGCGATGCTGCTTTACCTACTGCCGGTAGCCGCCTATCTCATCGGATCGATATCGAGCGCGATCGTGGTCGCGCGCGCCATGGGGCTGCCGGATCCGCGCGAGGTCGGCTCGCGGAATCCCGGCGCCACCAATATTCTGCGTTACGGCGGCAAGACGGCGGCTGCGCTCACCCTGCTTGGCGACGTGCTGAAAGGCGTCATCCCGGTGCTCATCGCGCGCGCCTTGACCAGCGATCCGGCGATTCTCGCGGCGACCGCTGGCGGTGCGTTTCTCGGCCACCTGTATCCGGTGTTCTTCGGGTTCCAGGGTGGTAAGGGTGTGGCCACCGCGCTCGGTGTGTCGCTCGCGCTCAATCCCTGGCTCGGCCTGTTGCTGGCGGCGAGCTGGTTGGCGATGGCCGCGCTGTTTCGCTACTCCTCGCTGTCGGCGCTGGTCGCCGCGCTGGCGGCGCCGTTTTACACCTGGTGGCTGATGCCGCATGCCGCCTATGTCGTGATGATGATCGGCATGAGCGCGCTGCTGATTCTCCGGCATCGGGACAACATCCGGCGACTCCTCGCCGGCCAGGAAGGCCGGATCGGCGACAAGCGCACGGGTGGTGGCTCGACTACAGAGGCGTGAGCTCTTCGATGCGCCAGCGCGCCCGCGCCCCGAAGGTGAGCGGCTCGTGCTGCCCGGCGCGCAGCCGCACGCAGCCCACGTAGGCGATCATCGCGCCGTTGTCGGTGCAGAACTCGGGGCGCGGATAGTAGACCCGTACGGCAGTGTCGCTCGCCATGGCGTCGAGCGACTGGCGCAGCCGCTGGTTGGCGCTTACGCCGCCGGCAACCACGAGCCGTTCGTGCCCGGTCTGCTCGAGCGCGCGCCGGCACTTCACCGTGAGTGTCTCGACGGCGGCCTCCTGGAAAGCGTGTGCGATATCGGCGACTTTCTGGGCATCCAGGGCGGCGCCGGCAGCGAGCGCCACCGCGGTTTTGAGCCCGCTGAAGCTGAAATCGAGGCCCGGCCGTTCGAGCATGGGCCGGGGAAAGTTGTAGCGCCCGGGTCGGCCGGACTGCGCGGCCTTGGCGATTGCCGGGCCACCGGGATATCCGAGCCCAAGGAGCTTGGCGGTCTTGTCGAAGGCCTCTCCAACTGCGTCATCCAGCGACTCGCCCAGGATCACGTAGTTGCCCACCCCGCGAATGTCCGCGAGCAGCGTATGACCGCCGGAGACGAGCAGAGCGAGAAACGGGAAGGCCGGCGGATCGGCTTCGAGCATGGGGGACAGCAGGTGCCCTTCCATGTGGTGCACGCCGATCGCAGGGATGCCCCAAGCGTAGGCCAGCGACCGGCCGAGAGCCGCCCCGACCAGCAGCGCTCCGGCGAGGCCCGGCCCGGCCGTGTAGGCCACGCCGCTCAGCTGCTGCGGTACCGTATCCGCCTCGCCCAGGACGGTCCGCACCAGCGGCAGGGCTTTGCGGATATGGTCGCGCGAGGCGAGCTCCGGTACCACGCCGCCATACTCGCTGTGTAAGGCGGTCTGTGAGTACAGGCGGTGCGCCAGCAAGCCCCGGTCGCTGTCATAGACCGCCACCCCGGTGTCGTCGCAGGACGTCTCGAGCCCAAGGACCCGCATGGACGCCATTCTACCCGGCCCGGCAGGTGGCACGGGTGACAAAGCCGGCCCGAATCTCTAGAATCGCGCGTTTCCTGCCGCCATAGACGGCGGGTCAAACCAGCCAAACAGTGAGGGTAAGACATTCAGATGCCGTCCGTGCGCGTAAAGGATAACGAGCCGTTCGAAATGGCGCTGCGCCGTTTCCGCCGCTCCTGCGAGAAGGCCGGGGTGTTCAGCGAGATGCGTCGCCGCGAGCACTACGAGAAACCCACCGAGATCCGCAAGCGCAAGGCCGCCGCCGCGCGCAAGCGCGAGCTCAAGAAGCTCGCCCGCGGGCGTGGCATGTTGCGCGGCGCCGCCCGCCCGGCCGCCCGCCCCGCGGAACGCACCGAGCGTCGCCCCTCTGCCCCCGCGCGGGCATGAGTCTCAAGGACCGGATCAACGACGACCTCAAGCAGGCCATGCGCGACAAGAACGAGTCGCGCGTGGGGGCGCTGCGCCTGCTTACCGCTGCGATCAAGCAGCGCGAAGTCGACGAGCGCGTCACGCTCGACGATGCGCGCATCGTCGGCGTGGTCGAGAAGCTCATAAAGCAGTCGCGCGAATCCATCGAGCAGTACACCAAGGGCAACCGCCCGGACCTGGTCGTCAAGGAACAGGCCGACATCGCCATCTGGCAAGCCTACATGCCTGCGCCGCTTTCCGATGCCGAGATCGATGCGGCCATCGCCGAGGCGATTGGCGCCAGCGGTGCCAGCTCCGTCAAGGACATGGGCAAGGTTATGGGCCTGCTCAAGCCCAAGCTCGCCGGCCGCGCCGACATGGCCAAGGTTGGCGCCAGGATCAAGGCCCGCTTGAACGCGCCTTGAAGGCGCGGTGCAACCGCCCTCCCGAGCGCGCCTGGACTTGTGCATCCCAGCACGTCGCCGGCCGCGCCAACATGGCCAAGGTCGGCGCCTGCATCAAGGCCAGGTTCGGCGGCTAGGCTCTCTAGCCGCAAGCGTCAAGCTCAAAGCGCCAAGCCAGTCAGGATCCGGCTGGATCTCGCCTGCGGCTTGCCGCTTGTGGCTTAATGCTATCGCTATGGCCGGTCGCATCCCCAAGCAGTTCATCGACGACCTTCTGCAGCGCACCGACATTGTCGAGGTGATCGATGCGCGCGTGCCGCTCAAGAAGGCGGGCAAGGACTACAAGGCGTGCTGTCCGTTCCACGATGAGAAAACGCCGTCCTTCACGGTGAGCGCCGACAAGCAGTTCTATCACTGCTTCGGCTGCGGCGCGCATGGCACCGCCATCGGGTTTCTCATGGAATACGACCACATGAGCTTTCTCGAAGCGGTCGAGGAGCTCGCGGCGCACGCCGGCATGCCGATCCCGAAAGAAGCGACCTTCGGGCCGCGCAAGGAGCAGGCCGGCCCGGATCTGCTCAAGCTCCTCGAGGATGCGGCGCGCTTCTACCGCCAGCAGCTGCGCACCCATGCCCGGGCGCAGCAGGCCGTCGATTATCTGAAAGGTCGCGGCATCACCGGCGAGATCGCCCAGCAGTTCGCCCTGGGTTACGCGCCGGAGGGTTGGGACAACCTGACCTCGGCGCTGGGAACTGACGCCGCGCGTCGCGAGGCGCTGGTCGCGGCGGGGCTTGCGGTGAAGAAAGAGGGCGGCGGCTACTATGACCGTTTCCGCAACCGCATCATGTTCCCGATCCACGACTACCGCGGACGCATCGTCGGATTCGGCGGGCGCATAATCGACGACCCACAGGGAAGTGCGAGTGCCGCGGGCGACAGGATGTCGGGAGCGGCCAAGGAGGGACCGAAGTATCTCAACTCGCCCGAGACCGTGCTGTTTCACAAGGGCCGTGAGCTCTACGGGCTGTTCCGGGCGCGCGAGGCGATCAGGCGCGAGAACCGCATACTCGTGGTCGAAGGCTACATGGACGTCGTGGCGCTCGCCCAGTTTGGCATCGACTATGCGGTCGCCACTCTCGGGACCGCAACCACGCGCGAACACCTGGAGCGGCTATACCGTTACGCGCCGGAGATTGTGTTTTGCTTCGATGGCGACCGCGCCGGCCGCGAAGCGGCCTGGCGCGCGCTGGAGACGACGCTCCCGGCGTTGCATGAGGGCCGCCAGGCGAGCTTCCTGTTCCTGCCCGAGGGCGAAGACCCCGATACCCTTGTGCGCAAGGAAGGTGCGGCCGTTTTCCAGGCCCGTGTACGGCACGCGCAACCGCTGCCCGATTACTTCTTTGCCGCGCTGCGCGCCCAAGTGGACCTGGATCGTCTCGACGGCCGGGCACGACTGGCGGAGCTGGCGCGGCCCTACATCGCCAAGGTGGCGCCGGGCGTATTGCGCGAATTACTGCTGGGGCAGTTGGCGCGCCTGTCACAAATCGACCCGGCAAAGCTCGGGGTGCTGCTCAAGACCCCCGAGTCGACTGCTAACCCTTCCCGTCCGGTCCGCCGGCCGCCTGGACCCAGGGAACCAGCATCGGCGGTGCGACTTGCGCTCGCCCTGCTTGTGCAGAACCCCGGTTTGGCCGCCTGCGCTCCGCAAGCCCGCAGCCTGGGCGAGCTGGACCAACCCGGCATGCCCTTGTTTCGGCTGGTCTTGGGGCAGCTCCAGGAGGCTCCTGCGGCCAATACCGCAGCGCTCCTCGAGCGCTTCCGCGGCACCGAGCATGAGGCGACCCTGGCCAAGCTGGCCGTGTGGGAGCACCCCGTCCTTGCTCAGGATGTGGCAGCCGAGTTCAACGGCGCCCTGGAGCGGTTGCGTGAGTCCCAAGTCAGGTTACGTGCGGAAAAGTTGCTGCAAAAACAGCATTCCAGCGGTCTAACGGACGCGGAGAAGGCCCAACTGGCCGAGTTGCTGGGTGGGAAGCGGGTTCCGGGGAGTTCTCCGGCAAAGCATTGAAAACCTTGGGACCGGTCACCATTTGAGCTATACTTTCCAGTTTTACATTTCCACTCAACGTTTTAGGCGCCGAGCACGGCCACATGGCAATGGATCAAGAAGCACAGCGTTCCCAGCTCAAGAAACTGATCATTCAGGGCAAGGAAAAGGGTTTTCTCACCTACGGTGAGATCAACGACCACCTGCCCGAGGACATCCACGACACCGACCAGATCGAGGCCGTGGTCAATATGATCAATGACATGGGCATCCAGGTGTTCGACGAGGCACCGGACCCGGAGACCCTGTTGCTCAAGGCCGAGCCGGCCCCGGCTGAGGACGATGAAGAGGCGGCCGAGGAGGCCGAGCAGGTCGTGGTGTCCACGATCGATTCGGAATTCGGCCGCACCACCGACCCGGTGCGCATGTACATGCGCGAGATGGGTACGGTGGAGCTGCTCACGCGCGAGGGCGAGATCGAGCTCGCCAAGCGCATCGAGGACGGCGTGCGCCAGACCACCGAGGCCATCGCCGCGTGCCCGGCCGCCATCGCCGAGGTGGTGCGCATGATGGAGCTGGTAGAGAACGACCAGATGCGCCTCACCGACCTGGTCGTGGATTTCGTCGATCCGGACGCCGCCGACATGCCGCTCCCCGAGAGCGACAGCAGCGCTAAGGCCGCGGCCGCCAAAGAGGACGAGGAAGAAGAGTCCGAATCCGGCGGTGGCGACAGCGAGGAGGAAGGCGGCCCGAACCGCGAGGAGGCGATGATCCGCTTCACGCGCATCCGCCGGCTGCACGGCAACCTGCTCAAGGCGATCGAAAAGAAGGGCTATGACGCGCCCGAGGTCAAGCGCGTGCAGAAGAAGCTCGCCGAAGAGTTCATGCAGATCAAGTTCGTCTCCCGCCAGATCAACCGGTTGGTCGAGTATGTGCGCTCGCTGGTCGAGCAGTCGCGCGAGCAGGAAAAGATCATCATGGACATCTGCGTGGGCAAGGCCCGCATGCCGCGCAAGACCTTCATCAAGCTCTTCCCTGGCAACGAGACCAACAAGCGCTGGGTGAAGAAGGCAATCAAGTGCGGCGAGGGCAACAGCCGCATCATCGAGGCCAACAGCGAAGCGATCCTCGCTGCCCAGGACCGCCTCAAGGCGCTGGAAGAGCGCACCGGGCTGCCGATCGCCGAGCTCAAGGAGGTCAACCGGCGCATGTCGATCGGCGAGGCTAAGGCACGGCGCGCGAAGAAGGAGATGGTCGAGGCCAACCTGCGCCTGGTGATCTCGATCGCCAAGAA
>CAYZVX010000037.1:0-13833 GCA_964482055.1 uncultured Acidiferrobacteraceae bacterium
TAGAACGCGGCGAGCCGCGCCGCCAGCGCCTTGAGCTCCGCGGTGCTGAGCGTGCCCGCGCGGATGCGCTGGTCGAGCATCTGGGCGGCGGGGAGCCGGCGCATCTTGATGAGCCACTCGACGGTCACGCCGGGCCCGTCGAGGGCGAGCCGCCCATCCGGTGCGCGGCGCAGCGCGACGAGGCCGAGGTACACCTGCGGCGCGAGCAGCCGATTGAGCCGCAGCTCCTCCTCGCAGGCGCGCCGGCGCGCCTCGAGCGTGGCGAAATCGAGATAGGCGTAGCGCACCGGCTTCTTGAGCTTGTAGGCGTGCGCGTCGGTCAGGAATACCCAGGACATGTGCGTCTCGATGCGCTCGAGCCGGCTGACCGGTTCGGGGTAGGTCGCCGGAAGGCCGAGCCAGGCGAGCTTCTCCTCGAGCGTGGGCTCCGCGCCCTGGGCCTCGGATGGCAGTTCGCTCATGGCGTGTCGTGGCCAAGCATCGTCGCGGGAGACCGGCCTTCAGCGCGCCGCGGCGATTCTGAAGATGCGCCCGCTCTGGTGGGCGGCGACGTAGAGCTCGAGATCGGCGTCCTGCCCGAAGCTGCTGATCTGCAGCGACCCGAGGCGCAACCGTCCCAGCACGCGATCGATGAACGCCGTGCCGATGAGCTCGCGGTGCGCGGCGACGCGCGCCCCGTCGTAGCGCAAGCCCCACAGGCGTTGCGTCACGTAGTCGGCGAACAGGTACACACCGCACAGCCCGGGCACGGAGGCACCGCGATAGACGAAGCCGCCGGTGATCGAAAAGCCCTCGGGGTGGCGGTAGACGTGGATCGGCGGCACGAGCCCGCGCCGGTCGCAATGCGCGTTGATCGCCGGTGTGCAGATGTCGCCTTCCATGAGGCGCCAGCCGTAGTTGCCGCCGCGCTCGATGACATCGATTTCCTCCACCGCGTCCTGGCCGACGTCCGCCGCGTACAGCCGGCCTTTGGCCGCATCGAACGCAAAGCGCCAGGGGTTGCGCAGCCCGTAGGCCCAGATCTCGGCGCGTGCGTCCTTGCGGTTGGTGAAGGGATTGTCGGGCGGGATGGCGTAGGGCAGACCCGCACCACTTGCATCTACGTCGATGCGCAGGATCTTGCCGAGCAGCGAGCCCAAGTTCTGGCCGTGGTCATGCGGATCGTTGGCCGAGCCGCCGTCGCCCATGCCGATGTACAGGTACCCGTCGGGTCCGAAGGCGAGCTGCCCGCCATTGTGGTTGCTGTACGGCTGCTCGATGCGCAGCAACACGGTCTCGGAGGCGGCATCGGCGCGCCGCGCCGCCGCGCGCCGCAGCCGCGAGACATGCGTGTAGAGCCTCCCGTCGCGGCGCGTCGTGTAGTCGACATACAGCAAGCCGTTGTCGGCGTAGCGCGGGTGGAAGGCGACCGACAGCAGGCCCTTCTCCCCGCCGCTTTCCACACGCGCGCTGATGTCGAGGAATGGCTCGGGCAGGACCTGGCCATTCTCGATGATGCGGATCGTGCCGGGCTGCTCGACCACGTACAGCCGCCCCGGCGTGCCGTCGTGCGCGATGTGCACCGGGTTCTTGAAGCCGCTTGCCACCTCGGCGAGCGTGATGTCGGGAATCGGCGCCGTGGCGGGCGGCTCGGCGCAAGTTGCTGCGGCGTCGACTTCGGTCGCGGCCAGGAGCGCGGCGAGCAGCGCCACCGCGCGCAGGGTGTCGATCATGGCGGCCTCCGTCCGGGCAGATGGCCGCTATCTTACTTAATCCAGGTGCACCGCGCGCAGTTTCTCGGCCGCGACCTCCGGCGCCACGGTATTGACGAACAGGCCGCTCCCGAGCTCGAAGCCGGTGGGGATGCTGGTGCGCGGGGTGATCTCGAGGTGCCAGTGGTAGCTTGCGTCGCACTCGGCGCAGCCGGCGTCGTGCGGGAGCGAATGCAGGAAGTAGTTGTACTGCGCGCCGCCCAGCACGGCGTCAAGTCGCGCCATGGTGCGGCGCAGCACACGCGCGAGATCGGCGTAGTCCTCCGGGCTGATGCGCAGGTAATCGGCCTGGTGCGCGAGCGGCAGGATGTGCACCTCCCACTCGTAGCGCGAGGCGAACGGCTTGATGGCGATGAACTTCTTGCCGCGCTCGATGATGTACTGGCCGACGCTGATCTTGCGGTGAATCTCGCCGGACTCGCGATCGTAGATGGTGGCCTCGTAGGTGAGGGCCTCGTCGATGAGCGAGCAGAAGATGCAGCGGTGGTTCTTCTGGTAGAAGGCGCGACTCTGCGCGACCTCGGCCTGCACGTTGTCCGGGATCACCGGCGTGGCGATGATCTGGCTGTGGGTGTGGGCGATGGAGGCGCCGGCCGCCGGCCCGAAGTTCTTGAACACCAGCACGTAGCGCAGCCGCGGGTTGGAGCGATACAGCTGTTCCATGCGCTCGCGGTAGGCGCGCAGCAGCAGCGCCAGGTGCGCTTCGCTCATCTCGTGGATGGCGATGCCGTGCGCGTTGTTGTCGATGATGACCTCGTGGCGCCCGTAGCCGTCGATGGTCTGCTGCAGCCCGAACACGAGGTTCGGATTCTGGCGATCGTCGCCGAGCACCGGGTAGAGGTTCTCGACGATGCGGATCGCCCACGGTCCTTGCGCCGGGTATACCGCGATCTGCGGCGGTGTCATCGATTCGTTTCCGGTGCAGAACGGGCAGGTGTCGACGTGCGTGCGTGTGTCGCGCGGGGCCGGCGCCTCGGCCTTTTTCGGACGCATGGAGCGGGCGGTCGCCACCAGCACCGATTCGCTCGGCACGATCGGGTTGATACGGATCTCTCGTACTGCCTTGGTCTCGGTCGTCACGTCAGCGCTCCTTTCGGCGGCTCAGCGGATTGTCGCGTGCGGCCCGCCCAAAATGCCAGAAAAAACCGCTAATTAGTCCATAAATCCGCGGTGCGCGCCTTGTCAGCGCGGGCGCGCGAAAGTACCATGCGCCATCTGTTTATTCCTCGCCGGCAGGCTCGCAGCTATGTTCCGCGGCAGTATGGTGGCCCTGGTCACCCCCATGAACGACGACGGGTCGCTCGACTTCGACGCCCTGCGCCGGCTCGTCGAGTTCCACATTGAGAACCGCACTGACGCCATCGTGGCGGTCGGCACCACCGGCGAATCGCCGACGCTCGACATGGAGGAGCACTGCGAGGTGATCCGGCGCACCGTCGAGTACGTGCGCGGCCGCATCCCGGTGATCGCCGGTACCGGGGCCAATTCCACGAGCGAGGCCATCGAGCTCACGCGTTGCGCGCAACAAGCCGGGGCCAACGCCTGTCTACTGGTCACGCCCTACTACAACAAGCCGACCCAGGAAGGCCTGTACCGGCACCACAAGGCCGTGGCCGAGGCGGTGGCGATCCCACAGATCCTTTATAATGTGCCCGGTCGCACCGCCGTCGACATGCAGCCCGAGACGGTCGAGCGCCTGGCGCAGATACCGAATATCGTCGGCATCAAGGAGGCCACCGGAAACCTCGACCGGGCACGCGACATCCTGCGGCGCTGCGGCGCGGATTTCGAGCTTTATTCGGGCGATGACGCCACCGCGCTCGATTGCATCCTGCTCGGCGCCAAGGGCGACATCTCGGTGACCGCCAACGTGGCGCCGCGGCTGATGCACGACATGTGCGAAGCGGCCCTGGCGGGCCGCGAATCGCAGGCGCGCGCCATCAACGACCGACTCATGGGTCTGCACAAGAACCTGTTCTGTGAGGCCAACCCGATTCCCGTGAAGTGGGCACTCAAGGAAATGGGCTTGATCAAGGGCGGCATTCGCTTGCCGCTCACCCCCCTGTCCGCGAAGTATCACGACGCCGTACGTGACGCCATGCGCCGGGCGGGCATCAGCCTCTGATATTGAGACCGTCGTTCGAATGATCACCTCAAGACGTGCGTTTGGCCTGGTCGCGGCGCTCGCCGTGCTCGGTGTGGGAGCGTGCAGCACCCTTGAAGAGAAGCGCCGCATCGACTACAAGTCGACGCGCACGCTGCCGCCGCTCGAGGTGCCGCAGGACCTGACGGCGCCGCCCGCGCTTACCACAGGACCCACGGCGGCACCGGCGCCCGCCAGCGCCTCCTCGTTGTCGGCCTATAACGCCGAGGCGGCCAGGGCGCGGGAGGCGATGCCCGCCAAGGCGGCGGAGGTCCTGCCCGAATACGCCGACATGCACCTGGTGCGCAGCGGCAGCCAGCACTGGCTGGTCGTGAAGGCGGCGCCCGAGGAGTTGTGGCCGAAGATCCAGCAGTTTCTGCTTGGCACGGGTCTGCTGATCGC
The DNA here is from genome assembly GCA_964482055.1 of uncultured Acidiferrobacteraceae bacterium. Classification (GTDB taxonomy): domain Bacteria; phylum Pseudomonadota; class Gammaproteobacteria; order Acidiferrobacterales; family Sulfurifustaceae. The sequence goes on from CAYZVX010000037.1 coordinate 4,297, forward strand.
GAAGGAGAATCCGCAGACCGGCGTGATCGAGACGGACTGGGCGGAGAATCGCGCCAACGTCGGCGGCGCCTTCCAGCGTGCCATGGCCAAGTATCTCGGCAGCGTGTACTCGACGGGGGTGCGCGATCGCTACCACGTGCGCATGGCGCGCGGCGACACCGAGGGCACCACCGAGATCCTGATCGCGCACCAGGGCATGGAAGAGCAGGTCTTGACCGAAGGCAGCAACACCCGCTTCGTTTGGACGACGCGCCCATCGGATCCGGAGCTGGAAGTGGAGATGCTGCGCCTGCTGATGGTGCACCTCGGCGCCAAGCCCGAAGAGGCGCAGACCAAGGTGGCCGAGATTCAGGCCGTTCCGCAGCGCGCGAGCCTCACGCGCGACGAGGCCGGCCACAACCTGCTCAATCTTCAGGAATCGCTCGATCGCGCCTGGCGGCGCGTCGGATTATCACTCGATCGACTCGGATTCACCGTTGAGGACCGCGACCGTTCCAAGGGCATCTACTACGTGCGCTACATCGATCCGGAAAAGGAGCGCAAGTCGGGCTGGTTTGGCAGCAGCAAGAAGAAAGAGCCGGATCGCTACCAGATCGCGCTGACAGGCGCCGCCGCCGGCACGCAGGTCGCGGTGCTCGCTCCGGACGGCGCTCCCGAGTCGTCCAAGGCCGGTGAACGCATTCTCAATCTGCTGTACCAGCAACTGAAATAAGGCAGGCGACCACTGCAACCGCCCACAAGCCCCGGACGTACCCGCGCGGGTTCGGCCCGCGCAGCGAACCGGCGGTTGCGCTTCAGCCGCTCTCAACATCCTGTTTCCCGCCTCACTCGCGATGGGCAGGAGCCCGAGTGCCGCGAAGGCCAAGGACGGCCGCGAGCGGCCGCGTCCCTGCGCTTCGGCCGCTCTCAACATCCTGTTTCCCGCCTCACTCGCGATGGGCAGGAGCCCGAGTGCCGCGAAGGCCAAGGACGGCCGCGAGCGGCCGCGTCCCTGCGCTTCGGCCGCTCTCAACATCCTGTTTCCCGCGGCACTCGCGCGTCCCTGCGCTTCGGCCGCTCTCAACATCCTGTTTCCCGCGGCACTCGCGCGTCCCTGCGCTTCGCGATTCTGGGGAGCGGCAGCGGCGGCAATGCGGCGCTCATCGAGTGCGGCGCCACTCGCATCCTGCTCGACTGCGGCTTTTCCGCGCGCGAGACCGCGACGCGCCTCCATCGCCTTGGGTGCGAACCGCAGGAGCTCACGGCCATCCTGCTCACCCACGAGCATTCCGACCACGTCGGTGGCCTCATCGCCAGTGCGCGCCGCTTCGGCGTGCCGGTTTGGATGACGCGCGGCACGCGCGTGGCGCTCGGTGCGGAGGCTGCGGCGCTCGCCGAGGTGCGCTGTTTCAACCCGCATCAGTCCTTCGCCATTGGCGACATCGAGGTGCGCCCGTTCCCGGTGCCGCACGATGCGCGCGAGCCGGCGCAGTTCGTGTTCAGCAATGGCGCCGTGCGCCTCGGTTTTCTCACCGACATCGGTACCAGCACGCCGCATGTGCAGGCGTGCCTCGATCGGTGCCAGGCGCTGATCCTCGAATGCAATCACGACCCGGACATGCTCGAGCGCGGCGACTATCCGCCGCCGCTCAAGGCGCGCATCCGCGGCGACCACGGTCATCTCGCCAACGAGGTCGCCGCGCAGATTCTCGCGCGCCTCGACACCTCGGCGCTGCAGCACATCGTGGCCGCCCACCTGTCGCGCAAGAACAATACGCCGGCGCTGGCGCGCGCCGCCCTGAGCGGCGCGCTCGGCTGTGCGCCGCGCGAGGTCGACGTCGCCGATCAGGACGCCGGGCTTGGCTGGCGGGAGCTGTCAAACGGCCCGGCTTGAACTAGAGTTGCGAGGACCATGACCAGCCGTCAACCCGAATTCGCCCCCGGCATCCTGAGCGGCGTGCACAGCGTACTCAACCTGCCTGGCGCCGCGGCGCTCTCGGCGTTTCGCCGCGACCGCCTGGTGCGCGAGATGAGCGCGCGCGTCGCCACGGTCCGCGCCGTGCGTGCGCGCTACTGGCATTTCGTGGCGCTCACCGCCGCGCTCAGCGACGCCGAGCTCGCCACGCTCAGGCGCCTGCTGACCTACGGTCCGCGCACCGACGAGGACGCGCCGGCGGATACCGGAGATCTGCTGCTGGTGATTCCGCGCCTCGGTACGATCTCACCGTGGGCGAGCAAGGCCACCGACATCGCGCACCACTGCGGGCTCGCCCAGGTGAAGCGCATCGAGCGCGGCATCGCCTGGCGGATCGAGAAGGCGGATGGATCGGCGCTCAGCGCGCCGGAACGCGAGCAGCTCGTGCCGCTCATTCACGACCGCATGACCGAGAACGTGCTGCCGGATTTCGCCCAGGCCGCGGAGCTGTTTCGCGACGCCGAGCCGGCGCCACTGCGGATCGTCGATGTTCTCACGGGCGGGCGGGCGGCGCTCGAGGCCGCCAACCGCGATTTCGGTCTGGCGCTGTCGGGCGATGAGATCGATTACCTGCTCGACAACTTCATGCGCCTGAAACGCAACCCGACCGACGTCGAGCTCATGATGTTCGCGCAGACCAACTCCGAGCACTGCCGGCACAAGATTTTCAACGCCGACTGGACCGTGGACGGCAGGCGCCAGGATGCCTCCCTGTTCGGCATGATCCGCAAGACCCACGCGGCGAGCCCGAAGGGCACGCTCGTCGCTTACGAGGACAATGCCGCCATCATCGAGGGCGGGCGCATCGGGCGTTTCTTCCCGGATCCGCAGTCGCGCACCTACGGCTTTCACGAGGAGGACACCCACATCCTGATGAAGGTCGAGACGCACAACCACCCGACCGCCATCTCGCCGTTCCCCGGCGCGGCGACCGGCTCGGGCGGAGAGATCCGCGACGAGGGCGCCACCGGCCGCGGCGCCAAGCCCAAGGCCGGGCTCACGGGGTTCAGCGTTTCCAACCTGCGCATTCCGGGCAGTGTGCAGCCCTGGGAGACCGACCACGGCAAGCCCGGGCGGATCGCCTCGGCGCTCGACATCATGATCGAGGGCCCGATCGGCGGCGCTTCCTTCAATAACGAGTTCGGCCGCCCGAGCATCGCCGGTTACTTCCGCACTTTCGAAGAGACCGTGGCCGGCGAGGTGCGCGGCTACCACAAGCCGATCATGCTGGCGGGCGGCATCGGCAACATCCGCGCGCAGCACGTGCACAAGGCCGATATCCCGGCAGGCGCCGCGATCGTGGTGCTCGGCGGCCCGGCCATGCTGATCGGCCTGGGCGGCGGGGCGGCCTCGAGCATGGCGAGCGGAACCAGCCACGAAGAGCTCGACTTCGCCTCGGTGCAGCGCTCCAATGCCGAGATGCAGCGCCGTTGCCAGGAGGTGATCGATGCCTGCTGGGCGCTGGGCGATGCCAACCCGATCCGCTCCATTCACGACGTTGGCGCCGGCGGCCTGTCCAACGCGCTGCCGGAGCTCGTCAACGGCGCCGGGCGCGGGGCGCGCTTCGAGCTGCGCGCCGTGCCGAACGACCAGCCGGGCATGAGCCCGATGGAGATCTGGTGCAACGAGGCGCAGGAGCGCTACGTGCTCGCGATCGCGCGCGAGCGGCTCGACACCTTCCGGGCGCTGTGCGCGCGCGAGCGCTGCCCGTATGCGGTAGTTGGCGAGGCGACCGAGGAAAAGAGACTGCTCCTGACCGACGCGCGCTTCGCGCAGGCGCCCGCGGCCGATGCGGCGCTTGCGGCGCGCATGGCAACCCCGATCGACCTCGAGCTCGCGGTGCTGCTCGGCAAGCCGCCCCGGATGCTGCGCGAGGCGCGGCACGTGAGGCGCCGGCTGACCGCGTTCAAGACCCGGGGCATCGAGCTCAAGGAGGCGATCTACCGGGTGCTGCGCCTGCCGACCGTGGCGAGCAAGGGCTTTCTCATCACCATCGGGGATCGCAGCGTCACGGGGCTTGTGTGTCGCGACCAGATGGTCGGCCCCTGGCAGGTGCCGGTCGCCGATTGCGGCGTCACGGCGAGCGGTTACGAATCCTACTCGGGCGAGGCCATGGCGGTGGGCGAGCGCACACCGCTTGCGCTCGTCGACGCGCCGGCGAGCGGCCGCATGGCGGTGGGCGAGGCGCTCACCAATATCGCGGCGGCGCGCATCCGCGCGCTGCCGGACGTGAAGCTTTCCGCCAATTGGATGGCGGCGGCGGGACATCCCGGCGAGGACGCAGCACTCTACGACACGGTGCGCGCCGTGAGCGAGCTGTGCCAGGCGATCGGCATCTCGATTCCGGTCGGCAAGGACTCCATGTCGATGAAAACCGTGTGGGCGGACGAGGCCGGGCCGCACGAGGTGACGGCGCCGCTGTCGCTCATCGTCTCGGCCTTCGCGCCGGTCACCGACGTGCGCAAGACCTTGACGCCGCAGCTGCGCACCGACGCCGGCAATACGGACCTGATCCTGGTCGACCTTGGGCGCGGCCGGCATCGCCTGGGCGGCTCGGCGCTCGCCCAGGTCTACAAGCAGGTGGGCGACGAGGCGCCGGACGTCGACGATCCGCGCGTGCTGCGTCTGTTCTTCCACGTGATCCAGGCGCTCAATGAGCTCGGCTTCTGCCTCGCCTACCACGACCGCTCCGACGGCGGGCTGCTCGCCACGGTCTGCGAGATGGCGTTCGCCGGTCGCACCGGCGTGAGCATCGATATCACGAACCTGGGTAGCGACCCGATCGCCGCGCTCTTCGGCGAGGAGCTCGGTGCGGTGCTGCAGGTGCCGCGCGCACGGCGCGACGGCATCCTCGGCGCGCTCAAGAAGGCCGGCCTCATCCGCCACGCGCACCTGATCGGCACGCTCACCGACGATGACATCGTCAGCATCCGCCACGCCGGAAAGGAGATTTTCTACGACTCACGCGTCAACCTGCAGCGCGCCTGGTCGGAGACGAGCTTCCACATGCAGCGCCTGCGCGACAACCCGCAGTGCGCGCAGGAGGAGTTCGATCGCATCCTCGACGCCGCTGACCCGGGTCTTTCGGCGCAGCTGAGCTTCGACCCGGCCGAGAAGATCGCCGCGCCCTACATCGCGCGCGGCGTGCGCCCGCGCATCGCGATCCTGCGCGAGCAGGGCGTCAACGGCCAGCTCGAAATGGCGGCGGCCTTCGATCGCGCCGGCTTCACGGCGGTCGACGTGACCATGAGCGACATCATCGAGGGGCGGGTGTCGCTCAGGGACTTCCGCGGCTTTGCCGCCTGTGGCGGGTTCTCCTATGGCGATGTGCTCGGCGCCGGCGAGGGCTGGGCCAAGTCAATATTGTTCAACGCGCGGGCGCGTGATGAGTTCGCCGCGTTCTTCGCGCGCACCGATACCTTCGCTCTGGGTGTCTGTAACGGCTGCCAGATGATGTCGAACCTGCACGAGATCATCCCCGGCGCCGAACGCTGGCCACACTTCGTGCGCAACCGTTCCGAGCAGTTCGAGGCGCGCGTGGTGATGGTGCAGATCCCGCAGAACCCGTCGATCTTCTTCGCCGGCATGCAGGGCTCGCTCCTGCCGATCGCAGTGGCGCACGGCGAAGGGCGCGCCGAGTTCCGCCGCGACGACGACCTCGAGCGCGTCATTCTCGACAAGCAGGTGGCGCTGTGCTTCGTCGACAATCGCGGCAACCTCACGGATCTTTATCCCTACAACCCGAACGGCTCGCCGCACGGCATCACGGGGCTTACCACGCCGGACGGGCGCTTCACCATCCTCATGCCGCATCCCGAGCGCGTGTTCCGCGCGGTGGCGAACTCCTGGCATCCGCAGGAGTGGGGCGAGGACGGCGCCTGGATGCGCATGTTCCGTAACGCCCGCGTGTGGGTCGGCTGACAGGGCCGTCCCGGATCTGGCTCCTTACTCTTTCCTCCAGCACAGCGACTGATCCACGCGCAGCACCGGGCGCTTAACGCGTGCGGCCGTGCCGTGTTAAGGTCGGGCGAGCGCTGGGTTCGCGCACGACAGGGGGCGGCGACAATGGAAATGGGGTTGATCGGACTCGGGCGCATGGGCGCCAACATGGCACGGCGGCTGCGCCGCGGCGGCGTGCAGGTGGTCGCCTACAACCGCAACGCCGGGGTCACGCAGGCCTTGGCCGCCGAGACCGGGCTCGAAGCCGCCGACAGCCTGAGGGCGCTCGTGGCACGCCTGCCGGCGCCGCGGGTGGTGTGGCTCATGCTGCCGGCCGGGGAGGTCACCCAACAGCACCTCGATGAGCTTGTCGCGCTGCTCGGGCACGGGGATACGGTCGTCGATGGCGCCAACTCCTTTTATAAGGACTCGATGCGTCGCGGCGCGGCGCTCGCCGCCAAGGGTCTGTCATTCGTCGACGCCGGCGTGTCGGGCGGGGTGTGGGGGCTCGAAAACGGTTACGCGCTCATGCTGGGCGGCGCGGCCGCATCGATCGAGCGGCTCAAGCCCGCCATCGAGGTGCTGGCGCCGGCGAAGGACCGCGGCTGGCTGCACTGCGGTCCGGTCGGCGCCGGGCATTTCGTCAAGATGATCCACAACGGCATCGAGTACGGCATGATGCAGGCCTACGCCGAGGGCTTCGCGCTCATGAAGGCAAAGGCCGATTTCGATCTCGATCTCGCCGCGATTGCCGAGATGTGGCGGCACGGCAGCGTGGTGCGCAGCTGGCTGCTCGACTTGAGCGCCGAGTTTCTCGCCAAGGACCAGGAGCTCGCCGGGATCAGACCGATCGTGGCCGATTCCGGCGAGGGCCGCTGGACGGCGCTCGAGGCGGTCGAGCAGGGCGTGCCGGCGCCGGTCATGAGTCTTGCCCTCATGATGCGTTTCGCCAGCCAGGGCCGGGCCGAGTACGCCGACAAGCTGCTGGCCATGATGCGCAAGGGCTTCGGCGGGCACGCCGTGGCGCCGGATGAGGGCTGAGACGGCAATGGCCGCCATCGGGCCCTGCTACTTCGTGATCTTCGGCGCCACCGGCAACCTGGCGACGCGCAAGCTCTTGCCGGCGCTCTACCAGCTGGAAGCCGCGGGTAAGCTGCACAACGATCTGCGCCTGCTCGCCTTCGCCCGGCGCGAATGGTCGCGCAGCGACTGGCTCGGGAGCCTCAAGGCGAGCCTCGACGAGAATCTCGGCAAAAACTGCGAGGCGCCGGTCTTCGAGCGCTTCGCCAACCGCTTCGACTACGTCGCCGGCGACCTGCGCGATCCGCAGGCCTACCGCCGGCTGATGGACGAGCTGTCCAAGCCGCGCCCCGGCGTGTGCGAGAACATCGTGTTCTATCTCGCCATCAAGCCGGCCGATTTCATGCCGGTGATCGAGCAGTTGAACGCCGCCGGCATCAGCCGCACGCACGGGCGCCATCGCATCGTGGTCGAGAAACCCTTTGGCGAGGACATCGACAGCGCGCGCTCGCTCAACAGTCGCCTGCACCGCTACTTCGACGAGGAGCAGATCTTTCGCATCGATCACTACCTCGGCAAGGAGACGGTGCAAAACCTGCTGGTGTTCCGTTTCGCCAACACCCTGATCGAGCCGGTGTGGAACCGCAACTACATCGACCATGTGCAGATCACCGTGGCCGAACGCGAGGGCGTGGGGCGGCGCGCCGGTTACTACGACAGCGCCGGCGCCCTGCGCGACATGCTGCAGAATCACCTGATGCAACTGTTGACCCTGGTGGCCATGGAGCCGCCGGCCACCCTGGACGCCGACGCGCTCGCCGACGAGAAGGTCAAGGTGCTGCGCTCGATCCGCCCGCTGTCACCGCAGGCCGTGCACGCGCACGCGGTGCGCGCACAGTACGCCGCCGGGCGCGTCGCCAACCAGTCGGTGCTCGGCTACCGCGAAGAGGAGGGCGTGGCGCGCGACTCGGTCACCGAGACCTACGTGGCGGCCGAGTTCTTCATCGACAACTGGCGCTGGCGCGGCGTGCCGTTTTACCTGCGCACCGGCAAGCGCCTGGCGGACAACATGTCGCTCGTGGCGATCCGTTTCCGCCATCCGCCGCAACTGTTGTTCCACGAGGCCGGCACCCCCCACATCGATCCGAACTGGGTCACGCTCGGCATCCAGCCCACCGAATGCATGCACATCGAGCTGCACGCCAAGGAGCCTGGGCTTGGTATGAATACGCGTATCGTGCGGCTCAACGCCTCGTACCGCGAGACCAACGCCACGACCATGGAGGCGTACAAGACGCTGCTGCTCGATGTGATCGAAGGCGACCGTTCGCTGTTCCTGCGCTTCGACGAGGTGGAGTGGGCGTGGCGCGTGGTCGATCCGATCCTGCGCGAATGGCAGTCGAGCCGCGAGTTCATCATCACCTACCCGGCCGGCACCTGGGGGCCGCGCGAGGCCAATCGCCTGTTCGAGCGCGAGGACCGGTACTGGCGCAATGAAATTTAACCGGGTCGGACGCGTGCAGGGTTTGCGCTGGCACGTGTTCCCGGACGCCGACGCGCTCGGCGCGGAGGCTGTGGCGCGCATCGCGGCCGCGGCGGACGAGGCGATCGCGGCGCGCAACGTATTCCGCATCGTGCTGGCCGGCGGGCGCACGCCACTCGCGGTTTACGCGCAGCTCGCCACGACCCGGCAGGACTGGGCGCGCTGGCAGGTGTACTTCGGTGATGAGCGCTGCCTGCCAATCGGGGACGTCAGGCGCAACGACACCGCCGCGCGCGCCGCCCTGCTTGCGCGCGTGGCGATCCCGGAAGAGAACATCCATTGCATACCCGCGCAGCTCGGTCCGCAGGAAGGCGCGGCCCGTTACGCGGCGCTGCTGCGATCGGTTGATACGTTCGATCTGGTGCTCCTCGGTCTCGGCGAGGACGGCCACACCGCGAGCCTGTTTCCGGGGCAGGCGCTCGGTGAGCGGGCGGGAGGCCCCGAGGTGCTCGCCGTGCGCAACGCACCCAAGCCGCCGGCGGAGCGCGTGAGCCTGAGCGCCGCGCGCCTGAGCCGCGCGCACCACGTGCTGTTCCTGGTCACCGGCACCGACAAGCGCGCGGCGGTCGCCGCGTGGCGCGGCGGCGAGGAAATCCCTGCCCGGCATATCACGCCCCCGCTGGGCGTGGACGTGTTTCTCGACGCCGCGGCCGCGGGCGGGCTGGCGGAAGACACCGCGGCCGGTGCAGGCGCAGGGTTGCAGCCATGACCAGGTCACGCTATGCCGAGGTGCCGGCGTTCGTCACGAAGGACGGTTCCGTGATCCGCGAGCTGATGCATCCGGCCGTGCACGGCAATGCAAACCAGAGCCTTGCCGAGGCGATCGTGGCGGTCGGCCAGTCCACGCAACTGCACCGCCACCACCGCAGCGAGGAGATCTATCACATCACCTCGGGCACGGGGCGCATGACGCTCGGCGCTGAGACCTTCGACGTGTCGGTCGGCGATACGATTGTCATTGCGCCGGGTACCCCGCACTGCATCCGCAATACCGGCCCCGCCGAGCTCAAGATCCTTTGCGCCTGCGCGCCGGCGTACTCGCACGCCGACACCGAGCTCTTGACGCCCCGATAACCCCGCC
>CAYZVX010000037.1:13933-26861 GCA_964482055.1 uncultured Acidiferrobacteraceae bacterium
CGCCACGTGCCGATTTTGGCGGCCGCGACGGGTTTCCCCCGCGGCCACGCATGTCGGGATGTCGGCCGCGGCGGGAAAAAGACGGCAAAGCAAGTACTTGGGCCTGCCTCCGGGCGCGCTCCCGGCTGGCACAGGATGTGCAAATAACGACGCCAAACAATGGGTTGACGTCAGGGGGAACGGCCAGATGCGCTTCCTGGATGCGGTCATGCGCTGGGGGTTGGGGATTGCGATTGCTGCGCTGGCGCTCGGCGCCGAAGTGGTAATTGCCTCGACGCTGTACGTCTACGAGCTGCCGGACGGCTCGCGCCTGGTAAGCGATCATGCGCTCAACAACAAGCATTACCGGCTGGTACACACGGGCAAGGCCACCCGCGGCCTGGGGCAGCTCGCGGCGAGCCGCAACAGCCAGTTCTTTCGCCCCAGGCCCGACGCCTATGACGAGCTGATCCGGCAGGCCGCCGAGGAGCACGAACTCGACTTTGCGCTCGTCAAGGCGATCATGCACGTCGAATCGGCCTTCAATCCGTACGCGGTGTCCCACAAGGGGGCCTTGGGCCTCATGCAGTTGATGCCGGAGACCGCCAGCCGCTACGGTATCCGCGATGTCTACGATCCGCGCGACAACATCCGCGCCGCGGTGCGGTATCTCAGGGATCTCAATGCGATGTTCAGCAACAAGCAGGTGCTGGTGATCGCGGCCTACAACGCCGGCGAAAAAGCCGTGATGCGATACAAGGGTATTCCGCCGTACCAGGAGACCCAGCTGTACGTGCGCAAGGTGCTCAAGTACAAGCGCCACTACTCGGCGAAGTCCTGAGCATCCGGTCGAGCGGCCGCGCCGGTTTGCCTCGCCGCTCCTTTCTCGGTAACCTCGCGGCATTCCCCGCAGTCCGGCCGCGCGCCGGCTGCATGCCAGTCGAGATTTCCGCATGAGCGATGAAACCAGCGGCAGTCTGCGCGACAACAAGGAATTCCAGGTCCTGCAGGCGATGAAGACCACGCTGACCGGGGTGGTCAGGGACACGGCGACTGCCCCGGGCCTGAAGCACCCGCTGTCCGAGCGCACCATTGAAAACATCCGTCAGTGCCTGATGCTCATCACGGCGCGGGAGCGCGAGCTGGCGCAGGAAGCGGGCGTGCGCATGGATCAGCGCCCGCATTTTGTTGATGAACCGCAGAGCGCTACCGTGGTGTCGATCGACAGCATTGCGCGCGCCAAGAAGCCCGAAAAGGACGTCGACAAGTAGCCCGCCTTGCGCGCCCGGCGCGAGCCCGGGGTCAGCGCCCTGGTGTGGCGCGCAGCGCCGCGTACGCGGCGAGCAAGGGCGTCGTGACTGGCTCGAGCTTGCGCCGCAGCACCGACCCGGTGGCCGAGGTCTGCGCGATGATGGGCGTGATCAACGCCTCACGCGTCGCCCCGAGCACGAGCATCGCCTCCACCTCGCGCTTGAGCGCCGGCGTGGCCGCGAGCAGGCTTGCAAGGGCCTCATCGCGCGGCGCCTCCACCATCGCCCGCGCCGCTGCGACCACCTGCCCGACGTCATCGCTTGCCGCCAGCAGTCCGCGCACGGCACCGAAGTAATTCCCGATGATCTCGAACAGGTGTGCGGTCGTAAACTTGTCGAGCGGGTGGCGCATCTGCTCCTCGGATACCGCCAGGAAGGTCTGTCCCGGGCTCGCCAGCAGACGCAGCAGCAGGGCAGCGGCGACATTGCCCGCGCCGGCGAGCGGTTCGAGGGTCGCGCCGTGCTGCGCGTAGTCTGCCCGCGCCGGCCGCGGGTCCGGCAGGTCGTCGGGGTTGGCGTCGAGGAACCCGAGATGGTAGGCGTTGCGCTGCGTGCCGCGGGCCCAGATGCGCTGGCGTACCTCTTCGCCGATCAATCCCGGTTGCAGCACGAGCTTCACCGTGCTGATCACGGTCAATGGATCGGTCTCGAACGGCAGGTACTCCACGAGAAACTCCGCGAGCACCTTGCCGATCGGGCTCGCCACCACCGTGTCGCGCTCGAGCATACGCCGCGCATTGTCGGCTGTGGGCTGGCACCACCACACGCGGCGCGCGAGCTCGCCGGTGATGTCGGGTGCGCCGGCAACGGCCACCACCGCCTCGGGCTCGCCGAGCAGCAGCAGCCGTTCGAGCTGGCCGCCCTTGGCCTGTCCCATGCGCGTCCAGCGTTGCAGGAACACCGGGTAGCCGCCGGGGGAGCCGAGCGCGAAGCTCGACAGAAACTCGCGCACGCCCCGCAGGTACTTTTCGGGGCGGCAATTGGGATTGAGCGGCACGCGCGCTTCGCCGCCGCGCGCGAGCGCGTGCACGGTCATCGCCGCCTCGTCGATGCGAATAGCCTCGCAATCCTGCGCGAGCAGGACATTGAGGCGTAACGAGTCTTCGGGTGTAAGTTCCATGGAAGCGGTGAACGGTGATCTGTGAACGGTGATCAGTGAATGCGAAGGCACTTGCTGCTTACCGATCGCTGTTCACTGATCACTGATTGCTGTTCAATTGAGCTGCACCCGCTGCCCCCACGGCACCTTGGCTTTGCCCTTGACCAGCCACAGTACCGGGAAGGCGGGTTCGCGCTTCGGGAACTCACCTTCGGCGTCGGTGAAGTACACGAGCAGATCCGGCTGGCGGTCCTGCTTTTCGGCCCATTCGAAGGGCGGCGTGAACCGGGTGCCGCCCCGGCCCTCCAGCTTCCGCGGGATGGCAAGCTGCTCCCATGGCTCGAAGGTCCAGGGTGCACCTTCGGCGAGGTGGTCGTCGCAGGCGAGCAGCGTGATGCGCGCTCCGAGGCTCCCCTTGATGGCATCGACCTCGGAGACGAATTCGCGCATCTCCTCATCGTCGATCGAACCGCTCGTGTCGAGCACGATCACCACGTCGATGTGCGCGCTTTTGAGGCTCGGCAGGATGGCGGCGCCCTCGCGCCGCGACGGGCGCTGGAAGCTGTAGTCCTCGCGCGCGACATTGGTCATGTAGCGCGCCAGCAGCATGCGCCACGGCAGCTGCGGCTGCAGCAGGTGATCGACCAGGCGCGCCAGGGAGCCGCCGAGCTTGCCGGCCTGCTGCGCCTGTTGCGCAGCACCGGCCAGCCGCTGTTGCCACTGTACGGCGAGTGATTCGCGCTCGCTGGCCGACAGAGGCGGCGGTCGTTGCGCCCCGCCGGCGTCGGCATCGAGCTCGCCCTGGCTGCCGCCGGAATCGCTGTCGTCCTGCTTGGGCTGTTCACTCTGGCCGCCACCGGCTGATGGCGGGCTTTTCCCTGCGTCGGACCGGTTGTCCGCGCTGTCGTACAGGTGCTGATCGAGGGTCTGTTCGTCGCTGTTTTCCTGGATGTACGGGTAGATCTCCTCGGCCGTCATGCCCGCGTACTCATCGAGCGCGAGCGCCCCGGGCGGGGCCTTCAGGCCGTCGGCCACGAGCAGCGGGTTGATCGCATAGTCGCAGGCGATGTCCCAGCGGTGCTTGTCACGATGGCCGCGGCGGTTAAAGTGCGACAGCGCGCAGTGCAGCGCCTCGTGGGCGAGCACGAACTTGGTCTGCTCCAGGTCGAGCGCGTCGATGTAGGCGCGGTTGTAGAAAAGCCCGCGCGCGTCGGTGGCGGTAGTTTGGCACCACTTCGGGTCGGCGACGATGAGCGGCAGGCGCAGCACCAGTGCGCCGAGAAACGGCTTGTCGAGCACGAGGCGCGTGCGCGCCGCCGCGAGCTTGGTTTCGATATCGTCGCCGCTCATGGGCAAAACCTAGCGCGCCGCCTTGCGTGCCGGCTTCCAGGTGTCGAACAGCATGATGTCGGCGATGTTCTTGGCCCACTGCTGGAACTGCGGCACGGCGAAGAGCTTTTCACCCACGGCGCGCTGCATGTCGGAGACCAGCATCACGCCCATCTCGCGGCTCGGGAAGCGGCCGGCGTAGTCGAGGATGTGGCCGTAGACGGTGGTTTCGTCCGCCGTGCCCTTGGCGCGGATCGCCCGGCCGACCAGCGCCGAGGCAACAGCGTATTGCAGGTCGGTTTCCTTCGGCACCGGCCCGGGGCTGCCGCGCACGATGGCGTCGATATCGGGCAGGTTGTCGAGGTTGTCGATGAAGGCCTTGAGCTCGATGCCGGCGGCCGGCCCGACGCAGGCCTGCAACGCACCGAGCAACAGGTCGGGCTGGTCGTGGAACTTCTGCAAGGCACGGTGCGCGAACTCCCAGGAGCGCGGGCTCGGGAAGGCTACCGGGTTGTGGGCCGGATCGAAGTCGAACAGCAACTCGGGGCGGAAACGCAGGAAAGCGATGACGCGCTCATCAATGCCAGCGCGGTAGGCCCAGGCCACCCAGTCGTCGAGATGCGTCTCCACTTCGAAGTGCGAGAAGCGGTTGGCGAGCGGCGCGGGCATGGCGAAGGTAACGCCGCGATCGCCCTGGCGGTTGCCGGCGGCGAAGATCGACCAGCCCTCCGGAACGTGGTATTCGCCGAGACGCCGATCGAGAATGAGCTGGTAGGCGGCCGCCGACACCGTGGGCGCGGCCGAGGTGATCTCATCGAGGAACAGAATGCCCTGCGGCCCGTGGCGGGTCGCGTTTGGCAGCATCGCCGGCACCGCCCACTCGACCAGGTCGCCGACCCGGAACGGGATACCGCGCAGGTCGGTGGGCTCCATCTGGGAGAGGCGAATGTCGATCATCGGAACGCCGTAGCGCGCCGCGGTTTGCGCCACCATCTGGGATTTGCCGACCCCCGGCGGGCCCCACAGCATGACCGGGGTGTGGTGGCCGCTGCGGGCGCTTTGGAACTCGCGATCGAGGATCGCCATGATCAGTGCGGGGCGCATAGAAACCTCTGGGCAGTGCTTGAAACTACTTGTAAATCAGGCAGTTTAGCATCAGAGCGCGCCGCCACCCACCCCCCGAGGCTTCCCCGCCTGTCGCGCCAGCGTGGCGTTCGGGCTTTGTGACATTTTTCACTGATTGAAATGGGGCGCTTATTCAAACTCCGCGACACTTCGCAAAGGAGCTGGCCATGGGGCGCAGGGAGGCTGCGACAGGGAAACCATTTGGCGGTGGCCGGTCCCGAGCGGGCGGCATCCGCGTTTCGGTGGGTCGCGCAGGTTGAGTGGGACGCCATTAACGCTTTAGGAGGACAAGAAAATGTCGAGCCGAGACCTTCTATATTTGCACCCGATATCGCAGGCTGAGTCCTTGGAGCCGATGCTGCGCGCGAACGGCTGGACCGTGCACCTGGCGCACAACGTGCGCGAGGCGCAGGAGCTCGCCAGCAAGCGTGACTTTCACGTGGGCTTGATCCGCGCCGACGCCGTTGCCGGCAACGACGAGGCTCTGCGGGGTCTGCTCACCGGTCATCGGCGCATGAAGTGGGTGGCGATTGCCGATCCTGCCGCGCTGCGCAGTCCCGGCGTTGCGCGGCTTGTGGCCGACGCCTGCTTTGACTCCCTGACCATGCCGGTCGATATGAACCGGCTGCTGTTCTCACTAGATCATGCGGCGGACATGGCCGCCATGCTGCGCCGCCAGACCTCGCTCAAGGAAGCACGCGAGTACGCCGAGCGCATGGCCATTGCCGCGAGCCTCGAGCATACCCGCAGCAACGTGTCGCGCGCCGCGCGCGTGCTGGGCGTTTCGCGCGTGACGTTGTACCGGCTGATGGAAAAGCACCAGATCCGGACCTAGTTCGCGATTGCCACCTCCTGGGCCGGGCCCGAGCCCGGAGACTGGGCCCGTTCCCGCCGCGCGCGGGGACGGGCTTTCTTTTTTGGGGGATTGGGTTGAGAATGCGCGCCACGCGCGCCGCCCGGCCCGGGCGGCCCCACCAGGAACCTTGACGCATCCTCCGGCCGCCCCAGGTCTCGTTTCCTGCCATCAAGGTCTTGTCGCGGTCCGTTGAGCCGCGTTCTCGATGAGCGAGTCCCAGGCAAACAATACCCGAGCTTCGGACCACCGGCTTCTTGCCCTGGTTGTCGGTGCCATCGGCGTCGTCTACGGAGACATTGGCACCAGCCCGCTTTACGCCATGAAAGAGGCGTTCAGTGGCGCGCACGCGATGCCGGTCAACGCGGACAACGTGCTGGGCGTCTTGTCGCTGATCTTCTGGTCGCTCATCTTTGTCGTGTCGGTGAAGTACGTTGCGCTCATCATGCGCGCCGACAACAAGGGCGAGGGCGGCATCATGGCCTTGATAGCGCTGGTGCAGCGCGCCACGGTGGAAAAATCCCGGCAGCGCTGGATCTTCATGTCGCTCGGCATCTTCGGCGCCGCGCTTTTCTACGGCGACGGCATGATCACGCCGGCCATCTCGGTGTTGTCGGCAGTGGAGGGTCTGCAGGTCGCCACGCCGGCACTGCAGCCCTATGTCGTCCCCGTCACGCTCGTCGTGCTTCTGGTCTTGTTCGCCGGCCAGCGTCACGGAACGGCCCGCGTTGGCGCCCTGTTCGGACCGGTCATGGTCGTGTGGTTCGCGACCCTGACACTGCTCGGAATAGTGAGCATCGTCCGCTACCCCGAAGTGCTCGCTGCGCTGAATCCGATCTATGCGGTTCGGTTCTTTCAGCTCAACCAATGGGGCGGCTTCGTCGTGCTCGGCGCCGTCGTCCTGGCGATTACCGGCTGCGAGGCCCTGTACGCCGACATGGGGCACTTCGGCAAGCGCGCCATCCGTACCGCCTGGTACGCCTTTGTGCTCCCGGCGCTCGTAATCAACTACTTCGGGCAGGGCGCGCTGCTTCTGCATGACGAGACGGCAGCCGTCAATCCGTTCTATCTCCTCGCGCCATCGTGGGCGCTCTATCCGATGGTGGTGCTGGCGACCTGTGCAACCGTGATTGCCTCGCAGGCGGTGATTTCCGGGGCATTCTCCATCACGCGCCAGGCCATCCAGCTCGGCTATGCGCCGCGCATGGACATCCTACACACCTCGGAGCGCGAGATCGGCCAGATCTACATTCCACTGGTCAACTGGGGCCTGCTGACCGGCATCGTGGCGCTGGTCATCGGGTTCCAGTCCTCAAGCAACCTGGCAGCGGCCTACGGCATCGCCGTGACCGGTACGATGGCGATCGACACGATCCTGGCGTTTGTCGTGGTGCGCGGCCTGTGGCGCTTCAACTGGACCGTGGCGATCCTCGCCATGGTGGCATTCCTGAGCGTCGATCTCGCGTTCTTCAGCGCCAACGCCGGCAAAATCCTGCATGGCGGGTGGTTTCCGATCGTGATCGCGCTCGTCGCCTTTACGCTCATGGCGACCTGGAAGCGCGGACGGGAGCTGCTCATGGAGCGCCTGAGCGAGCTCGCGATCAAGATCGAGCCGTTTCTGGAAAGCATCGTCAAGCATCCGCCGCTGCGCATTCCCGGCACCGCCATATTCCTTACCACGCGTCGGGAGGGGGTGCCGCACGCGATGTTGCACAATCTCAAGCACAACAAGGTTCTGCACCAGCGCGTGATCTTTCTGACCGTGACTTTTGCCGATGTGCCGCACGTGCCGGATACTGAGCGCGTCGAGGTTCATCCGCTCGACAACGAGTTCTACCAGGTGATCCTGCACTACGGTTTCAAGGACGAGACCGACATCCCGCGCGCGCTTGCGGCCTGCTGTCAGGCTCACGGGCTCGAGTTCAACATGCTCGACACGTCGTTTTTCCTGTCGCGCGAGACGCTGATTGCGACCGGGCGGCCAGGCATGGCGTTGTGGCGCGAGAAGCTCTTTGTGGCCATGGCGCGCAATGCCGGCAGCGTGACCAGCTACTTTCGGATTCCGACCAATCGCGTGGTCGAGCTTGGCGCGCAGATTGAGCTCTAGGACCGGTAGCGGATGTGCGCGCCAGCTCGTGCACGGCGGTGTTACAAATGTGAAGCGATGGCTTGCCGCGACCGGCATTTTCGCGAACGATATCGGTTTTGCGCCCCGCACGAGGGCGTTGAGGAGTGGCTATGAAGATACTGCTTTGGTCCGATGACCTGATGAGCCGGGTGCGCATCGAGTCGGCGTGGAAGCAGGCGGGCGCCCAGGTCCTCAAGAAGACCGCCACCGACCAGCCGGACTACATCGTCATTGACCTCACCGCGCGCGACGCGCTCGCGCACATCGAGCGGTTGCGGGCAGCGTATCCGGCTGTCGACATTATCGCCTTCGGTCCGCACGTCGACGGCGAGGGATTCCGGGCGGCCAAGGCCGCCGGCGCGACCGAGCTCGTCGCGCGCGGGGCGGTCGTGGAGCGCGTGCGGCGCAAGTTGCAGCCGGCCTCGGCCTGAGGCGCGGTCTGCGCGCTGGCGAGGATTACATGCGCGGCGGCACTACCACGATTGCGGCGTCGATGGCGATCGGTCGCGGCACCGCGGTGGCGGTGCGCAGGGGCTAACATGCCAATCACCTACAGGGTCGATGAGTCGCAGAACGTGGTATACGCCACGGTGCGCGGAACGGTAAACGTCGAGGACTTCCTCTCCTATGTCCGGCAGTTCCACGCCGACGCGCGCATCCGGCCGGGCTATCGGGAGCTGGTCGACGCCACGGCCGCACAAGCCGAGAACATCACGCCGCAGCTCCTGGACCTGATCGTCGAGGCGGACCGGCGGCGCCCGGAGCTGCAGGAGAATTCGCGCACGGCCATCGTGGTGCCGAGCGTGGAGGGATTCAACCTGGCCCGGGAGTACGAGCGCAAGGCGCTGATGAGCGTCGTTGCCTTCACGAGTCTCGACGTCGCCAAGACCTGGCTCGGGTTGGTGTAAACCGCGTTCCGGCACCGGTCCACCGCGTCGAGGTTCGCAGGCTTGCAAGAGCCGACGGAGGTGGCCGCGCCGAGAGCGATCAGGGGATTGCCGACACCACACCGTCGCCGACCGCGCGCAGCGGCGGTTCCTGCTCTTCCTGAAGCTGCAGCGCCCACAGGTGGGCATACACGCCGCCGCGCGCGAGCAGCTCGTTGTGCGTGCCGCGCTCGACGATGCGGCCGCCATCCATTACCAGGATCTGGTCAGCATCCATGATGGTCGAGAGCCGGTGCGCGATCACGAGGGTGGTGTGGTTGACGGCGAGCTCGCGCAGCTCGGCCTGGATCGCCTTCTCGGTCTTGGAGTCGAGCGCCGAGGTCGCCTCGTCGAACACCAGTATCGGCGGGCGCTTGAGCAGCGTGCGCGCAATCGCCACGCGCTGTTTCTCGCCGCCGGAGAGCTTGAGGCCACGCTCGCCGACGACCGAGTCATACTTGTCGGGCAGCGATTCGATGAACTCATGGATGTGCGCGGCCTTGGCGGCCTCGATCACTTCCTCGCGGCTGGCCTCAGGGCGCCCGTAGGCGATGTTGTAGTAGACGGTGTCGTTGAACAGCACCGTATCCTGCGGCACGATGCCGATGGCGCGGCGCAGGCTCGCCTGCGTGACGTCGCGGATGTCCTGGCCGTCGATGAGGATGCGCCCGGCGGTGACGTCATAGAAACGGAACAGCAGTCGCGACAGCGTGGATTTGCCCGCGCCGCTCGCGCCCACCACCGCGACCTTGTGCCCGGCCGGCACCTCGAAGCTCACGTCGTGCAGCACCTGGCGCCGCGGTTCGTAGCCGAACGCGACGTGCTCAAAACGGATCGCGCCACCGCTCACCTTGAGGTCGGGGGCGCCCGGCTTGTCCTCGATCTCGCGGTGTCTTCCCAGCAGGCCGAACATGCGTTCCATGTCGGCGAGCGAGTGGCGGATCTCGCGGTAGACGAAACCGAGGAAATGCAGCGGCGCGTAGAGCTGGATGAGGAAGGCATTGACCAGCACCAGGTCGCCCACGGTCATGGTGCCGGCGACCACGCCTTGGGTGGCGAGGATCATGAGCAGGGTGACGCCGATGGCGATGATCGTGGCCTGGCCGACGTTGAGGATCGAGAGTGAGGTCTGGTTGCGGATCGCGGCGTGCTCCCACTTCTCGAGCGTCTCGTCGTAGCGTTGTGACTCGTAGCGTTCGTTTCCGAAGTACTTGACGGTCTCGTAGTTGAGCAGGCTGTCGATGGCGCGGGTGTTGGCCTTGGAGTCCATCTCGTTCATGTTGCGCCGCAGCACCATGCGCCACTCGGTGATCCAGAGCGTGTAGGCGATGTACACCACGAGCGTGCCGAGCGTGATGATGGCAAACCATGGGTCGTACTTGACGAGCAGAATCACTGCCACGATGCCGATCTCGAGCAGGGTCGGCAGGATATTGAACAGCATGAAATTGAGCAGGAAACGGATGCCGGCCGCGCCGCGCTCGATGTCGCGCGACACCCCGCCGGTCTGGCGCTCGAGGTGAAAGCGCAGGCTCAACGCGTGCAGGTGCTCGAAGACCTTTTGCGCCACGCGCCGGATCGAGCGCTGCGTCACCTTGGCGAAGATCACATCGCGCAGCTCGCCGAACAGCGAGCTCGCCAGGCGCAGCGCGCCATAGGCGATGAGCAGCGCGAGCGGCAGCGTCAGCACCGCCTGCTTGGGATCGAGGGCATCGACGATGTCCTTGAGGACCAGCGGCACCGCGACGGTCGCCAGCTTGGCGGCCGCGAGGCACGCGAGCGCGAACAGCACCCGCCCCTTGAACTCCCACAGGTAGGGCAGCAGGGTCTTGATGGTGTTCCAGTCGTTGCCGCGCTCGGGCGGTCGGTCGTGGTAGGGGGTGCGCACGGGGTTCGCCAAGGCTCGCGGCCGGTTTGGCCGCCGGGCCCAGTGGGAATCTTACCGGAGTTTCGACGCGCGCGCTGGAACTGGGCGCCTGCCAGCGCCGCACGGCACAAAAATGGCGGAACGGTCTTAACGGTATCGCAAGCCGGGGCCGGGGAAAAACCCGCCCGGCGCGCGTGGTGCGGGGCGGGGAATGGCCGTGCGACGCCCGGCAAGAACCGCCAGGTGCGCGACGAGTCGCTAAGCGGTTTCGACTGCCGGCGCCCGCGCCAACCGCTGATCGACCTCGTGCTCGGCCATCAACCAGTCATCGACGGGGTCGCCACCTTGAAAGTTCCGCTGCATGGCGCGGTAGTAGGCCGCCTCGGCGATCATCCGCCGCCGTTCTTCGGCCGACACGGCTGCGGCTGCGGGTGGGGATTTGACCGCGCGTTTTGGCGCGCGGGCACGCTTCGTCGCGTTCGTCGTCGTTGTGTCCATCATGTCGGTCCTTGCCATACGGCCTCCGTGTATCGAGTGTTGTCGGGTTGATGCGGGCGTCGCCAGACGCCTCCGCCATTTTAATTCGCCGCGAGCGTACCACGTTCGCACACGGTGCTTGCAGGCCACACATTGGAGAATGCGCCACGCTGATGACAAAAGTATTTCTGCACGCCACCCGCGCAGCGCGAGCCACGCATGGATTACGTCGGATGCCGCAGCACTTCCTGCACCGTGTGTGGGCATGTTACCCGTGTCGATTGCGCCGCCGCGGTGCACGAGCCGCGGTTGGAGGCCGCGCCAGCGCCCCAAGTCGTTGTTGGGGCTGGATTCGTTGATCTGGCACGCGCGTTGCTAAGCCCGGCACGAGCGCAGAAGGTAACGATTCATGACGATGCGGGTGCTGTTGGTCGACGACGACCAGGAGCGAGCGGAGACGTTGAAGACGGCACTGAGCGAGGCGGGATACGAGGTGGCGGCGCACTTAAGCGCCGCGCTCGACCTGGCGGCGCACGTGCGCGAGCTGCGGCCGGACGTGGTGATCATCGACCGGGATTCGCCGGACCGCGACACGCTCGAGCACGTGTGCATGGTGACGCGCGACGATCCGCGCCCGATCGTGATGTTCACGCAGGATCGCGAGGGCGCGATGATCCGCGAGGCGCTGAAGGCGGGCGTGAGCGCCTACGTGGTGGACGGGCTGGCGCCCGAGCGCATCCGGCCGATCATGGACGTGGCGGTGGCGCGCTTCGAGCAGTCGCAGGCCCTGCGCCAGGAGCTCGAGGAGGCGCGGGCGAGCCTCGCCGAGCGCAAGCTGATCGAGCGCGCCAAGGGGATCGTGATGAAGCAGCGCGCCTGCAGCGAGGAGGAGGCCTACCGGCTGCTGCGCAAGGCGGCGATGGACGGCAACAAGCGCCTCGCGGAGGTGGCCGAGCAGCTCGTCGCGATGAGCCGGCTGCTGACGTAGCGAAAGATTGATCCAACCGTCTGTCGATCCAAAGGCGGGTCGGCAGCGGAGGCAGAACATAGCGGGTCACGTCGGCCCGCGGCAGCGGACAACGGCGTCCGTGCCTGTGCGGGCACTCCTCGCAGGCCGGACGCCGTTCTTGTTTTAACAACCAGGAGCGCAGCGATGTATGACGATCAAGGTGAAAAGCAGAGCAAGTCGGCGGCCCCGGGCGTGTCGCGCCGGCAGTTTCTCCGGGCCGGTGTCGCGGCCGGAGTGACCGCGACCGGCGTGCTCGGAATGGTTCCGAATTCCGTGCGCAACGCCGCGTACGCGGCGGGCAGCGACGCACCGGAGAAGCCCGAGGACAAGCTCGGCTTCATTCCGCTCACCGATTGCGCGAGCGTGGTGATCGCCGCGGAGCTCGGCTTCGACAGGAAGTATGGCATCAAGATCACGCCGACCAAGGAGGCGAGCTGGGCGGCGGTGCGCGACAAGCTGGTGAATGGCGAGCTTGATGCGGCGCATGTGCTCTACGGGCTCATCTACGGCGTGCAGCTCGGGCTGGGCGGGCCGAAGAAAGACATGGCGGTGCTGATGACGCTGAACAACAACGGCCAGGCGATCACGCTCTCGAACAAGCTCAAGGAAAAGGGCGTGACCGACGGCGTGAGCCTCAAGAAACTGGTGGACAGGGAGAAGCGCGAATACACCTTCGCCCAGACCTTCCCAACGGGTACGCACGCCATGTGGCTCTACTACTGGCTCGGGGCGCACGGCATCAACCCGTTCAGCGACGTGAAGACCATCGTGGTGCCGCCGCCGCAGATGGTGGCCAACATGCGCGTCGGCAACATGGACGGCTTCT
>CAYZVX010000038.1:0-26611 GCA_964482055.1 uncultured Acidiferrobacteraceae bacterium
AGCTGCCCTGTCGAGCGCGCAGCCGACCCCCGCATTTCGTGCCGCCCAGGCCGCCAAGGCCCGAGACATCGTCAGCCGGCGCGAAGGCGCGGCCCCTGGCGGCCCAACCCGGGCGGAGGCCGCCGTGCCGGCTCCCAATCGCCGCCCCCCACAGCCGGCCACGACGCGCCAAGCGGAAGACACCAAGGAGTGTCCAAGCTGTACCGCCGTGGTCGCCCTGACGGTCATGCGGTGCCGCTGCGGATTTGCCTTTTCGGCCGGTGCGGAGCTTCCGGCTGTGGTCCTGACCCCGGCTGAGCGCGCCGCGCTCTTGCAGGGATTCGAGCTTACCGGACCCCGCAAGCTGGTCTGAGACTCCCGGTCCCGTATATTCCTCACCGTCGGTAACGCCTGCAGTGAGCTTGTTCCACTCGTCGGAGCGGCGGCCCCAACCGTCTGCTGCTGGCTTGTTGCGCAGGGCGCGTCGCGCGACGCTGAATATACTTTGCCCCTAGCGCCCTGCATGGATTGGCGCTGCGGCTCACCGAGCGAAACCAGTCAGTGACGACGACCTTACCCGAACGGGCCTGCCCACAATGCGCGGCGCTGAACGCCTCCGGCGCGGAGCGTTGCGGCTGCGGCTACCAGTTTGCGACTGCGTCTGCAACGAGCGGCGACCTGGTGGCGCAGGCAGAAGCCCTCTACGAGTACTACCTGTCCACGCGCCTGGCACGCGCTGTCAAAGCCGCCAAAGCCGCGCGCCGCGAACTGCTCCGCGACCCCGAAAACCCTGACCGCCGTAACGACCTCAAACAGGCCGAAGAAGAGGTGCGCATGCTTCAGGCACAGCTCGCCCTGCAGGCGGCGCGTACGGCACAGGCGCAGCGCGGCGCGGCGGCGCCTAACGGCGCAGGGATCGCCACCGGTACGGTGGGTACTCCAGAACCGTCGCTCGCGTTCAGCGAACGGCAGGCCGCGCGCGCGGTGGCGATTGCCGCGCGCCCTCCTGAAGCGACGCGCCCGCTTGGCGTTTCTTCTACGACCGAGTTCACCCGGGTCCAGAATCAGCGTGCCGAGCGCGTCACCCGCGAGCAGCAACCGGAGCGCGTCGTCAAACCCGACCTCCGCCCGTTCCTTTCCGACGACGAGCTCGCGGCATTGCGTCGGCCAAGCGCCTTCAGCGCGAAGGGCTAACCTAACCGTCCCAGCCACCGGCGCGCCTGCGCCATCGCTCGGGTGCTCGCCCGACCCGAAGCGGCGTGCGGTTGACCGAAATCAATGATCCGGCCGTGCCGGTGCGAGAACCTGCGGCATGCCCGTGCGCGTTTCCCTCCACCGCAGCGTTGTGATGTAATGTGCCCGGAACATAACAAGACCGGGCACCGGCACGCGCATCTCGGACTGCCGAGCGTCCCATCATCCATTGGCAAACCTCGACCATACCGGCAGAAGCCGCGGCCAGCGCGGTACCTGATCAAGGCGTGACCAAGAAGAGCAGCTACACGCGCGAAGAGCTCCTGGAATGCGGCCACGGTCGCATGTTCGGCCCCGGCAACGCCCAGCTGCCGCTGCCGCCCATGCTCATGTTCGACCGTATTACGCGCATCGCCGAGGACGGTGGCTCCAACGGCAAGGGTGTGGTCCTCGCCGAGCTCGATGTCCGGCCCGATCTCTGGTTCTTTCAATGCCATTTCGAGGGCGACCCGGTGATGCCCGGTTGTCTAGGCCTGGACGCCATGTGGCAACTCGTCGGGTTCTATCTCGGCTGGCTCGGCGGTCCGGGCCACGGGCGCGCGCTCGGCGCCGGCGAGGTCAAGTTCACCGGTCAGGTCACCCCCCAGAACCGACTCGTCACTTATCGCGTCGACATGCGGCGCGTCATCATGCGCAAGCTCTGCATGGGCATCGCCGACGCGGTTATGGAGGTCGATGGTCGCGTCATCTACACCGCCAATGACCTGCGGGTCGGCCTTTTCACCAGCACCGAGGGCATGTAGAGGAGGAACAGCGTGCGCAGGGTGGTGGTCACCGGTCTCGGAATCGTCTCGAGCATCGGCAACAACAAGACCGAGGTGTTGGAGTCCCTGCGTGAGGGCCGCTCTGGTATCGAGGCCTGCCAGCAGTATCGCGATCTGGGCTTTCGCACCGCCGTTCACGGCCCGATCCGCCTGAAGCCCGAGGAGCTCATCGACCGCAAGGTTTACCGCTTCATGGGGCAGGCGGCGGCCTACGCCTATCTTGCGATGCGCGAAGCGATCGCCGACGCCGGCTTGAGCGAGGCCGAGATTTCCGACCCGCGCATCGGGCTCATCGCCGGCTCGGGCGGCGCGTCGAATGAAAATATCGTCCAGGCCGTCGACTTGCTGCGCGCGAAAGGCCTGCGCAAGGTTGGGCCCTACATGGTGCCGCGTACCATGTCGAGCACCGTCGCCGCCTGTCTCGCCACGCCCTACCGGATCAAGGGCGCAAGCTATTCGATCAGCTCCGCCTGCGCCACCAGCGCGCACTGCATCGGCAACGCCGCCGAGCTCATCCAGATGGGCAAACAGGACCTGGTGTTTGCCGGCGGCGGCGAGGAGGTGCACTGGTCGATGACCCTGCTGTTCGACGCCATGGGCGCCTTGTCGTCGAGCTATAACGATACACCGACCACCGCCTCGCGCCCGTACGACGCGACGCGCGATGGCTTCGTGATCTCCGGCGGTGGCGGAATGGTCGTGCTCGAGGAGCTCGAGCATGCCCGGGCGCGCGGCGCCCGGATCTACGCCGAGCTGGTCGGTTACGGCGCCACGTCTGACGGCTTCGACATGGTGCAACCCTCCGGCGAAGGCGCGGTGCGCTGCATGCGCCAGGCGCTCGCCGGCCTGAACGAGCCGGTCGATTATCTCAATGCCCACGGCACCAGCACCCCGGCCGGGGATATCCGGGAGCTGGAGGCCATCCGCGAGGTGTTCGGCGACAAGATGCCGGCGATCGCCTCGACCAAGTCGCTGACCGGCCACGCGCTCGGCGCCGCCGGCGTGCACGAGGCGATCTACACGCTGATCATGATGGAAGCAGGCTTTATCGCTGCCTCCGCCAACATCACCCAGCTCGATCCGGGCGCCGAAGGAATGCCAATCGTGCGCACGCGCATCGACAACGCGCGCCTCAACCTGTGCCTGTCCAATAGCTTCGGCTTCGGCGGCACCAACGGCTGTCTCGCCTTCCGGCGCCTGTCCGCGTAACCGGCGCGCGGACTATTCGCGCAGCACACACTTGCGATACAGGTCCTTGAACCGGCCGGTCGGATCGTACTTCGCCTTCAAGCGCTCATAGGCGGGCTTGTTGTAGATCGCCCAGAACTGCTCGGGCGTGAAGAACGAATCGGAGTAGAGCGACTTCATGCCGCCCAGGGCCACCACCTTCGCCTCCACCTGGCGGTTGTAGAAACCTTCGGGCAACGCCTGGCGCCCGCGGATCACGTCCCAGAAGCCGAAGTTCACGTAGAGCTTGCCGGGCTCGAGGCGATAGAGGTCGAACGTGACCGCCGGATCGTAGGCGCGGGTCGGACACACCCAGACCGGCAGGAACTTGATGGTGTCGTGGTAGAAATTGAAAAACTCCACGCCATGCTCGATCGGGATCTCGACGTCCTGGATCACCGACTCGGCGTGGATACCGAGCAGCCGGTTGAGGCGATCCGTCAGCTTCCAGCGCGCGTTGAAGCGCATGATTTTCGTGTAGGTCACGGAGTTCAGCCGCGTGCGGCCGTAGAGTCGCCGCAGCAGCGGGTTCTGCGCGCCCAGGTTCTTCGAGCACCAGAACCAGTCGGTGTCCCAGCGCCAGATGTAGTCCTCGGTCGTGAGGTAGTCCTCGCCACGCTCGCGGATCGACCGGTAGTAGATCCGCTCGAACGTGTAATCGCTCGTATAGGGCGCCTCCTCGGTGAACCGGCCAAGCGTGATGTACATCTCGTTGCGCCCGAAGATCACCCCGTCGACGAAATCGGCCTCGTTGGCCGCGCAGTGCCGTGCCAGCTCGGCGAAGTACGCCGCGGGATCGGCGTGCCGGATGTGCGTGAGCCTGACGTAGCGCTGGGCCGGCACCACCTTGACCTTGAGCTTGAGCGCGTAGCCGAGCGTGCCGTAGGAGTTGGGGAACCCGAAGAACAGGTCACGGTGCTCGTTGCTCGGCGTGCAATGCACGACACGGCCGTCGCCCAACAGGATTTCCATTTCCTGCACGGTTTCATGTACCAGCCCGTAGCGAAACGATGAGGACTCGATGCCGCAGCCGGTGGTGGCGCCGCCGATGGTGATGGACTTGAGCTGCGGCACGACGGTCGGCAGCACGCCGTGTTTAAGACACGCGGTGACCAGCGTCGCGTACGGCGTCATGCCCTCGACCTCCACGAAGCCCTGCTTGGGGTCGACGTGCAGCACGTTGTTGAAGTCGCGCACGTCGAGACGCTGGGTCGGAGTCTCCTGGCGATCACGAAACAGGTTCGAGGTATCCTTGGCCAGGCGCACGCCGCCCGCGCTCGCGCGCAGTGATTCGATCAGGCGCTGCTTTCGTTGCTCGTAGGCAATCGCACTCACGGCATCTTCCCTCCGGGGCCGAGAGTCTAACCCACGGCCGTGAGCGAACGTAGTGCGGGCCGAGCTCGCGGTCGATCGCTGCGCGCGGTCGGCCGGGGTGTCGATATCGCGCAAAATCCCGGGATCATCGCAAGCCACGCGCGTCAGCTGCGCATCGTATTGCGCGAGCAGCGCTCGTGCCCCCGCCTCGCCCGTGAGCGCGAGCAGCGCCGGGGCGAAACGCCGGTCGAACCCGACGGGATGGCCGCGTCGACCCTGAAAGATCGGCGCGGCCAGCGTCGCGCCGTCGCGCAGGGCCGCCGCCACCCGTGCGATCGTATCGGGCAAGACGAACGGCATGTCGGCCAATGCGATCAGCCAGGCATCCGCGCCGATGCACGCGCCAATGGCGCACGCCAGGCTTGCCCCCATACCCTCCGGTGCGCGTGCACACTCGATGACCTGCAGCTGTTCTGCCGCAAGCAGGGCTGCCAGCGCGCTGTCGCCGAGGCGCACGACCGCAACACACCGATCCACCGAAGCACGCAGGTGGCGCGCCGCGGCCACCGCCATCGGCACGCCATCCGCAATGGGCACCAGCAGCTTGTTGGTCCCGTAGCGCGCGCTCGCGCCGGCCGCCAGCAGAACGCCGGTTAGCTGCCGCATGCCGCGACCGGCGGCGCGAGGCTCGCGGCAACCTCTCCCTCGGCCCGCAGCCGCACGCCGTGCCGCTCGGCCGTGAGCTCGGCGAGGATCGCGACGGCGATCTCCGCCGGCGTGCGGCTGCCGATCGGCAAACCAACAGGGCCGTGCAGGCGCGCGAGCTGCGCCGGCGTGAACCCGAGCCCGGCAAGGCGCGCGCGGCGCTTGGCGTTGTTCGCCTTGGAGCCGAGCGCGCCAACGTAAAAGGTGCGTGCGGCCAGCGCCTCCATGAGCGCCAGGTCGTCGAGCCGGGGGTCGTGGGTGAGCGCCACCACCGCTGCGCGCGCATCGGTCGCACGCGCCCGCACCGCATCATCGGGCAGGCCGGTGTCGAGCTCGGTGCCGGCCACCGACCAGGCGCGCGCGTACTCCTCGCGTGGATCGCACACGATCACTTGATAGTCGAGCGCCAGCGCCATCTCCGCCACGTGGCGCGACAGCTGCCCGGCGCCGATCAGCAGAAGCCGCCACGGCGGCCCGAACACCTTGACGAGGTTGTCGCCGTCGAACTGGAACTCCTCGTTCCCGGCGTTCAGGTGCAGGCTCGCCTCGCCGGTCGACAGGCACACGCGCCGGCTGACGACGCGGCGCTCGTCCATGGCGCGCAAAAGCGCAAGCACAGGCGCCGCGCTCGCCAGCCGCTCCACCAGCAGATCGAGCCGCCCGCCGCACGGCAGGCCGAATCGATGGGTCTGCTCGGCGCTCACACCATAGGTTTCAATCGCGGGAAACTCTCTTGGCCCGACGCGTGCCGCCAGACGCGCGGCCAGGTCCTCTTCGATGCAACCGCCCGACACCGATCCGACGAACTCGCCGTCGTCGCGCACCGCGAGCAGCGAGCCCGCCGGGCGCGGCGCCGAACCCCAGGTGCGGGCGACGGTGACGAGATACACGCCGTGGCCGCCCTCCAGCCAGGCGGCCGCTGCCTTCAATACCTCGTGATCGGCGCTGAGCATCAACCTCTCGCCGGCGGCAGGAGCGGCAACCGGCGCTCTGGCCGGCCGGTGGCCGCGAACACCGCGTTCGCCACGGCCGGCGCGATCGGCGGCGTGCCCGGCTCGCCTACGCCGCCGGGTGGTTGATCGCTTTTCACGATGTGCACTTCGATCTGTGGCATTTCGCTCATGCGCAGGAGCGGGTAGTCGTGAAAATTGCTCTGCTCGACACGGCCGTTGCTGATCGTGATCTGCCCGTACAGCGCGGCGGTGAGACCGTAGACGATGCCGGACTCCATCTGCGCGGAAACCGTGTCGGGATTAACCACGACACCACAGTCGACGGCGCACACGACACGGTGCACGCGCGGCTTGCCTTCCGCGAGCGCTACTTCGGCGACCTGGGCCACGTAGCTGCCAAACGATTCGGCCACCGCAATGCCGCGCTTCCGTCCGGCGGGCAAGGGCCTGCCCCAGCCGGCCTTTTCGGCCGCAAGCTCGAGCACGCCGAGGTGACGCCGGTGCTCCTTGAGCAACGCGCGGCGCAATTCGAAGGGATCGCGCCGGGTCGCCGCCGCAAGCTCGTCCAGGAAGCATTCGGTCACATAGGCGTTTTGCGAGCTGCCGACCGAGCGCCAGAAACCGACCGGCACGTGGCCGTTCTCCATCGCATACGTCACCACGATGTTGGGAATCGCGTACGGCAGGTTCTGCGCGCCCTCCACAGACGTGAAGTCGATGCCGTCCTTGATGAGCGCGGGCAAGGCGCGCGCCGCAATCGAGGGGCCGGCGATGGCGTGCCGCCAGGCCACGATGTTGCCGGCCTTGTCGAGACCGGCGGTCAAACGATTGAGCGTGGCGGGCCGGTAGAGGTCGTGCTGCAGGTCATCCTCGCGCGTCCACGCTACCTGGACCGGAGCACCGACACGCTTGGCGATCTCGACCGCCTCGGCGACGAAGTCCTGCTCCCCGCGCCGCCCGAACCCGCCGCCGAGGAAGGTGGTATGGATCTTCACCGCCTCTGGCGGCAGACCCGCGATGCGCGCCGCGGTGCGCTGCGCGCCGGTCTGGCCCTGGGTCGGCACCCACACCTCGCAGCCGCTGGCCGTGACGACGGCGGTGCAGTTCATCGGTTCCATCGTGGCGTGCGCGAGGTAGGGCACCTCGTAGACGGCCTCGACGCGCTGCGCACCGCGAAGCGCCTTTTCGGCGTCACCCGTGCGGCGCGCCACGACTCCCGGCTTCTGCAGCGCCGCCTCGAGGCGCCTGCGGATGTCAGCGCTGCTGACCTGCGCGTTTGGCCCGAGGTCCCACTCGATCACGAGCGCATCTCGCCCCTGCCTGGCCGACCAGAAACCTTCGGCCACGACCGCAATGCCGCTTTCAATCACCAGCACCTCGCGCACGCCCCTCACCCGCCGCGCCTTGGCGGCATCGAAGCGTCGGAGCTTGCCGCCGAACACCGGGCAGCGGGCGACTACTGCGGTAAGCATGCCCGGCAGCCGCACATCCTGGCCGAACAGCGCCGCGCCGTTTACCTTCAGCGGCGTGTCGAGCCGCCGTGTCGGCTTGCCGATCAGTTTGAATTCGGAACGGTCCTTGAGCAGCGCCGCAGCCGGCACCGGCAGCTTTGCGGCCGCCGCGACCAGCTCGCCATAACGCAGGCGCCGCCCGCTCGGCGGATGCACGACGAAGCCGCCATCGGCCCGACAGCTGTCCTCTCTCACACCCCAGCGCTGCGCCGCCGCCGCGATGAGCAGGTCACGCGCTGTTGCGCCCGCCTCCCGCAACGGCGTGTAGAACGCGCGCACCGCCGTGGAGCCACCCGTGGCCTGTACGCCAAACAGGGGATTGATGTAGGCCTTGTCGGCCGGGGCGGCCTCCACCCGCACCCGCAACCAGTCGCACTCGAGCTCCTCGGCGAGCAACATTGGGATCGCGGTGTACACGCCTTGGCCCATCTCGGAGCTGGCGACACGCAGCGTGACGCTGTCGTCGGTGCCAATGCGGATCCAGGCGTTCGGCACGAGCTCGGCGCCGGCGGCTGCCGCCGATCCGCGCCGATCCGCCGCGGGCAGGTACACGCCGATGAGCAATCCGCCGCTCGCCGCCGCGCTGACCTTGAGGAACGCGCGGCGGCTGGGGTCGACGCACCCGGGCGCGAGCCGTTCGGTCATGTCACCGCCCCGCGCTCTTGATCTGGGCGGCCCGCTTGATGGCGCTTCGGATGCGCTGGTAGGTGCCGCAGCGGCACAGCACACCGTTCATGGCCTGGTCAATATCGACGTCGCTGGGGTTCGGGTATTTGGCCAGCAGCGCCGCCGCCTGCATGATCTGCCCGGACTGGCAGAACCCGCACTGCGGCACGTCGTGCTCGATCCAGGCGCGCTGAACCGGGTGACTGCTGTCGGCCGACAGGCCCTCGATCGTCGTGACGCTCTTGCCGGCGACCGCCGACACCGGCGTGACGCAGGAGCGCACGGCATCGCCGTCCACGTGCACGATACAGGCGCCGCACACGGCGATGCCGCAACCGAACTTGGTGCCGGTCAGCCCAAGGCTGTCGCGCAACGCCCACAGCAGGGGCATGTCCGGATCGATGTCGAGCTCGTGGCGGCGACCATTGACCGTGATCGTGATCATCGGGGCTCTCCGTGCAGGCCGCGACAACAGCGGACACGACCAATAGTTGCACCCCGCTTGCATCCACGCAAGCCGGCCGCCGACGAACCGGCATCACGCATGGATCCGGGGCTCGGTCACCTCACGATCACGCGCGATCGGCGCGCGATTTATTTCATGAGCTCGAGCAACAAGGTGTTCAGCCGCGCGATGAAGCTCGCGGGGTCCTCGAGCTCGCCACCCTCGGCGAGCAGCGCCTGGTCGAACAGGATCTGGCTCCAGTCGCCGAAGCGCTTGTCGTCGGTCTCGCCCTTGAGGCGCAGCACAATCGGATGGGTCGGGTTGATCTCGAGGATCGGTTTGCCGCCTGGTACCTTCTGGCCCGCCGCCTTAAGGATGCGCTCCAGATTGCCGGACAGGTCATGTTCGCCAGCAACCAGACAGGCCGGTGAGCTCGTCAAGCGGTGCGTGACGCGCACGTTCGCCACGCGCTCGCCGAGCGCCTTCTTCATGCGTTCGACCAGGTCCTTGAGCTCGCTCGCCGCCCTCTCCTGCTGCTGCTTCTCCTCCTGGTCGGCCAACGCACCCAGGTCAAGATCGCCCTTGGCCGCCGACTGCAGCGGCTTGCCGTCGAACTCGGTCAGGTGCATCACTACCCACTCGTCGACGCGCTCGTGCAGGAGCAGCACTTCGATACCCTTCTTGCGGAAGATCTCGAGGTGCGGGCTGTTACGCGCGGCAGCGAAGGAGTCGGCCGTGACGTAATAGATCGCCTTCTGCTCGGGCTTCATGCGCGCGACGTAGTCGGCGAGCGAGACGTCCGCCGCCTCCTTGTCGGTGTGGGTCGAGGAAAAACGCAGCAGCTTGGCAATGCGCTCGCGGTTGGCGGCGTCCTCGACGATGCCCTCCTTGAGCACGCGGCCGAACTCGCCCCAGAAGCGGGCGTACTTCTCCTTGTCCTGGTCGGCGATCTCGGCGAGCAGGTCCAGCACCTTGCGCACCGAGCCACTCTTGATGGCCTCGATGTCCTTGTTGTGCTGCAGAATCTCGCGTGAGATGTTGAGCGGCAGGTCGTTCGAATCGATGACGCCGCGCACGAAACGCAGATAGCTCGGCATCAGCTGCTCGGCGTCATCCATGATGAACACGCGCCGCACGTAGAGCTTCACGCCGTGCCGGCGCTCCCGGTCCCAAAGGTCAAACGGCGCACGCGCCGGAATGTAGAGCAGCGAGATGTATTCTTGCTTGCCCTCGACGCGGCTATGCACGTGCGCGAGCGGCGCCTCGAAGTCATGCGCCACGTGCTTGTAGAACTCCTCGTACTCCTGCGGTTTGATCTCGCTCTTGGGCCGCGCCCACAGGGCCGAAGCGCGATTGACGGTCTCGTCTTCGGCCGCGCCTTCCTTCGGCATCACGATCGGCAGCGTGATGTGATCCGAGTACTTGCGAATGATCGCGCGCAGCCGCCAGCCGTCGAGGAACTCATCCTCGCCTGCGCGCAGGTGCAATGTCACCTCGGTGCCGCGCGTCGGCTTCTCAATGGTTTCGATGACATACTCGCCCCGCCCGTCCGACTCCCAGCGTACGCCATGTTCCGGCGCAAGCCCCGCGCGCCGGGTGGTGAGCGTTACCTTGTCGGCCACGATGAAGGCGGAATAGAAACCCACGCCGAACTGGCCGATGAGCTTGGCATCCTTTTGTTGATCACCAGACAAGGCCGCAAAGAACTGGCGCGTGCCGGACTTGGCGATGGTGCCGATGTTCTCGACTACTTCGGCGCGGCTCATGCCGATGCCATTGTCCGTGACGGTCACCGTGCGCGCCGCCTTGTCGAAGGACACGCGGATCTTGAGATCGGAGTCGCCCTCGTACAGGGCGTCATCGGTCAACGCCTCAAAGCGCAGCTTGTCGGCCGCATCCGAGGCATTGGAGATCAGCTCGCGGAGAAAAATCTCCTTGTTGCTGTAGAGGGAGTGGATCATCAGGTCCAGCAGTTGCCGGACCTCGGCCTGAAAGCCCAGGGTTTCCTTGTGCGCCTCAACGCTCATGGGTTCCCGCTCCAGTTGGTTTGGCTGTTAGAACTCGAGCGGAAAACTAGGGCCCGTGTGGGGGCTTTTCAAGGGCGCGTGCGGCGGCCCGGGCATGGGGCCGCAGGGGGCCAGCTACTCGCGTTCCGTCGGGCCCTCCTCTTCCCGGCTTTCCTCGCTTTCGCCTTCCTCCTCGGAGGCGACCGCCTCGATCTCCTCGCGCAGCGGCCGGTTCCAATCCTCGGCGGTCATGTCCGTCTCGGTGTAACCGAGATCGTCGCGTTCGACATCGTCCATCGGGCCGGTCCAGTCCTCCGGCGCCTCGATCGGCTCGACCTCGAGTCGATACCAGTCCTCCAAATCCACTTCTTCGACGTCGCCGTCGAAATGCTGCAGCTCGACAGTCTCGTCGTCCTCATCGAAGGCAGTTACCTGGAACTCCTGGCCCTTGTCGAGGTGCCGGTACCATTGGGATACAACCGGGGGCCTCTTCACTGTCATCTGACACCTCCTGATTGGCCACCCCGCCCGGGGCGGCGTCGCGCCTTGGGACACACGCTACCAATATCCCAAGACATCGAATTGATGTGGATCAATCCGACCCACGGCCGCAGGTCGTGAACGACGCGGCCGTCGTTACGTAGGGCATTGAACTCTCGACTTTTTTCCGACGCGTAACGGCACCTCTGACCTGGCCTTTGCGGCGCAGGCCGTGGCCGGCTCGCCAGGTCCGGCCCGGGGCCAGACGGCCATTCGTCGGCCAAAAAGCCATCAATCGCGGCCGCGCGGGCCGGCCGGCAGCTATGCGCCGAGTGGCCGCGCTATACTGAATTGTGTCACCCCGCCTCAGAGGCAGGAGCTCCGCCCGGTGAGCAATCGAAGCATCTTCCGCAAGACCTGCCCGTCATGTGCCACGCAGGTTCCGATCGACAGCGAGACATGCAGCTGCGGCTATGTGTTTGTCGCCTCAACCGAGCCCGGCTTGAGCGCCGACGAGGATACCGGCGAAGAAGAGGAGTTGTTTCGCGCCTATCTCGCCGCCCGTATCGAGCAGGCCGTCTCTTCACTTGAGGCCGAGCGCGCCGTTCTCGCGGCCGACCCCAAGAACTTCGACAAGGCCTACCGCGTCATGCGTGCGCTGCACGACGTACAGACCCTGCGCGCCCAACTGAGCGCGCACGGCGGGTCCGCGCCGGCCTGCGCCCCGCCGCCGGCGGACGCCACTGAAACCGGGTCGGCAACGCTTTCGGCCGAACCGAGCGAGGCGTTTCGCGCCGCGCAGGCCGCCACGGCCGCGCGCATCATGCAGCAGTTCGAAGGCACCGAAACCAAGGAGTGCCCCAACTGCCATCAGATGCTGCCGGTCAATACCGCGCTGTGCCTGTGCGGCTATGCCTTTGGTCTGGGCGCATCCGCACGGGCGCCGTTCACAACGCCAGGCACCGAAATCGGCGAGTCGTCAGCGCGCCTTGACCGGTCGCGCTGAGCCGCGCGCCGCCGCGTTCGATCCGAAGGCCTGCCACAGCTCCGCGGCCAGAGCGTCGGGCGTTTCCTGGTACATCGGTGAGAAGTGAAACGGCACGACGCTCTTCGCGCCGGCGCGCCGCGCCAGCTCGCCGGCCTGGCGTGCGGTCAGATGGTACTTTTCGGCCGCGCGTTGTGCGTCCCGCTGCAAAAAGGTCGCCTCGATGAAGAGGATATCGGCCCCCTGGGCGAGGGCGACGATGCGCTCGGCATTGGGCGAATGAAACACGACGTCCGTCACGTAGGCGATCTTCTGCCCCGTCACGAAGCGCAGAAACTCGCGCTTGAGCTCGCCGAGCGTCCGGTAGTGCTCGTGTAGACCGTCACGGTCCTTCCACCAGACGCGGAAACGGTAGTCGTCGGGCAGACCGCGGCGAACCGCTCGGCGCAACTCGGTAAGCCAGGGGCCGGTTGGCCAGCCCAGCTCATCGAGCCGGCTCTTCCAGACGTTGATGTGCTCCTTCTCCTCGAGCGCGAATGCGAGGCACGGCGTGCGGTGGTCGAGCACGACCGAGCGAACGCGAAAACCCTCTTCCTCCAGCAGGATGCCGTCCGTGATGAGGACGGGCTCCTCGCCTTCGCGCCGGAACCCGGCCTTGCAGCGAAAGCATGCGCGCTGCGCCTTGCCGGCGGCGCCGACCTCGGTGACTTCGAAGACCAGATCGGTTTCGTAGTTCTCCACCAGGTTCCAGGTGTAGGCGGCCAATCGGTGCTCGACCTGCGCGATGAAGCCGGTCGGACCGTATAGGCGAATGCGCAGACTGCGCCCGAGACAGACGCGCAGCAACCAGTCGAACCCGATGAAATGGTCCATGTGGGCGTGCGACACGAAGACATCCGACACCCGCAGCAGCTTGCGCGGCGCCAGACCATGCAGGTCACCAAGATCGAAAAGCAGCGCCCGCCGATCGAACAGACAATCGATGTAGACGCCAGGATCGCCGAACGGGTCATTGACCAGTGATGGGTGAAACAGGGGGCGCATGTCGCTGCAAGTGGTCAGCCAGTTCAGTCATTGTCCGGGATTTCCTGGCAATGCAGGCAGGACGCGGCGGTCGCTCAAAGCCTGCGGTCGGGACCGACAGGTTACGGCGCTCTACGCTATCCAACGTAAACGGGCTTAGCACGTGTCGTATGTATCTAATTGATAAATATCTGGTTTGTACTGTAACCGCGTTTGGCACGGAACTTGAAGCAGGCACACAAGGATTTGTCCCGGAGATCAACAAGCCATGTTCCTGGAACGCTCTGGCCACAGCTCGCTCGAGAACAACGTGCGTCACCGTACGGCGGAGCTGCTGCGAATCTTCCTGCTCGACACCGCGCAGACCAAGTCGGACCGGGTGGTGCTGTCGAAGGAGGGCAGCTACGACTGCGTGACCTTCAACCTGCCGAGCTTCACCGGCACGATCAAGGTCAAAGGGGAGAACCGGCTCGAGCTCACCTACATGGTCGCGAACTTGCAGCAGTACGCGGAGACCGAGGTGTTCGACTCGCTCGAGGCCGCCCAGCACTTCCTGAGCCGCATGATCAAGGTCATCCGGCACTACGCGCTGCCGGCCTTGGACCGCTACCAGAGCTGAACCGCGGACGCGGCTACATCGCGTACAAGAGGTTTGCGAGATCGGTATACGCCGCGTCGTCGTACGCACCGAACTCGAAAGCCGCACCCTCGGGCGTGACACGCGTTGCCACCGCGGCGAGCCGGTGCTCCAGCGCGCGCCCGTGATAGTCGGCACGCAGCACGAATTCCACAGCCATCCCTTCGCGCAGGTTCGGTTCCAGCATCTCCACAAAGGCGCCCGTCATGCTCAGGTCGCGCACCGGCCAGGCGGCCGAGTAGCTGAAGCCGTAATTGATGACGGCCGTGAGGGAGGTCGCGCATCGAACGCTGCCGCGCGCCCAAGCCGGTGTCAACGCCTCCTGCCGCTCGACGCTCTCGCGCGCGGCCCGGTCCCGCCAACGATTGCGGGCGGGGTACTGCTCGCCCTCTGACCATCCGGTCTTCTTGCCCATCGGCCACCTCACGCGCCGCTGTTACCTGGGTCAATCCTAACGCAGCCGGCGCCGCCGCGCAGCAGGCAGGCGCGCCGTCCGCCCGGCACGCGGCCCTGTCGCTACGGGCGAGCGTGCACATCACCGTCTCTGGTCAGGCTGCCAATTCGGAATGCGCACCGGGCTGCGGTGCTCATAACCGAAATAGATCACCGCCACCATCAGGGCGAGCCAGACAACCGTGCCGACGATCGCCAACGTGGCCCAACTCGGTCTTTTCAAAGCACTAATGCCCAGAGGTGTCCATTCGGTGCGCGTGACAGTCCGTGTGCGACGGTCGACCGGAGAAGCAGCGCACGTAATCACGCGGCCGGGGGCGCGACGGCTATTCGTCCGTGACGCAACCCTCTGACGCATTCTTGACGCTCTTGATGTACTTGTACAAGGTGCCACGCGTCGCCTTGTAGGGTGGCATGTTCCAGGCGCTCTTGCGGCGCGCGAGCTCGTCGCCACTGACCTCGAGGTCGAGCGTGTTCCGCTCGGCGTCGATCGTGATCCTGTCACCATTGCGTACCAGTGCGATCGGGCCGCCCTCCTGCGCCTCCGGCACCACGTGCCCGATGATGAAACCGTGACTGCCGCCGGAGAAGCGCCCGTCCGTAATCAGCGCCACGTCCTTGCCCAGGCCCGCGCCCATGATGGCCGAGGTCGGCGTGAGCATCTCCGGCATGCCGGGGCCGCCCTTCGGGCCTTCGTAGCGGATCACGATGACCTCGCCCTTCTTGATCTCTCGGCGTTCGAGCCCGGCGAGCATGTCCTCTTCCGAGTCATAGACACGCGCCGGCCCGCTGAAACGCAACCCCTCCTTGCCGGTGATCTTCGCCACCGCGCCACCCGGTGCGAACGTGCCGCGGAGGATGCGGATATGGCCCGACGCCTTGATCGGCCGCTCGATCGGCATGATCACGTCCTGCCCGCTCTTCAGGCCCGGCACGTCCTTCAGGTTCTCGGCGACGGTCTTGCCGGTCACGGTCATGCACCTGCCGTCGAGCAGGCCCTTTTCGAGCAGGTATTTCATCACTGCCGGCACGCCGCCGACGTTGTGCAGGTCCTCCATGACGTACTTGCCCGAGGGCTTGAGATCGGCGATGAACGGGATGCGGTCCGACACCTTCTGAAAGTCCTCGAGCGTGAGCTTAACGTCAACGGCGCGCGCCATGGCGATCAAGTGCAGCACCGCGTTGGTCGAGCCGCCGAGCGCCATCACGATCACCATGGCGTTCTCGAAGGCCTCACGCGTCATGATGTCGCGCGGCTTGATGTCGCGTTCGAGCAGCTGGCGCATCGCCGCCCCGGCGCGCACACATTCCTCGAGCTTCGCGGGATCGACGGCCGGCGTCGACGAGCTGTAGGGCAGCGACATGCCGAGCGCCTCGATGGCCGAGGCCATGGTGTTGGCGGTGTACATGCCGCCGCAGGCACCCGGTCCCGGGCAGGCGTGCTCGACGATGCCCGCACGCGTTTCCTCGTTGATCTTGCCGGCTATGAACTCGCCGTAACTCTGGAACGCCGAGACGATGTCGAGCGTCGCGCCATGCCAGTGCCCGGGCTTGATCGTGCCGCCGTAGACCATGAGTGCGGGGCGGTTGAGCCTCCCCATGGCCATCAGGCAGCCCGGCATGTTCTTGTCACAGCCGGGAATGGCGATGAGCCCGTCGTACCACTGCGCGCCCATGACGGTTTCGATCGAATCGGCGATGAGATCGCGCGACTGTAGCGAGTAGCTCATGCCCTCGGTACCCATGGAGATGCCGTCCGACACGCCGATCGTGTTGAAGCGCAGCCCCACCAGGCCCGCGCTCGCCACACCCTCCTTTACCTTGGCGGCGAGGTCGTTGAGGTGCATGTTGCAGGTATTGCCCTCCCACCACACGCTCGCAATGCCCACCTCGGCCTTGGCCATGTCCTCGCGCTTCAAGCCGGTGCCGTAGAGCATGGCCTGCGAGGCCCCTTGGGACTTGGGCTGCGTGATACGGGAGCTGAACTTGTTCAACTTGTCGGCCATGCACCACACCCCGCTGCAGAATTGGAAAGCGCCAAATTCTACCGCAAGCCTGCTTTCGACGCCCTGCCGAACACGGTGCTCGCTCGTCTGCGTGCCGCACAGGGCTCCGTGCGCAACCGCGCGCGCGATGGCAAACTACCGGCATGGGGCGCTTCATCGACTATGGGCACGGCATCACGGCCATCGACGCCGAGTACCAGCGTCCGGGGCTCGCGGCGTTTTACCTGCTGATCGAAGGCGGCAAGGCCGCCTTCATCGACACCGGCACCTCCCTGTCGGTGCCGCACGCGCTCGCGGCCCTGGAGCGCCAGGGGCTCACAGCGCACGACGTCGCCTACGTCATTCCGACCCATGTGCATCTGGACCATGCGGGCGGTGCCGGCGAGATGATGCGCCGCTTTCCCAGCGCCCGGCTCGTGGTCCATCCGCGCGGGGCGCGTCACCTGATCGACCCGGACAAGCTCATCGCCGGCGTCGCCGCGGTCTACGGCGCCGAGGCAGCGGCCAGGCATTTCGGCACGATTGCCCCGATCCCGGCCGAGCGCGTGCTCGAGGCGCCGGACCAATTCGTGCTCGAGCTTGGGGGGCGCCCACTGCTGTTTCTCGATACTCCCGGCCACGCGCGCCACCACTTCTGCGTGTGGGACGAGCGCTCGCGCGGGGTATTCTCCGGCGATACCTTCGGAATCTCCTACCGCGAGCTCGACACCGACAAGGGCGCCTTCATCTTCCCCACCACCACGCCGGTGCAGTTCGAGCCCGGGCCGCTGCACGCCTCGATCGACCGTCTCGTGGCGCTGCGCCCGGCCCAGATCTTCCTCACGCACTTTGGCCGCGTGACCGAGATCGAACGGCTGGCAGGGGACATGCACGAGCTGGTCGCGGCCTTCGCCGACATGGCGCGCCGCGTGCGCGATGCCGGCGCCACGCGCCACGCCCGGCTGATACAGGGGCAGCGCGACATTCTGCTGCCGCGCCTCACGGCGCACGGCTGCAAATTTGACCCAGATCAAGTCGAAAAACTGCTGGCTGGTGATTATGAGCTCAATGCGCAGGGCCTCGGCGTGTGGCTCGACCGCGAAGCGGCCGGGTAAGAGGTATGTGGCCCCCGCAAGATAAGAAAGCCGCAACGGTACCCGACGCCGGTCACCGAGCGCGACCAAAGGTAGGTGCGAAGCTGCCTACAGGCCACTGGCGAGGAGCGGAGTGATGGCGAGCAAGAGCCAGGCAGTCTACGAGCATTCCCTCAACGATCCGGCGCAGTTCTGGGCGCAAGCCGCCGAGGCGCTGCACTGGGAGCGCAGGTGGGACCGGGTGATCGACGATTCCCGCAAGCCGCTCTACCGCTGGTTTGCCGGCGGGGTCTTCAACACCTGCTACAACGCCCTCGACCGGCACGTTGAATCGGGTCGCGCACAACAGGCCGCGCTCATCTACGACAGCCCGGTCACCCAGACGATCAGGGCGTACAGCTATGCGGAGCTGCGCGACTGGGTGGCGCGCTTTGCCGGGGCGCTCGCCGCCCAAGGCATCGCCAAGGGGGACCGCGTCATCATTTATATGCCGATGATCCCCGAGGCGGTGGTGGCGATGCTCGCCTGTGCGCGCCTCGGCGCCATCCACTCGGTCGTGTTCGGCGGGTTCGCCGCCGCTGAGCTCGCCAAGCGCATCAACGACGCCGCACCCAAGCTCATCGTCTCGGCCTCCTGCGGCATCGAACCGAACCGCGTGGTCGCCTACAAGCCGCTGCTCGACGAGGCCATCGCCATGGCGCAGGCCAAACCCGAGCGCTGCATCATCGTGCAGCGCCCGCAGGCGCGGGCCACGCTGGTGGCGGGCCGTGACCTCGACTGGGACGAGGTCATGGCCAGTGCCAAACCGCACGCCTGCGTCCCGGTGGCGGCCACCGATCCGCTTTACATTCTCTACACCTCCGGCTCCACCGGCTTGCCCAAGGGTGTGGTGCGCGACAATGGCGGCCACGCGGTGGCGCTCAAGTGGAGCATGCGCAACATCTACGGCGTCGATCCGGGCGATGTGTACTGGGCGGCCTCCGAC
Organism: uncultured Acidiferrobacteraceae bacterium; assembly: GCA_964482055.1. GTDB lineage: Bacteria > Pseudomonadota > Gammaproteobacteria > Acidiferrobacterales > Sulfurifustaceae. The sequence goes on from CAYZVX010000038.1 coordinate 18,467, forward strand.
GTCGGCTGGGTGGTGGGTCACTCTTATATTGTCTACGGCCCATTGCTGCACGGCTGCACGACCATACTCTACGAAGGCAAACCGGTCGGCACGCCGGACGCCGGCGCGTTCTGGCGCGTCATCGCGCAGCACAAGGTGAAGGTCATGTTCACGGCGCCCACGGCGTTTCGCGCCATCAAGCGCGAGGACCCGAAGGGCGAGCTCATCCACAAGTACGACTTGTCGCACTTCAAGACGCTTTTCCTTGCCGGCGAGCGCTGCGATCCGGATACGCTGCTGTGGGCGCAGCAGCAGCTCAACGTCCCGGTGATCGATCACTGGTGGCAGACCGAGACCGGCTGGGCGATCTCGGCCAACTGCATGGGCATCGAGGCACTGCCGGTGAAGCCAGGCTCGGCCACCAAGCCCGTGCCCGGCTACGACGTGCAGATTCTCGACAACGACGGCAAGCCGCAGCCACCCAACAAGATCGGCTCGATCGCGATCCGGCTGCCGCTGCCGCCGGGCAGCCTGCCGACCATGTGGAACAACGACGAGGGTTACAAGAAGTTCTATCTCACCCGCTACCCGGGCTACTACTTGACGGGCGATGCCGGCTACAAGGACGAGGACGGCTATTTATGGATCATGAGCCGCATCGACGACATCATCAACGTCGCGGGCCACCGGCTGTCGACCGGCGCCATCGAGGAGGTGCTGGCCGCGCACCCGGACGTCGCGGAGTGCGCCGTGATCGGCGTGCACGACGAGCTCAAAGGCGAGCTGCCGCTCGGCATGGTGGTGCTCAAGGCCGGCGTCAACCGGCCGCCCGACGCCATTGCCCAGGAACTCATCCAGCGCGTGCGCGACAAGATCGGCCCAGTCGCGGCCTTCAAGCTCGCGACGGTAGTGAAACGCCTGCCCAAGACGCGCTCCGGCAAGATCCTGCGCGGCACGATGAAGAGAATCGCCGACGGCGCGCCCTACACCACGCCGCCCACGATCGACGATCCGGCGATCCTCGGCGAGATTGCCCAGTCCCTGCAATCGCTCGGCTACCCGAAGGGCACCGGTCAATGACGGCTGCCGGTTCCGCCGGGGCGCGCCTGCGCGCCGCCGTTGCCGATGAAAAGCCGCTGCAGGTCGTCGGCGCGATCAACGCCTACAGCGCCATGCTCGCGAGCCGCGCCGGCTTTCGCGCGCTGTACCTCTCGGGTGCCGGCGTCGCCAACGCCTCTTTCGGTCTGCCGGATCTCGGCCTGACCACGCTCAGCGACGTGCTGGAGGATGCGCGCCGCATCACCGCCGCGAGCAGTGTGCCGCTGCTGGTCGACGCCGACACCGGCTTCGGCAGCGCCTTCAGCATCGCGCGCACGGTCAAGGAGCTCACGCGCGCCGGCGCCGCCGGCCTGCACATCGAAGACCAGGTGCAGGCCAAGCGCTGCGGCCACCGTCCTGGGAAGGCCATCGTGTCGAAGAGCGAGATGGTCGATCGCATCAAGGCCGCGGTCGATGCGCGCCGCGATGCCCAGTTCGTGATCATGGCGCGCACCGATGCGCTCGCCGTCGAGGGGCTGGAGCGGGCGGTCGAGCGGCTCGTCGCCTGCCGCGAGGCCGGGGCCGACATGGTCTTCCCGGAGGCGGTGACGAGCCTCGACCAATACCGTGCGTTTGCCGCCGCGGTGCGCCTGCCGGTGCTGGCCAACATCACCGAATTCGGCCAGACGCCGTTGTTCACGGTCGAGGAGTTGCGCGGCGCGGGCGTGGGGCTTGCCCTCTACCCGCTGTCGGCGTTCCGCGCCATGAGTCAGGCCGCCATGATGGTCTACCGCGCGATCCGCGAGGAAGGCACGCAGCGCAACGTGGTGCGCATCATGCAGACGCGCGAGGAGCTGTACCAGGTGCTCGGCTACCATGACTACGAGCGCAAGCTCGATGCGCTGTTCGGACGGGAGGAAAAACCATGACTGAAAAGAAAGCCGTCACCAGCACCGCGGGGCTGCGCGGTGTCAACGCCGGCCGCACCGCGATCTGCTCGTGCGGTGTCGAGGGCATGGGCCTCAACTACCGTGGCTATGACATCATCGAGCTTGCCGAGCGCTCAACCTTCGAGGAGGTCGCCTACCTGCTGCTCAAGGGCGAGCTGCCCACTCACCGGCAGCTCGAAATCTATAAGAAGCGCCTGGCCAGCTTGCGCGAGCTGCCGGCGGCGCTGCGCGAGGTGCTGGAACGCATACCCGGCGACACCCATCCGATGGACGTGATGCGCACCGCCTGCTCCATGCTCGGCACGCTCGAACCGGAGCGCGATTTCAGCCAGCAGCAGGACGTCGCCGACCGGCTGCTCGCGGTTTTTCCCTCGATGCTCATGTACTGGCACCACTACGTGACGAGCGGCAAGCGCATCGACACCGTCACCGACGATGACAGCATCGCCGGCCACCTGCTGCACCTGCTGCACGGGCGCGCGCCAAAGCAGGTACACCGCCGCGCCATGGACGTATCGCTCATCCTTTACGCCGAGCACGAGTTCAACGCCTCGACCTTCGCGGTGCGCGTGGCGACCGCCACACTCACGGATTTCTATTCCGCCATCACCGCCGGCATCGGCACCTTGCGCGGGCCGCTGCATGGCGGCGCCAACGAGGCGGCGATGGCGCTGATCTCGCGCTTTAAGACCGCGGCCGAGGCCGCGGCTGCGGTCAAGGACATGCTCCAGCGCAAGGAGAAGATCATGGGCTTCGGCCATGCGGTGTACAGCAAGTCCGACCCGCGCAACGTCGTCATCAAGGAGTGGGCGCGCGAGCTCGCACAAGACGCCGGCAATACCGTGCTGTTTCCGGTCTCCGAGGCGATCGAGAAGGTCATGTGGGATGAAAAGAAGCTCTTTCCCAACCTCGACTTCTATTCGGCCTCGAGCTACCACCTGATGGGCGTGCCCACCCCGCTGTTCACGCCGCTCTTTGTGTGCTCGCGCATCACTGGCTGGGCCGCGCATCTCATGGAGCAACGCGCCGACAACCGCCTGATCCGCCCCAACGCCGAATACATCGGCCCGCCGCCGCGGGCGTATGTGCCGATCGAGCGGCGGGGCTAACGTTGGCACCTGCCCTGAGCCATGCCGGTCGAGCGGCCTCTGGCCGCGTTCAAAAGCAAATGGCGGAGCATCCCGCCGGTAGCTTTTCAGTGCCCGCAAAGCGGGCTCCGGATAGAATTCATTAAGGCGGCCTCGGCGCCGCCAGTAAAAACAAGCAAGGAGGTCCTCATGAAGCGCAAGTTTTCCGGTTTGGCGGTCACGCTCGCCGCGGCCGCGCTGGCCGCGGGCTGTGCCTATGTGTCGGAAACCGAGGAAGGCCGCACGGTGCGGGTGGTGCAGGCCGCGGACGTGGCGCCGTGCACCCATCTCGGCAAGGTGCGGGTCAGCGTCGCGCAGATGGCGCGCGGGGAGAAGTTCGTGCGCGAGGACCTCATCCGCCTGGCGCGCAACAACGCGGCCAAGAGCGGCGCCGACACCATCGTCGCGGCCAGCGAGCCCAAGGATGGCGAGCAGCAGTTCGACATGTACAAGTGCGTCAAGCCCTAGAATGATTCTGAGCAGGGGCGAGCCGCCGCAGAAAAGCGATAATCGCCACCCATGAGCCCGCGCACTTCCGACAGCAACATCCGCCCCGCTCCCGACCGGGAGCTCCTCGACATCGCCAACTACGTCGTCGACTACCAGATCGACAGCCGCGAGGCGTACGAGACGGCGCGCTACTGCCTGATGGACAGCCTCGGTTGCGCGCTGCTCGCGCTCAGGTATCCCGAGTGCACGCGGCACCTGGGGCCGATCGTGCCCGGCACGATCGTGCCCAACGGGGCGCGTGTGCCGGGGACGAACTATGAGCTCGACCCGGTCAAGGCCGCCTTCGACATCGGAGCGCTGGTGCGCTGGCTCGATTTCAACGATACCTGGCTTGCCGCCGAGTGGGGGCATCCGTCCGACAACCTCGGGGCGATCCTGGCGGTGGCGGATTTCCTAAGCCGCGCCGGCCGGCCGGTCGCGATGCGCGAGGTGCTCACCTGGATGATCAAGGCGCACGAGATCCAGGGCGTGATGGCGCTCGAGAACAGCTTCAACCGCGTCGGCCTCGATCACGTGGTGCTGGTGAAGCTCGCCTCGGCCGCGGTTGCGACCGCCATGCTCGGCGGCAGCAAGGAACAGATCATCGATGCGCTCTCACAGGTGTGGGTCGACGGCCAGGCGCTGCGCACCTACCGGCACGCGCCAAACGCCGGTCCGCGCAAGTCGTGGGCGGCGGGCGACGCCACGAGCCGCGCGGTGCGCCTGGCGCTCATCACCATGAAGGGCGAGGCGGGTTACCCTTCAGCGCTCACGGCCAAGACCTGGGGCTTCTACGATGTGTCCTTCCGGGGCAACCGCTTCCAGTTCCAGCGGCCGTACGGCAGCTACGTCATGGAGAACGTGCTGTTCAAGATCTCGTTTCCGGCGGAATTCCATGCGCAGACCGCGGTCGAGTGCGCGGTCAGGCTCCACCCGCAGGTGAAGGACCGCCTGAACGACATCGAGCGCATCGTGCTCACCACGCACGAATCGGCGATCCGCATCATCAGCAAGACCGGGCCGCTCTACAACTACGCCGACCGCGACCACTGCCTGCAGTACATGGTGGCGATCGGCCTGCTCAAGGGCAATCTCACCGCCGACGACTATGAGGACAGGGTCGCCGCCGACCCGCGCATCGACCGGCTGCGCGACCTCATGGAGGTGGTCGAAGAGCCGCGCTACAGCCGCGAGTACCACGAGCCCGACAAGCGGTCGATCGCCAACGCCGTGCAGGTGTTCTTCAAGGACGGCACCTCCACGCCGAAGGTCGAGATCGAGTACCCGATCGGCCATCGCCGCCGCCGCGCCGAGGGCATCCCGCACCTCGTCGCCAAGTTCCGCGCCAACCTCGCCACCCGCTTTCCGGACAAGCAGGCCCAGGCCATTCTCGATCTGTGCCGGGACCCGCCGCGCCTGGAACGCATGGCGGCGCACGAGTTCATGCAGGAGCTGGTGTCCGAGTCATGGTCATCGACGGTGATCCCATGAGGCGCCCGCGCCGATGGCGCGGGCGGTTCGCGGTCTGCGCCGCGTTGCTGGCCGGCGCCGCGATTTCCGCGGCGCCGGCGGCCGAGCCCGCCAAGGCCAGGCCCGACGGCGTCCCGGTCAAGGTGACCGAGGAGATGCGGGGCGCCGGCATCGTATCAAGCGGCGTTGCGCTGCCGCCGATTCCGCCGGTCACGGGCAGTCGCAAAAACCCGGTGCCGTCGTGGGGCAAGCCGCTGCCCTACCCCGTTTTGATCGCCGACCGGCGCAACAATCGCTTGATCGAGGTGACCCCCGACAAGCGCATCGTCTGGGAATTTCCCTCGCCCGACCTGGTGCTCTACCGCGGCAACGAGGACGTCAACTTCTCCGAGGACGGCAAGCTGCTGGCGGTGAGCGAGGAAGACAACTATGACGTGCACATCGTCGACTACGAGAACAAAGCGATCACCTGGACCTACGGCACCCCGGACCACAAGGGCGCGGCGCCCGGTTATCTCAATTATCCGGACGACGCCCACATCCTGTCCGACGGCAACTTCTTGACCGCCGACATCCGCAACCACCGGGTGCTGATCATCGACCCGCGCACCAACCAGATCGTCACCCAGTGGGGCACGGTCGGCAAGCGCAATCACAACCCCCCGCAGGAGCTCGCCGCGCCGAACGGCGCAACACCGCTCGAGAACGGCGACATCCTCATCACCGAGATCGGCGGGGCCTGGATCACGCGCATAACGCGCGACTCGAAGGTGGTGTGGAGCGTGCAGGCGCCGCGCATCAATTATCCGTCCGACGCCTTCCCGACCGTGGATGGTAGGCACGTGATCGTGGCGGACTTCTGGAAGCCCGGGCGTGTGGTGATTTTCGACCCCGCCACACGCAAGGTGATCTGGGACTATTTCGTGAAGGAGGGCGAGAAGATGCTCGACCATCCCTCGCTCGCGCGCGAGCTGCCCGGCACCGGCGACATCATCGTCGCCGACGACCTGCGCCACCGCGTGATCGTGATCGACCGCAAGACCAAGGAGATCATCTGGCAGTACGGCGTAACCGACCAGACCGGTCACAAGCCAGGCTATCTCTTCTACCCGGATGGGTTCGACATCGACGTGTTCCGCGACTGGAAACGCGCCCTTTCCCACTGGACCCCAGGACGCGATTCGACCCAGCCATGAAGGGAACCTTCAAGGCGCTGTTGCTCGAGGAACGCGACGGCAAGGTCAGTGCCTCCGTCCAGGATCTCGCTGACGACCGCCTGCCCGAGGGCGATGTCACCGTCGCGGTCGAATACTCGAGCCTCAACTACAAGGACGGCATGGCCATCAAGGGGCTCGGCAAGCTGGTGCGCAAGTATCCGCACGTGCCGGGCATCGACCTTGCCGGCACCGTGCTCGCCAGCCAGAGCCCAGCCTACAAGCCGGGCGACAAGGTGGTGCTGACCGGCTGGCGCGTGGGCGAATGGCACTGGGGCGGCTATGCGCAGAAGGCGCGTGTGAAGGCCGACTGGCTGCTGCCGCTGCCGCAGGGATTGAGCACCCGGCAGGCCATGGCGCTGGGCACTGCCGGCATCGCTGCCATGCAGGCGGTGATGGTGCTCGAGGAGCACGGGCTCAAGCCCGACCAGGGCGAAGTGCTGGTCACGGGCGCCGCCGGGGGCGTGGGCTCGCTCGCGGTGCTGATCCTCGCGGCGCGCGGCTACCGGATCGCCGCCTCCACCGGCCGCAAGGAACTGCACGAGTATCTCAAAGACCTCGGCGCGACCACCATCCTCGACCGTGCCGAGCTTGATTCACCACCCGCCCGCCCGCTCGACGTGGAGCGCTGGGTCGGCTGCATCGACAGTGTCGGCGGCACGACGCTCGCGCATGTGCTCACACAGATGAAGTATCGCTGCTCGGTGGCCGCGGTGGGGCTCGCCGGCGGCAACAAGCTCGAGACCACGGTGCTGCCGTTCCTGCTGCGCGGCGTGAACCTGCTCGGCATCGACTCGGCGATGTGCCCGGTCGAGCGCCGCCGAGAGGTGTGGGCGCGCCTCGCGGCCGACGTGCCGCGCGACAAGCTTGAGAGAATCACCCGGATCGCGGCGCTCGCCGATCTGGTGCAACTGGCGAACGACATCCTCAACGGCAAGATACGCGGGCGCGTCGTCATCGACGTCAACCGTTAACCCCGCCGCAGCATCCCGCGGCGTGCGGCCCATCCCGTCGCTCGCGTAGCGGGCCCGCGTGTGGCGCGGCTATTTCGCGCCGAGCGCCTTCGCCGCCTTGCGCGCGTCCTTCGGCTTGACCCAGAGGATCGCGCCGAAACGACCCTCGCCGCCGCACACGGCGTCGACCGCCGTGACGTTGATCTTGGCATCGGCGAGCTTGGACAGCACGCGCGCCACGGCGCCGGGGCGATCACCGCCCTGCACCAGGAAACAGCCCTTCTTGGAACGCAGCTTGAGCTTGGCGCGCCTGGCGACGGCCTTGAACGCCGCGGCGTCTTCAGGAATGAAATCCACCTGCGCGCGCCGGGCGCCAACGGGAAAGCCGGTGAACGCGAGCAGATTGATGTTCTCAGCGCTCAGCGCCTCGAGCAACCACGCCGCCTCGCCGGGGCGGTTGGCAACCTCGGTGGCGAAATACTCAACTTGGCGGATCTTGTCCGGCATGGCGTCACTCCCCGCAGTGGTTGGCTCGCGGCCATCATAGCGCTGCCGGCGATCAACGGACAGCCGCAAGTCCGCGGAAACACGCGAACGCGGTGCGCTCACACCCGCCGTCGCCGCAGCCGATCAAGCTTCAGGGGCGCGCGGCCACTGCTCGCGCACCACCCGATAGATCTCCCAGATGCTGAACAGGCGCCCCGCCCACAGCAGCAGGCGGTGGCGCTGCGGTCCCAGCACCAGCAAGGTCGTGGCGAGGGTCACCAGCGCCTGGTGCGTGCGCGCGGCGCGTCCGATCCGATAGGCCGCATCCGCCACGCGCAGCGGCTGCTGCCAGCGGGCGGCGAGCTCGGCAAGCTCGGCGCGTTGTGCCGCCGCGCGCGCCACGAGCCGACGCGCCGGCCAAAGGCGACAAGCCATCGAC
>CAYZVX010000039.1:0-26045 GCA_964482055.1 uncultured Acidiferrobacteraceae bacterium
CCTCCGGCCCCTTGCTCCCGAAGCAAGTGCTCTACCAGGCTGAGCTACACCCCGAGGCTCTAATGCGTGCGGTGAACGGAAAAATGCGCGAGGTCGTGCAACGCTTGTCTGTAGGGTGAGTCGGGAATAGCAGCCAGCGCCTGTTGTGCCAGGCGGGCCTGCTCCTCAGCCCGGCGCGCAGTGTACGCGATGGACCCGGTCGATTCAATGGCGCGCAGAACCGCTTCCAGCTGATCGATCCCGCCACGCTCCACGGCCGAGCGCAGCAGGCGCTGCTGCTCGGGTGTGCCTTGGCGCATGGCATGAATCAAAGGGAGGGTGGGCTTGCCTTCGGCCAGGTCGTCGCCCACGTTCTTGCCGAGCTCGGGGTTGCTGGAGCCATAGTCGAGCACGTCGTCGATCAGCTGGAACGCAATACCGAGGTGCAGGCCATAGCTGGACATGGCCTGCTCGATTTCGCCATTCTTGCGGGTGATGACCGCACCCAGCCGGCCGGCTGCTTCGAAGAGCCGCGCCGTCTTGCTGCGGATCACGTCGAAGTAACGCTCCTCGGTGGTATCCGGATCGCGGCAGTTGAGAAGCTGCAGGACCTCGCCGCGGGCGATATTGTTGGTCGTGGTGGCCAGGATCTGCATGATCCGCATGTCACCCGCCTCGACCATCATCTCGAAGGCGCGCGAGTAGAGAAAATCACCCACCAGCACGCTCGCCTCGTTGCCCCAGATCGTGTTGGCGGTCGACTGACCGCGGCGCAACTCGGAAGCGTCAACCACGTCGTCGTGCAGCAGGGTAGCGGTGTGGATGAACTCGATTACAGCGGCGAGCAGAATGTGGGTCTGGCCCTGGTAGCCAAGGGCGCGCGAGCCGAGCACCATCAGCAGGGGGCGCAGTCGCTTGCCGCCACTGCTGACGATATAGGAACCGAGCTGGTTTATAAGGGCCACGTCGGACCGCAGCCGCTCCTCGATGACCCGATTGACCGCGGCCAGATCATCCTGCGCGAGGGCTTTTATGTCGTTGAATTCCATGGCGACTCGCGGCTCGGGCGGGCGATGCTAGGGGGTCGCCCGGGACGCGTCAAGCCCGCAACTAGGCCATCCGTGGCCTGCGGCCCTCGCTGCTGTGCAGGATGCATGAATGCCGCGGCCGCGGAGGCCAGGGACGGCCGAGAGCGACCTCGGTCCAATCTGCGAGCCCGGGTAGGCGGAGCGCCGTGGCTGGTGTGCACCACATAGGAAATTCGCACCCGCAAAGTACGGTTGGCGAACGTCCCGGTTCTGACTGCGGAGGCCACAGTCTTTAGTGGCGACGGCTCCGTCTCTGTTCAGGCGCTAGTGCCGTTTGACGCCCCGGTGTCTGCCCGCTAAAATCCGCGCCCTTTACTTCATAGGCTTACAGCGTCTGGCGGACGTGGCGGAGACAAGCATGTACGCGGTTATTCAAAGCGGCGGCAAACAGTACCGGGTCGGCGTCGGCGATGTGATCCGGGTCGAGAAGCTCGATGTGCCGTCCGGCGACAGCGTGGACCTCAACGAGGTCCTGATGGTGAGCGATGGCGATGACGTCAAAGTTGGTAGCCCCTTGCTCGCTGGCTCCAGCGTCACCGCCAAGGTCAAGTCGCACGGGCGCGGTGAGAAGATTCGTGTCATCAAGTTCCGTCGACGCAAGCACTACCGCCGGACCGCCGGCCACCGTCAGGACTACACCGAGCTCGAGATCACCGGCATCAAGTAATCAGCGCCTTGACTGCGCCTCAACGCCGCACAAACGTGACGGGGTGAGCGCAGGGGGCAAGCAAGAGGACAAGCAATGGCACACAAAAAGGCAGGCGGCAGCTCTCGCAACGGTCGCGACTCCCACGCGCAGCGCCTCGGCGTGAAGCGCTTCGCCGGACAGCAGGTGCTTGCCGGCAATATCCTGGTGCGGCAGCGCGGCACCCAGGTTCATCCTGGCAACAATGTCGGCATCGGCAAGGACGACACCCTGTACGCGCTCGTTGCGGGCAAGGTCGTGTTCGAAACCAAGGGTCCGCGCAACCGCAAGACGGTGAGCGTTATCCCGAGCTGACGCGATCCGTCTTCCCGCTCCCCGAACCCCGCTTTGGCAACGGAGCGGGGTTTTTTGTTGGTGATTCATGACTGGTGACCCGTAGTTCGTGACTTGTTGCCGTGAGCTCGCTAGCCGGTTACCAGTCACCAACCACAAGCCACTGGTCACGGGCTCAATGAAATTCGTCGATGAAGCCACGATACGCGTCGAGGCCGGCCACGGCGGCGCCGGTTGCCTGAGCTTTCGGCGCGAGAAATTCGTCCCGCGTGGGGGTCCGGATGGCGGCGACGGCGGCAGTGGCGGCAGCGTGTACCTCGTGGGGCGCGCGGGGCTCAATACGCTGGCCGACTTCCGTCACACCCCAAGCTTCCGCGCCAAGTCCGGCGCGCGCGGCGAGGGCGGCAATCGAACCGGTCGCTCGGCCGATGACCTGCACATCCCGGTTCCGCTCGGCACGCGCGTGCTCGATGCAAACACGCAGGAGCTGATTGGCGAAATCACGCGCGACGGCCAGACGCTGCTGGTGGCGCGCGGCGGACAGGGCGGCCTCGGCAACGCCCACTTCAAGTCCTCGGTCAATCGTGCCCCGCGGCGCACGACCCCCGGAAAGCCGGGGGAGGCACGCGAGCTCTATCTCGAACTTCAGGTGCTCGCCGATGTGGGCCTGCTCGGGATGCCGAATGCCGGCAAATCCACTTTCCTGCGGGCCGTGTCCGATGCCCGCCCCAAGGTGGCCGACTACCCGTTTACCACCCTGCACCCGCATCTCGGCGTCGTGCGGGTGGGCGCCGAGCGCAGCTTCGTGATTGCCGACATTCCAGGCCTGATCGAGGGCGCGGCCGAAGGCGCGGGCCTCGGTATTCAGTTCCTGCGCCACCTTGCGCGCACGCGCATCCTCCTGCACATCGTTGACATGGCGCCGCTCGAACCGCACGCCGATCCGGCGGCGGATGCCAAGGCCATCATTCGGGAGCTCAAGCGGTTCAGCACCGATCTCGCCAGGCGCGAGCGCTGGCTGGTGTTGAACAAGATGGACTTGGTTCCGCAAGCGCAGGCCAAGGCGCGCGTCAGCCGGCTCCTGCGGGCGCTCCGATGGAAGGGGCCGGTCTATACGATCAGCGCGATCAGCGGCGACGGTTGCCAGAAGCTCGTCGCCGACCTCATGATGCGTCTCGAACAACTCGGATCGGAAACGGCCAGCGATGTCACAGAACCCGTCGGCGAGCGTGCGTGAGGCACTGACCCGCGCCCGCCGCTGCGTTGTCAAGATCGGCAGCGCGTTGATCACCAATGGCGGCCAGGGTCTCGACGTCGCGGCAATCGACAACTGGGTGGCGCAGATGGCGGCGCTGCGCGCGCGCGGCCTGGAAGTGCTGCTCGTGACCTCTGGCGCGGTGGCCGCCGGCATGCAGCGGCTCGGCGTGCGCAGCCGCCCGCACGAGTTGCACGAGCTTCAGGCCCTGGCGGCGGTCGGCCAGATGGGCCTCATCCAGTTGTACGAAACCGCTTTCCAGCGCCACGGCCTGTACACCGCGCAGGTGCTGTTGACCCACGAGGACCTGGCGGACCGCAGGCGCTATCTGAACGCGCGCAGCACGCTGCGTACGCTCATCCGTCATGGCGTGGTCCCGGTGATCAACGAAAACGACACGGTCGCCACAGAAGAGATCCGTTTTGGCGACAACGACACGCTCGCGGCGCTCGTGGCCAATCTGGTGGAGGCGGACGTGCTGGTGATACTCACCGACCAGGCCGGGCTGTTTGAGCGCGATCCGCGCCAGGACCCTTCCGCGCGACTCGTGACGCAAGGGGCTGCCGGAGACCGGCGACTGCTGGAGATGGCCGGAGGCTCCGGCGCGCTCGGCCGCGGTGGCATGCGCACCAAGCTGCTCGCGGCCGAGAAGGCGGCGCGCTCCGGTGCGGCAACCGTCATTGCCTGGGGACGCGAGCCCGACGTGCTGCGGCGGATCCTTGCCGGGGAAGTTATTGGAACCTATCTGGTGCCCGCGCAGGGTCGGGTGGCGGCGCGCAAGCAGTGGCTCGCGGCGCACGCCCAGGTGCGCGGGCGGCTCACGCTCGACGCCGGCGCCTGCCGCGTGATCCGCGAGGCCGGACGTAGCCTGCTGCCGGTCGGCGTGAAGGCGGTAGAGGGCGAGTTCACCCGCGGGGAGATCGTCAGCTGCGTTGATCCCGAGGGCCGCGAGGTCGCGCGCGGACTCGTCAACTACAGCGCCGACGAAGCGCGTCGCATCATGGGTCAGGCCAGTGATCGCATCGAAGCAATCCTTGGCTATGTCGATGAACCGGAGCTGATCCACCGCGACAACATGGTGGTGACCTGAAACGAAAAGGCCGGCGGATGCCGGCCTCTGGGTGACGGCGCTGCTCGCCTTCAGGCCAGGGCGCGCAGGCGTTCGTTGAGGCGGCCCTTGTAGCGGGCGGCGGTATTCTTGTGGATCATTCCGCGGCCGGCCAAGCGATCGATATACGAGGTGGCCGCACGGTAGGCGTCCTTTGCCTTGTCCTTGTCCTTGGTGGCGACGGCCTTGAGGACGGCCTTGATACGGCTGCGCATCAGCGTGCGCTGCGCGGCATTGCGGGCGCGATGGACCTCGGCCTGGCGGGCGCGCTTCTTGGCTTGTGCGGTGTTGGCCACGAATTACTCCTGAGAATCTAACGCCTGGTTGATGGCCGCTCCTCGGCAGCTGCTCCCAGCATTGCGCTACCTCCTGCATCCATGCAGTCGTGCGCGTCCTGCGCTCGCGGCATTCGTGCATCCCTGCACGCCATGGGCGCGCAAATATGCTGATTTGGCCGGGGTTTGTCAATCCTTTCGTGCCGGTTATCATCCGCGCCTTTGGCGTTGCCGCCGCACCCCTCCATGGGCACCCGCAAACTGCTGAAATCCACCGCCGTGACTGGTGGCATGACGCTTGTCTCGCGTGTCAGCGGTTTGGTGCGCGACATGGTGTTTGCCAGCTTCATTGGCGCCGGTGCCGGTGTCGCCGCCGACGCTTTCTACGTCGCGTTCCGTATCCCGAACTTCCTGCGCCGCATCTTCGGCGAGGGCGCCTTTGCGCAGGCCTTTGTGCCGGTGCTGACCGAATACAAGGCCCGCCGCAGCGAGGAGGAGACGCGCGCGTTTCTCGATCGCATCACCGGTGTGCTGGGTGTGATCCTGTTCGTAGTTACGCTCGTCGGGGTCCTCGCCGCCCCAGTCCTGATCATGGTCCTGGCCCCTGGTTTCCTCCAGGACACCGCCAAGTACGACCTCACCGTCCAGCTGCTGCGTATCACCTTTCCCTACATTTTCTTCATATCGCTCGTCTCGCTCGCCGGAGGCATTCTTAACAGCTACGGTCGATTCGGCGCTCCGGCGTTTACGCCGGTGCTCCTCAATCTCTCCCTTATTGCATCAGCCCTGTGGCTAGCGCCCCGTCTTGACGAACCGGTGCTGGGCTTGGCGTGGGGTGTGTTCATCGCCGGCGTCGTGCAACTTGCCTTTCAGATCCCGTTCCTGCGGTCCCTGCGCCTGCTGCCGCGGCCGCGTCCGGCGTTGCGCGCCGATCACGATGGTGTGCGGCGCGTGTTTCGGCTCATGCTGCCGGCGATCTTCGGAGTTTCGATTGCGCAGATCAACCTGCTGGTCAACACGCTGCTTGCCTCCTTTCTGGTCACGGGCAGCGTCTCGTGGCTCTACTACTCCGACCGGCTCATGGAGTTTCCGCTCGGGGTTTTCGGCATCGCGCTTGCGACCGTGATTCTTCCGCAGCTCTCGCACAAGCATGCCGAGGCGGCGCCGCAGGAGTTTTCCCATCTGCTCGACTGGGGACTGCGTTGGGTGTTTCTCATTGGGTTGCCCGCCTCGGTGGCGCTCGTGATCCTGGCGGGGCCGATGCTGGCAACCCTGTTTCACCACGGGGCCTTTGGCGAACGCGACGTGGTAATGAGCGCGCAGGCGCTGATGGCGTTTTCAGGCGGGCTACTGGGATTCATCGTGGTCAAGGTGCTGGCGCCGGGTTTCTATGCGCGCCACGACACCAAGACCCCAATGCGCATCGGGGTGATCAGTATGGCCGCCAACATATTAATGAGTCTGCTACTGGTCTGGCCGCTCGCGCACGTCGGTCTGGCCGCGGCCGTCTCGATCGCCGCATTCGTGAACGCCGGCTTGCTCTACCGGTTGTTGCGGCGGCAAGGGGTGTATGCGCCCCTGCCGGGTTGGGCGCGATTCCTACTGCGCCTGGTGCTGGCAAGCGCCATCATGGGCGTGGCGCTGTACTGGGGCGCCGGCGACCTCGCCGGGTGGTTGCAGGCGCCCATGCCGGCACGCGTGTGGCGGTTGTGCTGGTGGGTGTTCGCGGGTATCTTGATCTACTTCGCAGCACTGTTGGTGATGGGTGTGCGCGTGCAGCAGTTGCTGTTGCACCGCCCGGGCGGCAAATCAGGCTCATGAGCGAATCGGCGATTCAGCAGATTTCGGTTTCGAATGATCCGCGCGTGTTCACGCTCGCGGAAGCGCAGGCGCTGTTCCCCCTGGTGCGGCGCATTACGCAAGCGGCCTTTGAGCAGCTGGCGCCGGTGCGCCAGCGACTGGAGTCCATGGTGCCGACCGATCCGCGCATCGAAGAAGTCGAGCGGCAGTACGAGATCATCGTGAAGCGTTGGGTTGGCAAGATGGAACGTCTCGGCCTCGTGGTGAAAGGGCTGTGGCTGGTCGACTTCGACACCGGCGACGGCTACCTGTGCTGGAAGTTTCCGGAGCTGCGCATCAATCACTACCATGGTTACCACGAAGGCTTCGCCGGACGCCGACCGCTCACCGAAGTAATGGAAGAGCTCGATCCGGACTGGGCCCGGGCCTGAAGACGCTCCTAGGCTCCAAGCGGCAGGCAGCAAGCGCGAAGCTTCGGGCTTGAGGCTTTGGGCCATTTCGATGGAACTTATCCGCGGGTTACACAACCTCAAGGCACACCATCGCGGGTGTGTCGCCACGATCGGCAACTTCGACGGCGTGCATCTCGGTCACCAGGCCGTGATCGGACAGCTCGCCGAGAAGTCCCAGGAACTGCATTTGCCCACGCTTGTGATGTTGTTCGAGCCGCAGCCGCTCGAATTCTTCCGGCCCGCGGAGGCACCGGGACGGCTGATGCGCCTGCGCGAGAAGCTTCAGGCCCTGCGTCGCTACTCGGTCGATCGAGTGTTGCTCTGTCGGTTTGATGCGCGTTTTGCGGCGCTGACGGCCGAGCAATTCATCGAGCGCATCTTGGTGCAGGGTCTGGGCGTGCGTTATCTCGTGGTTGGCGATGACTTTCGCTTCGGCGCGCAGCGGCGGGGCGACTTCGCCATGCTCGAGCGCGCCGGCCGTCAGTATGGCTTTCAGGTCGTCAACATGCATACCTTCGCCATCGACGGGGAGCGTGTGTCCAGCACGCGCGTGCGCAATGCGCTCGCCGCTGGCGACCTGGAGCAGGCCGAGAAGCTGCTCGGTCGGCCCTACCGCATGTGCGGGCGCGTGGCACACGGCAACAAGCTTGGCCGCACGCTGGGTATCCCGACCGCCAATATCCAGCTGCACCGCCAGACCAGCCCGCTGCACGGCATTTTCTTCGTCGAGGTGTTCGGCCTCGACCGCGAACCGCTGCCCGGTGTGGCCAGCCTCGGCACCCGCCCGACGGTGGGCGGCACGCACATGCTGCTCGAGGTGCACCTGCTCGACTTCGACGAGGAGATCTACGGGCGCCATGTGAACGTCAATTTTCTTCACAAGCTGCGCGACGAGGAGCGCTTCGCCTCGATCGAGGAGCTGAAGGCCTGGATCGAACGCGACATCGCCGCCGCCCGCGCGTACTTTGCCGAGCGCGACAAGCCGGCGCCTGTTGCGGCGCGCGCGCCTGCCGGGGAACGTTTATAATACCGGTCCCAGCAATGACGCCGCAGGAGCCGCGCGGCGCGACGCGATCGGAATACGCCCGTGGCCAACCAAGACTACAAGAACACGCTCAACCTGCCGCGTACCGACTTTCCCATGAAGGCGAATCTCGCGAGCCGCGAGCCCGAGATTCTGAAGCGCTGGATCGACGCCGACCTGTACGCGAAGCTGCGCCGCGAGCGCGCCGGGGCGCCGCGCTACGTCCTGCACGACGGCCCTCCTTACGCCAACGGGGACATCCACATCGGGCACGCGGTCAACAAGATCCTCAAGGACATCATCGTCAAGTCGCGGACGCTGAGCGGATTCGATGCGCCTTATGTGCCGGGGTGGGATTGCCACGGCCTGCCGATCGAGCATGCCGTAGAAAAGAGGATCGGCAAGGCCGGGTTGCAGGTCGCGCCCGCTAAGTTCCGTGCCGCCTGCCGCGCCTACGCGCGCGAGCAGATTGAGCGGCAACGCGCCGATTTCATGCGCCTCGGGGTGCTCGGCGACTGGCAGCGTCCGTACCTCACCATGGACTTCGCATTCGAGGCCAATATCATCCGGGCGCTGGGGCGCATCGTCGCGAACGGGCATGTCTACAAGGGCCACAAACCCGTGCACTGGTGCAGCGATTGCGGTTCGGCGCTCGCCGAGGCCGAGGTCGAGTACCAGGACAAGACCTCGCCGGCGATCGATGTCCGCTTTGCCGTGGTTGATCCGGCCGAGCTATTGGCGCGCTGCCAGCACGTGCCCGAGAAGACCGGCGAAGGCCCGATCTCCGTGCCGATCTGGACCACCACGCCATGGACGCTGCCGGCCAATCAGGCCGTAGCGCTGCACCCGGATCTCGAATACGTCCTGGTGCAGTGCACGGCCAATCACGGACCCGAGCGTCTCGTGCTTGCCGAGCCCATGATGAAGGACGTGATGCTGCGCTACGGCATCAGTGACTACCGCGTGATCGCCACCTGCCTCGGACGCGACCTCGAGGGCGTGAAGCTCGAGCACCCGTTCTATGAACGCGAGGTGCCGGTCATCCTTGGGGAGCACGTCACAACCGAGGCCGGTACCGGCGCGGTGCACACGGCGCCCGGACATGGTCTCGAGGACTACGTGGTCGGCAACCGCTATGGCCTGGCGGTCGACAATCCGGTCGGTGGCGACGGCAAATTCCTGCCGGACACGCCGCTGTTCGCCGGCGAGCACGTCTGGAAGGCGAACGATCACGTGGTCGAGGTTTTGAAGGCGCGCGGCGCTCTCTTGCACATCGCGGCGTTCCGACACAGCTACCCGCATTGCTGGCGACACAAGACGCCGATCATCTTCCGCGCCACCTCGCAGTGGTTCATCAGCATGGAGAAGCTGCGCGCGCTTGCCGCGAGCGCCATCCAGCAGACGCGCTGGATCCCGAGCTGGGGACAGGCACGCATCGAGGGCATGGTGGCGAGCCGTCCCGATTGGTGCATCTCTCGCCAGCGCGCCTGGGGCGTACCGATCCCGCTGTTCGTCCACCGCCAGACCGGCAAGCTGCATCCCGACACGCAACGGTTGATCGAGGAAGTCGCCCAGCGCGTGGAGCAACAGGGGATCGACGCGTGGTTCGAGCTCAGCGCCGATGCCCTGCTGGGTGGGCAGGCCGAGCAATACGAGAAGGTCAACGACACGCTCGATGTCTGGTTCGACTCCGGCGCCACCCACGTGTGCGTGCTGGAGCAGCGCGCCGAGCTTAAGTTTCCAGCCGATCTGTACCTGGAGGGCTCGGACCAGCACCGCGGCTGGTTCCAGTCGTCGCTCCTGACCTCGGTGGCGATACACGGGCGAGCACCGTACGCGGCGGTCCTGACGCACGGTTTCACCGTGGACGCCAAGGGTATGAAGATGTCGAAGTCCGCCGGAAACGTCGTGGCGCCACAGAAGGTGATCAAGACCTTGGGCGCGGACATACTGCGTTTGTGGGTCGCTGCGACCGACTACCGCGCCGAGATGAGCATCTCGGACGAGATCCTCACCCGCATGGCCGACTCCTACCGGCGCATTCGCAATACCGCGCGTTACCTGCTCGCCAACCTCGATGGTTTCGATCCGGTCCAGCACGCGGTAGCGCCGCCGGAGCTGCTGTCGCTCGATCGCTGGGCGGTAGCGAAGGCCGCGCAGCTCGGGCGCGAGGTGGAGTCGGCGTACGAGGCATTCGAGTTCCACCTCATCTACCAGAAGCTGCACCAGTTCTGCGTGGTCGAAATGGGGAGCTTCTACCTCGATGTGCTGAAGGACCGCATGTACACGATGCCGGCCGACAGCCGGGGACGGCGTTCGGCCCAGACCGCCATGTATCACATCCTCGAAGCGCTGGTGCGTTGGCTCGCGCCCATTCTCAGCTTTACGGCCGAGGAGATCTGGGGCTACATGCCGGGTGCGCGCAGCGACTCGGTGCTGCTCGAGCGCTGGCACGATCTGACGGCGCTCGCGCGCGAGGACGTGGCCACAGGACATGGCCTGGCGTATTGGGACAAGGTGCTGCGCGTGCGCGAGGCGGTGAAGAAGGAGCTCGAGAAGTTGCGCATCGCGGGTGGCATCGGCTCGGGGCTCGATGCCGAGGTCGATTTGTACTGCGAAGATGAGCTGCTCAGCGAGTTGCGCAAGCTGGGGGATGAGAACGGCGATGGCGGCGAATTGCGGTTTGTCTTCATTACGTCTTATGCGCGACTGCATCCGCTCGCCGACCGCCCGGGCGAGGCAGTCGATAGCGAGGTCAAAGGGCTCGCGATCGCCGTGGCGCCGTCGGCGCGCGCCAAGTGCGTGCGCTGCTGGCATCATCGCGACGATGTCGGTTCCAACGCCGACCATCCGCAGCTCTGCGGCCGTTGCGTGCAGAATGTGGCGGGGAACGGCGAGCAGCGCCGCTACGCCTGATGGTCCGCTACCTGTGGGTGAGCGCCCTGGTGGTTGCGCTCGATCAGGCCTCCAAGTATGCAGCGGCGAAGTACCTGGGCCGCTATGCCGAGGTGAAGCTGCTGCCATTTCTCAACCTGACGCTCGTGCACAATACCGGTGCGGCTTTTGGTTTCCTGAGCGGCGGGAGCGGGTGGCAGAATTTTCTGTTCGCGGGCATCGCGGTGGTGGCGTGCGTGGCGATCTTCGTGATGCTGCGTGGCCTCAAATCCGGTGACTGGGTCCTCGCGGTCGCCCTTTCGCTCATTCTGGGTGGGGCGATCGGCAATCTGATCGACCGCCTCGTCCACGGCTATGTCATCGACTTCATCGATTTTCATTTCGGCGGTTGGCACTTCTGGACCTTCAACGTCGCCGACTCGGCGATCACCATCGGCGCCATCGCCCTGATCGCCGACGCGCTTGGCCTGCTCAAGCGCAAGGCCGGATGAGACCGGTCGCACGCTCGTTTCCGCCCGCCGTATGCCCGTCGCCCTTGGATCCACCGTCACCCTGCACTACACCCTGAGCCTCGCGGCGACGGGCAGGGTTGTCGACTCAACGCGCGACAGCGAGCCGCTGCGCCTGGTCGTCGGCGAGAGCGACCTGCTGCCCGCCTTCGAGCACTGCCTGCTTGGGCTCGAAACCGGTGATGTGCGAAGCTTCGAGATCGAAAGCCGGGACGCCTATGGCGCCGAGGATATCGCCGATATCCAGGTGATGCCGCGCAGCGACTTTCCTCCCGACATGAAGCTCGAAGCGGGTATGGTCATCGGCTTCGACCTGCCTTCGGGTGAGGAGGTGCCGGGTACGATCGTCGAGGTGTCGGAACATGAGGTTCAAGTCGATTTCTCGCACCCGCTGGCCGGTCATGACCTCGTATTTGCCGTGGAAATTCTGGGTGTCGAGCCGTCCCCGGGCTGATCGGCTACGCGAATCCAGCTAAGATGCCCGCCATGCAAGTGCTTCTTGCCAACCCGCGGGGTTTCTGTGCCGGTGTGGATCGCGCCATTGAGATAGTCGAACGCGCGCTTGAGCTTTTCGGCGCGCCGATCTACGTGCGCCACGAAGTCGTGCACAATCGATTCGTCGTCGACTACTTGCGCGCCAAGGGTGCCGTTTTCGTCGAGGAGCTCGACGAGATCCCGGACGGTGCGACTGTGATCTTCAGCGCGCACGGCGTCTCGCGCGCCGTGCAGGAGGCGGCACAGCGTCGCGGGTTTCGCGTGTTCGATGCCACGTGCCCGCTGGTGACCAAGGTACACATGGAGGTCGTCCGCCATCGCAAGCAGGGTACCGAGATGGTGCTGATCGGCCACGCCGGCCATCCGGAGGTCGAGGGGACGATGGGTCAGGCGCGCGACGGAATCTACCTGGTCGAAACCGTCGAGGATGTCGCGCGGCTGGCCGTGGGATCGGCCGAAAATCTCGCCTACGTGACGCAGACGACACTTTCGATGGATGACACCGCGCGCATCGTCGAGGCCTTGAAGGCGCGGTTTCCACTGATCGGCGGGCCGAAAAAGGATGACATCTGCTATGCCACGCAGAACCGCCAGGACGCGGTCAAGACGCTGGCGCCGAAGTGTGATGTGTTTCTCGTGGTCGGGTCGCGCAACAGCTCCAACTCCAACCGCCTGCGCGAAGTGGCCGAAGGGCAGGGCGCGCGCGCCTACATGATCGACGGCCCGGATGATCTGCGCCGGGAGTGGTTCGAAGATGCGGAGACAGTCGGATTGACCGCCGGTGCCTCAGCACCGGAGGTCCTGGTGCAGCGGGTCGTCGCGCGCCTGAAGGAATGGGGCGCGACGGTCGCCGACGCGACCCCGGTTAGAAGCGAGTCGGTCGTGTTTGCCGTGCCGAAAGAGCTGCGCGCCTCGCGCTAGACGCGCAAAGAGCCGGCTACTTCTTCCAGCACTTGGCGGCCTCCGCTCCAGTTGCTGTCTTCCTGCCCAAGTGATCAATGGTGAACGACGCACATTTCCCGCCGTCGCGCGCGGCCTGTGCGCCGAGCGCCGTGGGGGTGGCGGTGAGCTCGAAGCAGGACGCCGCGGGCTGTCCTGCCGCGCAGCCCGCCCCGCCTTGCCGATAAACCAGGCTGTAGTACCTGTCGGGTGACAAGGCCGGCCCTTGGAAGGCGGCGTCACCGCAGTCGGCTTTGGGTGGGCTCGCGGCGTATTCTGCCGCCGTCGGGTAGCGGCTGCAGTTGGTGAAGAACTTCTCCAATTTCGCCGCCGTGTGGGTGAGGGCGATCTGCGCATCCGTGCGGCGGGTCTGAGCGACATAGCTCGTGTAGCTCGGATAGGCGATCGCCGCCAAGATACCGATAATGGTTACGACCACAACCAGCTCGATCAGCGTGAACCCACCGTCTCGTGTGTACTTTTTCATCCGCAAATGACCTCTACTGATTCCCAGATCCAGTGGTTCCATTGGCCTGTCCACGCGCGCACGCCGGTTGAACGGATTGCGCCCAGCGGGGCGGAGCGACGTTTTGCCCCGCTTGACGCAGCGCTCGGGACGGTTTCTACCATCAAGTATGCCGACTTTCGCATACGTTCCCAGTCTCCTGCCGGGACACCTAGCGAGGCTGCATCCAGCTCTCACGGCTCGGGCCCCGGCATTTTTCTTCCATGCGGATGATCTTGCCCTCGCTCGTATTTGCCAGCTTCACTTCGACGCATTCTTCGGCCGGGCGCGGCGGGTTGGACAAGCTCGGATTTGTAGACAAGATGGTGACGCCGGAGCCGCCGCCAGTCTTCACACCCGAAGCTGCGACCTCACCGCTGCCGCTCGAGACCCGATCGCTGGCGTTGATCACACCGTCCTGATTGAGATCGAACGTATCGGCAAGACGCCCGCCCCCAAAACCGTCGAGCTCCATTAGCCAGCCGTCATTGCCGGGTTCGCACGGAATGCTGGCCGGGATGGTTGTCGAAAAGATTACCTTGCCCTCGCGCACCAGGGCCGGATTGACCGAGCGCTCCCCCGCGGTGGGCAGGTCCATGTACCACCCAAGATGCGTGCCGGGGGCTGGCGCGGCCGCGGTGGCCCACTTGATCGGGTTGTTGCTGGTCAGGCGCACGCTGAAGCCGCCCTTGCTCGCGGTGCTATCGACCGTCTGCTGCAGCAGGTTCGTCGCTGAGACCGTCTCCCCGAGCCCACGGTCCCAGATGGCGTAGAACGTCTGGGTAACCGCTCCGGAAACGTTGTTGTCGGATGACTCAAGGTACTTGCCGGTGCCGAAGTAGACGAGCACGCCGCCCAGCGGGTGCCGTGCCGTGGTGGGGTACTGCGTGATGGGCTGGCCCGTCCTGGTCTTGAACAGCAGGGTGCGCCGCTTTGCCGATGCGCTCGTATCCTTGATTGCCGTGATCCAGGCGGCCTCACTGAGGTTCTGCGGGTTCGTGACATCGAACCGCCAGAGGTTACCCTCCAGGTCGCCGGCATAGATGTAGTCGACGATCTCGTCGCGGTTCACGTCGATCGCGGTGACCCCGGCGATGCCATTGGGTGTGGTCGTGCTGCCGGCGTCAGTGGCGAGTTTGACGTAGTCCGTATCGAGCGTCCAGGTGCCGTCCACGCCGCGTTCGATGAATACGATGTAGACGAAGCCCTTGCCGCTGCCGGGGCTCACGTTGTTGTAGCCGCTGCCGAAGATGGCGGCCCATTTGCCGTTCGCCATCTTGGCGATGGACGGCTGGCTGTAGGAGTAGCCGAGATCGGAATCGTGGGCCTCGGTGAACTCCCATAGCACGAGCTTGGAGGCGTTGGCCTCGCTGAAGTTGCTCGGATCCGTCACATCGAGCGCGTAGTAGCCGCGCCCGCCTTTGTTGAGCCCGCCGACCAGGACGGTGCGCCACTGGGCGCTAGCGCCTTTGTCGATGAAGACATCACCCACCATGGGACTGCCGTCGACGAAGTAGCGGTGACTGTAGGACTGTGAGGTGAGGCGGCTCAGGTTGGCGTAGACCGGACTCGGCACATAGGCGATTTCCTCCCTGCCGGTGTTCGCATTGAAGCCATGCAGCATGCCGTCGTTGGCACCGACATAGACAATCGGCGTGCGACCCGCATTGCTTGTGGCGAAGGATGAATACGGGGCGCTTTCGAGTGAATCGCGGTAGCGGAACGGCGGCTTGCCCACATAGATTGGCGACGAGTTGATTATGTCGCCGAGTTTCCCAACGTCGGCGCTGCAAGGGACAGCCTGCCCGGCCAGATTGAGGCAGGTCCGGATCCGGAAGTTCAGATTCTGGCCCTCGTTGGCGCTCGCGCCCCGCAGGTAGTCGAGCCGCGCCGCGCCGTTGCCGTCCGGTGTGCCCGTCGAGGGATTGGTGTCGAGGGCGGCCTGTTGAGCAGGACTGATACTCCCCCAACGAAACGGGACGCCTGCCTTGTTTGCCGGCTGGAAAGTAATGATCCTGCGGTCGCTGTCGTAGTTGAGCTGGTTTAGCTCGACGCTTGCATCCCAGGTCGGCGCGGTGTTGACCGTGTTGTTGCTCGGATCGATGCCGAAGGCCAGAAGCCGTCCCGACCAGTCGGCGCTGTTGAACTTGGCCTGGTAAATAAGTGTACTTGCACCGACGGAACCGGCATTCGCCGAAAGCGAGGCGGAGGAGCCGGAGCGAGCAGTAACATCGGCGAGCGCCTGCTGCAGGGACTCGACCAGCTGTTTTGAGTTGCGCGCGCTGAAGTAGCGGCCGCGGCTGTTCACCGCGGCGTGCCAGAGGTCATCCACGTTGTTTACAGAATCCGCAGCCGTTGTCCCCCAGGTCGGCGGTCCACCGGCCATGATCTCGTCCCAGTGGCCAGCACTGTTGGGTTGAGAACGGTCGAAGTAGTTTGTAGGGTTGAGGTTGCCCGCAACGCCCAGGCCGACCGTGTAGTTGACAAGATGTTGCCAGGTCGCGGGATCGTTGTCGGGATGCCAGAACTTTTCGGGGTCGCTGCCGTCCCGGTTGACGATGTACTGCGGCACCTTGTTTGCGAGGGTCGGCCGCGCGTCGCGCGACCAGTAGTAGAAAGCGATGTCGCCCAGACTATTGGAGTTTCCGTCCGGATAGGGCCTGCGGCCGGCAGGGAGACTGCTGGGGCCGTAGCTGCCGGGATGGTAATTGAGGGCCAATCGGTCCGCGGTAAGATCGTAGGCGGGCAGCGCGGTGGATGAGTTATCGGTGTTTCCGTACATCGTCAGGGTGCTGTCGCTATTCCAGTATCCGTCCGTAAATGCGACGTGAAAGTTTTGCCGGCATTCGTATTCCGTTACCGCGGGTGTGCCCGGATTCGGCGCCCAGGGGCTGTTCGCGCCGCTGGTCGAAAGATACTCACCTGCCCGCCGGAATGCTCCGCGCAGGGGGGTGCCGCCGTTTGACGGCGAGCTGTACAGCCAATTGAGAAAGCTGATTTTGGCGCCGGTGGTAAAAGGCCTCACACTACTGCCGGGGCATGCCGCAGTGGGTGGCGTGCCGAACGCACTGTTGCACGAGTTCAGGCGCTGGAAGCCCACGCGTACCGTGTCGGAAAGGCGCTGGAAGACTTTTCCCGCACCGGTTTTTGCCAACAGCGTGCGGGTGCGGTGGTACGAATACCAGTTGGCGAAATTCTGCTGCTTTTCCGCGCTCCACGCGCTGCCATCATGGGGCGCAGAGAGCGACGGGTTGTTGTGCTGCACCAGCCGATAGCAAAGGTTGTTCGTGGTTGCGGCCGGTGAACAACCCGTCAAGGCCGGGCTGTATTCGAAGTAAAAGGCGTTACGGGCACCGTCGTAGGCACCGATACCGGTTGCGCTGATATTGGTGGCGGAGGTGAAGCCGCAGCCCGCGAAGATGGGCCCGTATCCGGAGATGCCGGTAGGAGCCCAAGTGTTGGGGATGCCGTCCCAAATTACTCGAAAACTCGTTGCGAGGTTGTCCTTCCCTCGGGCTGGGTCGAAGCCATCCTTGTACGCGGCCCCGAAGCTAGTGGGAACCGCATTGAGCGGATCGCCGTTGGCGTCTATCGGCACGTCGTAATTCGTGTTCGGGTCGAAGTAAATGGTATTAACGGTGCTGGAGCAGCCGCGCCGCTCGTCGTCCCAGCCATTGGTGGCGACCGAGTCCGGCATGAAGCCCCAGGCCATACTGCCCGAGTCGTCGTAGGTGAAGATGATGTTGGGCTCGACGCTGGTGAGCAGGAAGATCGGGGAGTCCGCCAGGCTCAGTGGCGCGGCTGCGGCAGGGCTTGGTATGGCACCAACGACAAGCGTCACACTGAGCGCAGCGCTCAAACCGACTTTGCGAAGAAATAACAGGCTCATGGTCCTACTCCTCGATACCGAGCCCGCCGGCGGCCGCGAAATGCGGTCGCGACGGTCGCGTTTGAATTGGCCGATTTTCGATTGGCTGCAAGCCGGGTGCTCTGCATGCGCTCATTGTTTCGGATTGACGTGGACGCCATAGTGGCTCTCGACGATGGCGGTTGCACTTTCTGTTGCCCCCAGCCCAAAGCCGTAGACGCGGTAATAGGCGCGCCCGGGATTGCCCGGGTAGCCGCGCTTATCCAGATTGTCTTCCTCGAAATACCGGAACTCGGCGAGATAGCGGGGATCGTCCGTGGCCTGCGTGATCTCCCGGGACGCGGTCCCGTAGGCAACGCCGTTCGCCAGCCACCAGCTGTTCGGATACGCTCCGGCGTCCGCGAGGTTTCCGAGAAAATTCTGCTTGCACACGTGCGTGGCATCGGTGCACGGCAGCGTGGCCAACTCGTCGATGATCTTGGTCGGATCGGCGTAGTTGGTCGTCCTCAACCAGCCTTCGCCGGCGCGCAGCGCCGATTCGGCGGCTTGAAACGCGATGCGCTGGTCCTTGAGGTTGGCCGCCATCTTCTCGCCCAGGCTGCCCGTCGTTACGGCCGTAATGGCGATCAATGTGAGGACGACCATGAAGACAAGGCTCATGATCAGCGCCGCGCCGCGCTGCCGCTCGCGCCCGGGGACGCAGTCAACGCTGCGGCCCGCGTGGTGATTCGGGCCATGGGTCCTGCGCGATGGGCCGCGCAACGTGTCTGGGTGCAGGTATCGCATGACTAGAATCCCCGGCTGCGCAGCAAAATCGTCGATTCGAAGACGCGGCGCCGGCGGTTGTCGTCGGGCGGGTCGATGGTTATGGC
The DNA here is from genome assembly GCA_964482055.1 of uncultured Acidiferrobacteraceae bacterium. Lineage (GTDB taxonomy): Bacteria > Pseudomonadota > Gammaproteobacteria > Acidiferrobacterales > Sulfurifustaceae. The sequence goes on from CAYZVX010000039.1 coordinate 18,044, forward strand.
AGTGGCGGCATCGCTGCCGAGGAGCAGATAGGTGCTGGTATCCGCGCCGACGCCCGCCGAGGTGCCGGAGGTGTTGACGGTGCTGAGCAGCAGGCTGACCCGTGCCGCCACGACGCTTCCCCACGCGGGAACGTTATCAGCGGTGTCGTAGCGATCGACTCTGCCGTCGGCGTTGTCATCGATGCCGTAGAGAATCTGCATGTTCTCAACACCCTCGACCAATTCTTGCGCGCCGCCCGGGTAGGTCGCCTGGAAGAGCGCCGGCATGCCGCTTGCGCCGCGCGCGACATAAAAGGCAGATGTTTGCACGCTCGCAGCCTCGGCGCTTTGGTCGTAAGCCTGGGCCTCGCTGCCACCGAACTTGCAGGGTGGCGCGGCGCCGGTGAACCAGTTGGTGCAGGCGTTGCCCGGCGAGCCGCTGCTGTCATGTTTGAGCTCGGTGCCGTTCACCACGCTGGTGACCTGGAAGATCGAGGCTTTCGCGCAGTCATAGACCATGACAACGTCGTCTTTCTTGAAGCGATTGGCCGCCGCAGCCTCGAGGAAGACGGTGTCGTCGGTGACAAAGGCACCCGCAAGGCGTGCCGGCGCCGAGCTGATACGGCGGACAACCAGGATGTCGGAGCCCGGCATGGCGCCTGCCACCAGGGCGGTGTTGAGTGCCGGCGTCCAGTCACCGGTCGAGTTGGCCGGAAAGCCACCCGAGTAGGAACGCGTGTCTCCGGGCGCAGTGTTGCTGGCTTCGAAGCCGAGCAACATCTCGCTGAAGTCGTAGGCCCCGCCGCCCGTAGCGCCGTTTAGATTGTTGAAGGGTCTTTCCTTCACGCCCGAGCCGCTCACATCCTCGCGCCAGCGCTTGCAACCCATGGCCGCCGCCTGGCGCGTCTCGCGCGTGATGGTTTCCATGGCAAAGCGCGCGTTTTCCTGCAATCGCGCGAGCCCTTCGTCGAGCTGATAGGTGCTGCGCGTGGAAGAAAACACGGTGACGACAGCCGCCGTGATGATCAGGCCGAGCGTGATGGCAACCATGAGCTCAACCAGCGAGAATCCTCGGGTGCGAGAGTGGGGATCGGTCATGGGCATGGTAGCGGTCCGGTCACGGCAAGTGACGAGAGCCGCCCGACGGGGTGACGGCGTGCCTGTGCATGTGTTAGGGCGAATACGAGGATGCATATGTCACCCCGGAAAGAGCTGTACAACTGTCTCTTGGCGTATTTCCAGGTCGTTCTCCCACCAGGTTATGGTTACCCTGTGGCGCGTGCCGTCGAAGGAGATTTCTCCTTTGCCATTCGTTAGCATTCCGGGGGCGGCGATCGCTGCCAGCCACTGGTGGATGTCGTAATTCGCCAAATCGTCGGCATCCGCGCATTGCTGCGGGCACGTACCCGAAAAGGAATAACTGGCGGCCGCGGCACCGAGTGGTACATTGTTGTATACGCCCGAGTTCACGGCGTCAGGATTGGCGCGCATGCGATCGATCATGGAGTCTATGAGCATGGTTGCCTGAGTTCGCTGATACGACTGGGTGTTGAACTTGAGGCTCATCGTTTGCAGACCGGCGAGCCCGAGCAGTCCCAAGGAAAGCACCAGCAGCGCCACCAGGACCTCGAGCAGCGTGAAGCCGCCCTGATGCGTGTAGTGCGCGTGCGACCTGTAGCGATGGGATTTCACGTTCCCGACCCTTAATTGCAGGAGGCGGGCGTGGCGGCGTCCACGCGCGCCTGACCAGCGGCGTTGATCACTATCGCCTTGCCGTAGCTCGCGCCGCGGTCGTCACAGAGCGCGAACGTCACGGTGCCGCCGGCTACCAGTGTGCCGCGCGGGCTGAAAAGCACGGCGTTGTTGGCAAACGCGGCGTTGGGAACGAGCGAGTTATTGCCAGTCAAGCCGTCGCGCACGCGCAGGACGAGGTCGCCGCCGTCCCAGCCCCCGTCACTGTTGACGTCGGCAAAGATGATCCAACCAGCAGCCCAGCTGCCGCCTGCGGTGCAGGTTGCGCCGTCGGTAGAGACGCACACGCCAGCCACGGCGACCCGCTTGACGGCTTCGCTTCGAGCGAAATTCAGATCCGCAATGAATTCGTTCGCTTGGGTTCCCAAACGCTGGTTTTGCATCAGCGTTCGGAAGCTCGGGAACGCGAGGGTGGCGAGGATGGCGGCAATCGCCATGACCACCACAAGCTCCACCATCGTAAAGCCCGGCAAAGGCCTATGACAGACAAACGGTCGTGTACTCGGGACGAACGGTATTCTGTACGGCATTCTGTAGCTGACGAACGGCATATATTGGCAGATGAAATGCTATTAGTTTTTTCCAGAAGTTACCTACTTCCCGCTCCGGACACCTGCCGGCATTTCTCTGCTGCAAGGATCGAGCCTAGCGAAGCAGCCTGAGAAACCGCAGCGATCGATCGTGTTCAGGACCTGCTTTCAGGAAAGCTTAATCGAGGAACCGCACTCCGCAATTGACGCAAAGCGTCAGGCCGCCCACGGGTTTTGGCCTTGCCTTTACCGTTTAGGGTGATCAACTGGCGATTGGGGGGAAGATTTCCAAGAATTCGCCAGAGTGATCCACCCTTGGTCCGATTGGCCGATGGCTATGGCTCGGGCTCGACAGCTTGGCAGTCGGCGTCACCCAATGAGCAACTACCGTATTTCACATTTCTGGACAAAGAGTTGCAGCACCAATATAGTTATTTCCAAATGGAAAGTCGTCGACGCACTATTTCTGACCAAGATACCGCGGCCATGTTGCGTGGCTGCGGTATCGTCCCCACAACCCAGCGGGTGCTGATCACTCAGACCCTGCTTTCACGATGTGAGCACATGTCTGCGGAGGACGTGTTCAGGCTCGTGAACGCCGAAAACCAGCACGTCTCCAAAGCCACGGTCTACAACACTTTGGGGCTTCTGGCCCGCAAAGGGGTAATACGCGAGGTCATTGCCGATCCGGCGCGTGTGTTTTACGACCCCAACACCTCGCCACACCACCATCTCTATGACCAGAGCACGGGTAAGCTCACGGATGTCGATTCTGGCCAGGTGCAGGTAACCGGGCTTCCACCGCTCCCCGAGGATGTCGCGCTTGAGGGCGTGGACGTGGTTATTCGGATTCGGCGCGCATCCTGACGAAATTCAAGAAGAGCCGCATCCATCGCGACGGGTTGGTCGCCCCAGCATCCTGTCCTATACTCCGCGTTCTTTCTGTCTCGGCCGGTGTAGCTCAGTTGGTAGAGCAACTGATTCGTAATCAGTAGGTCCGCGGTTCGAGTCCGCGCACCGGCACCACTGTCTCAGTCAAGCTTTTCGACGGTTTGGCCGATACACCTTTCGGTCGACCGCGCCTTGCCGTTGACGAGGCGTATCGGGCGATAGGGCTTTTTCGGGGGCTAGCACCTTCGCCCGTGTTTCTTGAAACAGCGAACCAGCGACTCGCCGACCCCCTAGGACGCGCGGCGGAATCGCCGGTAGCGGCGAACTAAGGTGCTCGTTGAGCTGTCGAGCGACTGGGGCAGGTCTCGCTCAGCCGTGAGCTGCGGTTCGATGCGCTTCGCGAGCACTTTGCCAAGCTCGACGCCCCATTGGTCAAACGAGTTCACGTTCCAGATGATTCCCTGAACAAACACCTTGTGTTCATACAGGCTGATCAGTTTGCCCAGCGCGGCCGGCGTTAGCTGTTCCAGTAGCAGGGTGTTGCTCGGCCTGTCACCAGGAAACGAGCGGTGAGGCACTAGTGCCGGTGGCACCCCCTCCGCGGCTACCTCGGCTGGCAACTTACCAAACGCCAATGCCGCGCTCTGTGCCAGCAGGTTCGCGAACAACAGATCGTGATGTTGGTCGATGGGATTGAGCGGACGACAAAAACCGATGAAGTCGCAGGGCACGAGGCGCGTACCCTGGTGGATGAGCTGGTAGAAGGCGTGCTGACCATTCGTGCCGGCCTGGCCCCAAATGACCGGGCCCGTTGGGTAGCTCACCACGTTGCCGTCGCGATCGACGCGTTTGCCATTGCTCTCCATGTCCAGTTGCTGGAGATAGGCCGGCAGGCTCGCGAGATACTGATCATAGGGCAGTACCGCATGAGTCTCCGCGCCCAGAAAATTCGCATTCCAGATGCCGATCAACCCGAGCAACACCGGCAGATTGCGCTCCAACGGGGCGGTACGAAAGTGCTCGTCCATCGCGTGGAACCCGGCCAGCATCTCGCCAAAGCGCTTCGGGCCGATGGCGATCATCAGGGCAAGGCCAATTGCGGAGCTGAGGGAATAGCGACCGCCGACCCAGTCCCAGAACTCCAGCATGTTGGCGGGCTGGATGCCGAACTTGGTCACCAAATCCAGGTTGGTCGACACGGCAATGAAGTGCCGACCGATCGCCGCCTCGTCTCGGAGTTGCGCGAGACACCAGGTCCGCGCGGCGTTCGCATTCGCCAGGGTTTCCAGCGTCGTGAACGTCTTCGAGCACACGATAAACAGGGTTTCGGCGGGATCGAGATCGCGGGTGGCCTCGACAAAATCGGTGCCGTCGACGTTCGAGACAAAGCGCATGCGCAGCCGGCGGTCGCCGTAGAAGCGCAGCGCCTCCGTCGCCATGCGCGGACCCAGGTCGGAGCCCCCGATCCCGATATTGACAACATTGCGTATCGGTTTGTCGGTGTGCCCGCGCCAGTTGCCGGCGCGAATGGCATCGGCAATGCGCGCCATGCGTTCGAGCACGGCGTGTATCTTGGGCACGACGTTCTCGCCGTCCACCATGAATTGGGCGTCACGCGGGGCACGTAGCGCGACATGCAGCACCGCCCGCTGTTCGGTGGTGTTGATGCGCTCTCCCCGAAACATGGCCTCGATGTGCGCCGGCAGGTTTCGCGCCCGTGCCAGAGCGACCAACAGCTGCACCGTCTTTTCGGTCAGGCGATTCTTCGAGTAGTCGAGATAAACGCCCGCGGCCTCGAGACCGAGACGCTCGCCGCGGCGGGGATCCCCGGCGAACAGCTCCCGCAGGGTTGCGGTGTGAAGCTCCTGAAGGTGCGCTTCGAGCGCCAGCCACTCCGGGCATTGCGTGAGCGGCGTTGCGCGGGACGGCACGTCGGGCTCTCCCTCAATTTGGTGCGTTCGGTTTCGCCTCGTGCCGCACCGGGCAGGCAGGCGAGCCGCACGGCACGGTGGCGGCGGCAAGTATACCGAAAGAGCCCGGATCGGCGACGCCGGCAGCATCGGCACCGGCGCGGCGCGCAGCACGGTATACTGTGCTGCGACATCGAGCGCACGCACGGTTCAAGGGGCGACGCCGGTCCGGCCTCGAAAGAGTTGATTTCCCATGGAACTTGAACCCGTCACTGGTATTCTGCATGGCGCGCGCTACGTGCCATCCCCCAACGCGGACGAACGACCTGCCGGCGCACAGCCCGAAGTATTGATCATCCATGCCATCAGCCTGCCGCCCGGGCGCTATGGGGGGCAGGACATTGAGCAATTCTTCTGCAATCGCCTGGCGCGCGACGCCGACCCGTACTATCCGGAGATCGCCGGCCTCGAGGTATCGGCGCACTTCCTGGTGCGCCGCGACGGCGAGCTGGTGCAGTTCGTGCCGACCTCACGCCGCGCCTGGCACGCGGGTCAGTCCTGGTGCGAGGGACGCGCGCGCGTGAATGACTTCTCCATCGGCATTGAGCTTGAGGGTACGGACACGGAGCCGTTCGAGCCGGTTCAATACCAGCGTCTGACGGAGCTAGCGGCTGCGCTGATGCGCGCGTATCCGGCCATCACTCGCCGGCGTATCTACGGGCACGAGGATATTGCGCCCGGCCGCAAGACCGATCCGGGGGCGGGGTTCGACTGGCCCCGCTTCCTGTCGCATCTAACCGATGCAACCCTGACGGCCTGAATCGCCCGCCCTGGAGCGCCGGCCGCGCGCTGCGGTATCATCACGGTCAATCGTTTCGCTCAACCAACTGATTCCGATGACCGAAACCCTCATTTCTATCCTGCTCGCCGTCGCCGTCGACCGACTGGTGCCGGATCGACACGGCTTCAAGCCCTTTGCCTGGTATCGCGATTGGGCGGAGTCGATCGAGGAGCGCTTCAACGGCGGCAAGCGCAGTCACGGGATAGGCGCCGTGCTGCTCGCGATCGTGCCGATCGTGGCGGGCGTTGTCCTCGTGCGCTATGTCCTGGGCGAGATCGGCTGGCCCGTGCGTATCGCCTTCGATGTCGTGGTGCTCTACCTGTGTCTGGACATCTACCGCCTGGCCAAGACGAGCGATGCGGTGGCCGACGCCCTTGAGGCCGGCGATCTGCATGACGCCAACGAGCAGCTGCGCGAGCTCACCGGCAAAGGGGCGCCCGACCAGACCGAGGCTGGCATTGCGCGCGCGGCGGTCGAGGCCGTTCTCAAGCAGGGAAATTCCCTGGTGATCTCCCCGATCTTCTGGTTCGTGCTGCTCGGGCCGCTCGGCGCCGTGCTGCAGCGCCTCGCGTGCATTCTCGACATGCTCTGGGGACACCGCTACGAGCGCTTTGCCGAATTTGGCTGGGCGGCGGCGCGGCTCGACGACGTGCTCGGCTGGGTGCCGGCGCGCATTACGGCCCTGTCGTATGCGCTGATGGGCAGCTTCGAGGACGCCTTGCATTGTTGGGCCAAGAAGGTGAGTGTGTGGGGTGACATCAACAGCGGACCGCTGCTCGCCTCGGGCTTTGGTGCGATGCACATGCAGGCCTGCGAGCCGGGCGGCGAAGAGGCGGAATATGAGGAGTCGCGCTCGCAATTGAGCGTGGTGCCGGACGCGAGCCACGTGCGCGGCGTGGTCGCGCTCGTGTGGCGCGTGCTGCTGATGTGGCTGGTGGTCGGGGTGCTGATGGCCATTGCGCACATCATGGGGCTCGTCGCGGCTTGATTCCGCGCCGGTCTTGGCCGCGCGAGGCCCAACCCGCTGCGGCGCCTGCGAGGCAGCCGTGATCCGCATCGTGACGCGCGTTGATCTCATCCGGCACGGCGAGCCGGTCGGTGGGCGCAGGTACCGCGGCCGCACCGATGATCCGTTGAGCGATAAGGGCTGGGCGCAGATGCGTGCCGCGGTCGGCGACGCCCGTCCGTGGCAGGCGATCGTAAGCTCGACGCTCTCGCGCTGCATGGAATTCGCGCAAGAGCTTGCCGCGCGCCACGCGTTGCCGCTCGAGCCAGACCCGCGCCTGATTGAGCTCGGTTTCGGCAGCTGGGAGGGACATACGCCCGAGGAACTCAGGCGTGAGGACCCCGAACGGTTGCTGCGTTTCTGGGACGATCCTTTCTCGCACGGCCCACCAGGCGCCGAACCGCTCGCGCAGTTTGAGCAACGCGTGCTGGAGGCGTGGCGGGAGCTTATCGCGCGACATGGCGGACGGCATGTCCTGATCGTTGCGCATGCTGGCGTGATCCGTACGATCGTCGCACATGTTCTTGGGATCCCGCTCAAGCACATCTTCCGCGTGCAGGTACCAAGCGCCGGTTTGACCCGCATCGAGATCGAGCAAGACGGCGGTTATGTCTTGCCGAGACTCGTTTTCCATGCCGGGCGGCTGCCCGAGCTGGCCTAGGTACCGCCGGTGTGTGATTCGCGATGTCTGGTTGTCGCCGCCCTTCTGACGGCGTGCGCCACACCGGCGGCCGCGACCCTGCGCGCTGTCGACGACGCCGGTAATGTTGTCGCGCTCGCAACGCCAGCCAGACGAATCGTGAGCCTGGCTCCGCACGCGACCGAGCTACTGTTCGCCGCCGGCGCGGGACAGCGGGTCGTTGCGACCGTCGATTTCAGCGACTACCCGCCGCCGGCGCGCGCATTGCCGCGGGTGGGCAGCAGCGCCGGGATCGACGTGGAGCGAGTCGTCGCGCTGGCGCCGGATCTGGTGGTCGGCTGGCGCAGCGGCAACCCACCGGCGCCGCTTGCGCGGCTGCGCGAGCTCGGGCTCCCGCTGTTCGTGACCGAGCCGCGGCGCTTGTCGCAGTTGCCCGGGCTGATCGAGCGGCTC
>CAYZVX010000040.1:0-25501 GCA_964482055.1 uncultured Acidiferrobacteraceae bacterium
CACGAATCACGAGTCACCAGTCACGAATCACGGCTCACAGCATCGCGCGGCGCATCAGACTGTCAGCGGGTTCGGCTTCTCGGGATCAATGCCGTATTTCTTGATGGCCTCGGCGATCCGGCCGCGGTCGACCTGCCCCTCTTCGGCAAGCGCCGCCAGGGTAGCAATCGTGACCCAATGGCGGTCGACCTCGAAAAAGTAGCGCAGCTTCTCGCGCGTGTCGGACCGGCCGAAGCCATCAGTGCCGAGCACCGTGTAGCGGCGCGGCACGAACGGCCGGATCTGCTCGGCAAACGCCCGCACGTAATCGGTTGCAGCGATCACCGGGCCGTGCGTGTCCTTGAGGCACTGCTCGACATACGAAAGGCGCGGCTTGGCGGTCGGATGCAGCAGGTTCCAGCGCGCCGCGTCGTTGCCGTCACGCGCGAGCACCGTGAAGCTCGGGCAGCTCCACACGTCCGCTTCCACGTTCCAGTCCTGCCTGAGCAGGTCGGCGGCGGCGATGACCTCGCGCAGGATCGCGCCGCTGCCGAGCAGTTGCGCGCACGGTCCCTTGCCCGCCCCGCCTTTTTTGAAGAGGTACATACCCTTGAGGATGCCGGCCTGCGCGCCCTCGGGCATCGCCGGATGCTCGTAGTTCTCGTTCATCACGGTGATGTAGTAGTAGACGTCCTCCTGCTCCTGGTACATGCGGCGCAGGCCGTCGTGCAGGATCACCGCGAGCTCGTAACCGAAGGTCGGATCGTACGGGATGCAGTTCGGGATCTGCGCGGCCCACACGTGCGAGTGGCCGTCCTCGTGCTGCAGGCCCTCGCCATTGAGGGTCGTGCGACCCGAGGTGCCGCCGAGCAGGAAGCCGCGCGAGCGGCAATCACCCGCCGCCCACCACAGGTCGCCGGTGCGCTGCAAGCCGAACATGGAATAGAAGATGAAAAACGGGATCATCGGCACGGCGTGCGTCGAGTACGAGGTGGCCGCCGCGATCCACGAGGCCATGGCGCCGGCCTCGTTGATGCCTTCCTGGAGGATCTGGCCGCTCTTTTCCTCCTTGTAGAACATGAGCTGGTCGCGGTCGGCCGGCGTGTAGAGCTGGCCCACCGACGACCAGATGCCGAGCTGGCGGAACATGCCTTCCATGCCGAAGGTGCGCGCCTCGTCGGCGATGATCGGCACGATGTGGCGGCCGATGTTCTTGTCCTTGAGCAGCGTGCTCAGCAGCCGCACGAAGGCCATGGTGGTGGAGAACTCGCGGCCCTCGCCCGAGGCCTTGAGCATCGACTCGAAGGCGCTGAGCGGCGGCACCTCGAGCGGCTGCGCTTTGCGCCGGCGCGACGGCACGAAACCGCCGAGCGCCATGCGCCGCTCGACCATGTACTGGTACTCGCGCGAGTCCTTCGACAGCTTGATGTATTCGAGCCTTTCGAGCTGCTCGTCGCTGAGCGGCAGCTTGAAGCGGTCGCGGAAGGCCTTGAGCGAGGTCGTGCCCATCTTCTTCTGCTGGTGGGTGGGCATCTGTGCCTCGCCCGCCTCGCCCATGCCATAACCCTTCACGGTCTTGGCAAGGATCACGGTCGGCTGGCCCTTGTGGTTCACCGCCGCGTGGTAGGCCGCGTAGACCTTGTGCGGGTCGTGCCCGCCGCGATTCAGGCGCCAGATGTCATCATCCGACCAGTTGGCGACCATCTCCTTGAGCTCGGGATACTTGCCGAAGAAGTGCTCGCGCACGTAGGCGCCGTCGCGCGACTTGAAGGTCTGGTAATCGCCGTCGACACACTCCTCCATGCGGCGACGCAATAGCCCGAGGCGATCGCGTGCGAGCAGCGGGTCCCAGTAGCTGCCCCACACGACCTTGATGACGTTCCAGCCGTGGCCGCGGAAAACGGCCTCCAGCTCCTGGATGATCTTGCTGTTGCCGCGCACCGGGCCGTCGAGACGCTGCAGGTTGCAGTTGATGACAAAGATCAGGTTGTCGAGGCTCTCGCGCGCGGCGAGCCCGATGGCGCCGAGCGATTCCGGCTCATCCACCTCGCCATCGCCCAGGAAGCACCACACCTTGCGGCCCTCGGTATTGGCGAGACCGCGGAAGTGCAGGTATTTCATAAAGCGCGCCTGGTAGATCGCCTGGATGGGCCCCAAGCCCATGGACACGGTCGGGAACTGCCAGAACTCCGGCATCAGCCACGGGTGCGGATAGGACGACAGGCCCTTGCCGTCGACCTCGCGGCGGAAGTTGTCCATCTGCTCCTCGGTGAGGCGCCCAAGCATGAAGGCGCGTGCATAGATGCCGGGCGAGGAATGGCCCTGCATGAAGATCAGGTCGCCGCCAAAGTCCTCCGTGGGGGCGCGCCAGAAGTGGTTGTAACCCACGTCGTAGAGGGTCGCCGCCGAGGCGAAGCTCGCGATGTGGCCGCCCAGGTTGGAGTCGCCCTTGTTGGCACGCAGCACCATGGCGAGTGCATTCCAGCGCACGTAGGAACGCAGCGTATTCTCGAGCGCGTGATCGCCCGGCGAGCGCACCTCCTTGTCCGGCGGGATGGTGTTGACGTAGGCGGTGTTGGCCGAATACGGCACGTTGATGCCGGCGGCGCGCGCCAGCTCGATCTGCTTCTCGATCAAATAGTGCGCGCGCTCCGGCCCCTCCTGCTGGATGACGGCGGAGAGCGCGTCAAGCCAGTCCTGGGTCTCCTGGGCATCCGTGTCGGTCTGAACCGGAATTGGCGTTACGGCGGCCATGGTCAATCTCCTCGTGTCACCCCGCCGGCGAGAGCGGGTTGTGGCTGCGGGCTTACGCAGCACCACTTCAATTCTTGCCCGGCACCCAACACAGCACCGACAGGCAAGAAAAACTGTCTCCGCCCCGGCAGGCGTCTCGGATCAGCAGCGTTCATGATGCTTCCTGAGAGGTCGGGTGGAGCCCGAATTCGGCCGGGACCGTCAGGGCAGCGCCCGGCGCCAGAGGCGAAAGCGCTTTCGGCGACGGGCGCAGAGCCGCTGGCGTGAAATGGGTCGACTCAGGCACCGCTGCTAACGACTCCGGAAGCGTTCTGCCAACGTAGCCAGCGGCTGTAGGCCCGACTCATCCAATCGGTGTTGTCCCCGGCATGCGCGCGGTATGATCGTTATTTTGTTAAGTCCGGTCAAGTAAAAGCCTTTTGATCCCGCCGCGATGATGCCGCGGCAACCCACATCAATCAGCTTGCGCGCGAGATGCTGACGAGAATTCCAAAGATCACCGAAAAAGCCGGCGCGTTGTCGCAGAATCTCCTCGACAACCAGCAAAACGTCATTTTGCTGCTCGCCAAGTCGCGATCCGCCGTCAAATCGCTGCCCTATGGCGCTGAGCTCGACCGGCGCATGCAACGCGAAGGCTACGAGCTCGGGCCCAAGCCGTGGAGCACCGACCTGCCGAACAAGAACGGCACGCGCATCGCGCTGGCCGGCATCGAACCTGACCTGTCAACGTTCGAGCTGTTGGCGCTAGCGCGCAAGCTCGTCGCCGCGCACGGCAGCCACAGCCCCCGGACGCTCGCGGTCATCTGCCACGGGCTCGAAGCGGCGCTGGCGCAACGCGCGGCAGAAGCAGTGCTGGCGGCAGCGCTGGCGGCCGACTTCAAGCTGCCGCAGTTCAAGAGCCGACCTGACAAGCACAAGCCGCTCGCCGACATTGTGCTGTACGGGGTGAAAATAGGTGCCCGCCTGGCACGCACCGTGGCTGAGGCGCGCGGCAACAACCTCGCACGCTACCTCACGGCGCTCCCCCCGAACGAGCTGACTCCCAGGCAGTACCGGCGGCGTGTCGAGAAGCTCGCGCGCGAGCAGGGCTGGAGGACCGAGTTCCTTGGCATCGACAGGCTCAAGCGCCTCGGTGCCGGCGCGTTCCTCGCCGTCGCGCAGGGCAGCCCCGAACCGGACGCCGGCATCCTGCATCTGCGCTACGCGCCGCGCGCCAAGGCGCGCAACGAGGCTCTGGCCTTGGTCGGCAAGGGCATCTGTTTCGACACTGGCGGCACCAACTTGAAGCCCGCCAGGCACATGCACGGCATGCACGAGGACATGGAGGGTTCGGCGGTGGCGCTTGGGCTCCTGCTTGCGCTCGGCACACTCAAGGTCGATTTCGCGGTGGACTGCTGGCTCGCGCTCGCGCAGAACCACATCGGCCCCAGGGCCTACAAGCAAAACGACGTGGTCAAGGCCGCCAGCGGCAAGACCATCGAGGTCGTCCACACCGACGCCGAGGGGCGCATGGTGCTCGCCGACACGCTTTACCTCGCCTCGCGCGCGAGGCCGAAGCTCATCATCGACTTTGCGACGCTCACCGGCGCGTGCATTTCGGCGCTGTCCACGCGCATGAGCGGCGCCTTCACCAACCGCCCCGACTGGGTGCCGGCGCTCATCAAGGCGGGCGAGGACTCGGGCGAACGGGTCTGGCCGTTCCCGATCCCGGACGACTACAAGGAGGCGCTCAAGAGCGACATCGCGGACATCAAGCAGTGCACGCTCGACAGCGATGCCGACCACATCCTCGCGGCGCTGTTCCTGAAGGAATTTTTTGAAGGCAAGCCGGACTGGGTACACATCGATCTCGCCGCCGGCAACCACAAAGGCGGGCTCGCGCACATCCCGACCGACATCACCGGTTTCGGCGTGCGCTATACGCTCAACCTACTGCTCGACCAGAAGCTCCTGCGCTGAGAGGCCGGCGTGCGCCGCGGCACGCGACCGCTAGCGCAGCGCGCGGCGCAGGATCTTGCCGACCGGCGACTTGGGCAGGGAGTCGCGGAATTCGAAGTGCTTCGGCACCTTGTAGCGCGTGAGGTTCTGCTGGCAGTACTCGCGCAGCGCCTCGGCGGTCAGCGCCGGGTCCTTGCGCACCACGAAGAGCTTTACCACCTCGCCGGAATGCTCATCCGGCACGCCGATCGCGGCGGCCTCCATCACGCCCGGGTGGTGCGCGACCACGTCCTCGATCTCGGTCGGATAGACGTTGAAGCCCGACACGTTGATGAGATCGTCCTTGCGCTCGATGACGCTGACAAAACCACGCTCGTCCATCATGCCGATGTCGCCGGTGTGAAACCAGCCATCGGGCGTGAGCACCTTGGCGGTCTGCTCCGGGCGGTTCCAGTACCCGCGCATCACCTGCGCTCCACGCACGCAGATCTCGCCGGCTTGCCCGGGCGAAAACAGGCGGCCGGCCTCGTCCTGGATGGAAACTTCCGTGGACGGGATCGGCAGGCCGATCTTGCCGTTGTACTCGGGCAGGTCGATCGGGTTGATGCACACGCCGGGCGAGGTCTCGGTGAGCCCATAGGCCTCGACCAGGGTCTTGCCGGTCACGCGCTTCCACTCGTTGGCCACGGCGCGCTGCACCGCCATGCCGCCCCCGAGCGCGATCTTGAGCGATGAGAAATCAACCTGCTCGAATCCCGGCGTATGGAGCAGCGCCCGGTAGAGGGTGTTGACGCCGGTAATGACGGTGAAGCGCAATTTCTTGAGCTCGTGCAAGAAGCGCTTGAAGTCGCGCGGGTTGGTGATGAGGTAGATCAGCCCGCCGAGTTTCATGAACATCAGGCAGTTCGCCGTGAGTGAAAAGATGTGGTAAAGCGGCAGCGGCGTCACGACCACCTCCTCGCCCTCCCGTACAAACGGCCCGATCCAGGCGCCAGCCTGCTGCAGGTTGGCGACGATGTTGCCGTGCGTGAGCACCACGCCCTTCGCCACCCCGGTGGTGCCGGCGGTGTACTGAAGGAAGGCGATGTCGTCGAGCGTCACCGCCGCCGGCTTGAGCTCGCGCTGCGCGCCGAGGCGCAGCGCCGCGCGGAAATCGATCGACGCCGGCAGCCGGAAGGGTTTGACCATGCGCTTGACGTGCTTGACCACGAAGTTGACGAGCGCGCCCTTCGGGAAGCCAAGCAGGTCGCCGATGCGCGTGGTGATGACGGTCTTGACCTGGGTGTCGGCGATCACCTCGGCCAGCACGTGGCCGAAGTTCTCCAGGATCACGATGGCGCTGGCGCCGGAATCGACGAGCTGGTGCTTGAGCTCGCGCGGCGTGTAGAGCGGATTGATGTTGGTGACCACCAGCCCCGCACGCAGCGCGCCGAAGATCGCGATCGGGTACTGCAACACGTTGGGCATCATGATCGCAAGCCGCTCGCCCGCCTTGAGGCCGACGTGCTGTTGCAGGAAGGCGGCGAATTCGCGCGTGCGCGCGTCGAGCTCGCCGTAGGTCAGCACGACACCCATGTTGGCGAAGGCCGGGCGATCGGGGAAGCGCTCGACGCTGCGCATCAGGACCTCGTTGATGGAGCTGAATGCGCGCACATTTACTTCGGCCGGGATGCCTGCGGGATAGGACGCGAGCCAGATCTTTTTCATCTTCGCATTCATAGCGCCTCCGGAGACCGGTGTGGTCCCGCAACCGACCCAACGACACGCAGGGGAAAGCTCAGGATAGCGAGAATTGCGGTCCGGTATCCAGACGCGACGAATACCGCGCGAAAAGGCGGCCCGCTTGGCACGATGCCCCGCCGGGCCGCAGGACTGCCCGCTCGGCACAGCCTGCATTGCGCAGCGCCTCACCCGGAAGGTGGGGTCGCGCGGCAACCGGCCGCCCGCCGCGCTGGCGGGTCAAGACACCAGCGACAGTGTGAATGCCAGCCAGCGTCTCAGGTCGCCGCGCGGACCTCGAGCCAGGCTGATGATATGACACGAGCCGCGGACCGCATCAAGAACCAGACGAGCGCGAGCGCAACCACAATATCGGGCCACCCGGAACCGGTGAGCCAAACCGCCCCCGCCGCTGCAAACACCGCAATATTCGAGGCGATGTCGTTTCGCGAGCACTCCCACACGGAGCTCATGTTTACGTCTTCCCCGCGATGCCGCCAAAGCAGGAAAAGGCAAATTGAGTTTGCAGCGAGACCGAGAAGGCTGAAGGCACCCATGACCGTAAACAGAGGGGCGCTCGGGACGAACAGCCGGTAAACGATTTGAGCGCCCACGGCGCAGGCGGCCAGAAAGATCAGGCCGCCCTTGAACAAGGCGACTTTCGCCTTGGCGGCAGCGCCCCTCGAAACCGCGTAGAGGCTTAGAGCGTACGTCAATGCATCTCCGAGATTATCGAGGCTGTCGGCAAGCAGTGCCGTCGAATTGCCGTGGAGCGCCGCCGTCACGATGACCAGGAACATGACCGCATTGATGAGGAGCACAATTTGCAGTGTTCCTCGCTGCCTCTCCCGAAGCGCATCAATCGAACAGTTGTTATCGCAGCAACCGCTCATTCGCAATGCCTCACTGCTCAACCAGGCGCCTGGCTAAACCGGCCGCAAGCGGCAAGTCTGCGCCTTGCCGCTCATCGTCGCGAGCGGGGGCAGAATTGCCGCGCCCACGAAGGAACCTGTGGCTAGCCCCTGCCATCGGTTGTCGATCCTTGTTGCCGAGATTTCGCGCTGGCGCACATTCGTAGACCAGAGTAGCGCATGGAGTCGTCGGTGAAAAAGGCAAGACCACCGACATTGCGGGAACGCAGCGGGGTGGCTTAAATCAGGGCCGATTGCATCCCGACCACCAGCAACCAGCCGCCTGAGCCGCTTGGGGTGGGTATACGCGGCATGCCGGAACAGCTCCACCTCAATTGACGTGCTCATCGAGCCATTTCTGAAGAAAGGCGGCAACGACACGACTGTTCTTCTCAAGCATCATCATGTGGCCGTTGCCGCGGATGCCCACGGATTCGAGGCGCACGAAAGAGTTCTTGACTCCCGCCTGCGTGAGATACTTTGCTGTACAGTGATCGTACACCGCGTGATACGACGCCTCGGCGGTGACGATCACAATAGGGATGCCCCGCAGGCGAGGAAGCTGGCGCGGGGGATCGGCCTGCAACCAGCACCTGGCCAAACCCGGTGCGTCGGCGGTCGGTTGCTGCACTTTCTTCAGGTCGCGCGCCTTGGCAAGGGGCGGATCGTAGGTCAGCGGAATGTCGGTGAGGCCCCAGGGGCGGGCGCTGTTTTCGTCAAAGACCGCGTTCTGGAAGGGCGGCCCGGTCGGCTCGATCGCGAGGATGGCCTTCACGAGCTGCGGGCGCGCGTCAGCGAGCAACCACCCGAAGGTCCCCGCTTGCGAATGCGTGACGATGACTGCCGGCCCGATCCGATCGAGCAGTGCAGCGCCCGCCGCCTGCACGAGGGCCTGCGTCTCGGCGTCGTCCGTAAGGCTCCCGACCTGAGCGGCGTAGAACGCATCGAACACGGGGTCGCCCATGCGCCCTTTGCGCTCGCCCTCTCCCGGCCACTGCGTGTGGTTCCTGGCCTGCGGCCAGAGCCCGGCCATCGCGGGCGCCGTGAAGCGCTGTTCGAGCAGCGAGGCGCGCGGGCTCCCGAGCGGACCATTCGTTGACCTGTGCCAGGCCGAGCGCCCGCGGGCCGGCTGATCGACCAGATAAACCCTGTAGCCCCGGGCGAGGAAGTAATCCGCCCAGCCCTCCCGCCCGTCGGGCGTGCCCATCCAGTTGGTCGCGGTCTGCCAGTTGCCGTGAAAAAACACTAGCGGGTACTTCCGCCGCACCTGCAGCGGATGCAGCACCTCGACGTACATCTGGCCGGTCATCACCCGATTGTCGTGCGAACCGGTGTACTTGCCCCCGACGTAGAAGAATTCGCGTATCGCCGCGGTGCGCTGCGCTTCTTGTGACCAGGTTGGACCGCCCAGGGCGAATGCGAGCGTGACGAACGCAATAACCTTCCAGACCGTGCGCATTAACGCTCCCCGACCCTGTCTCCTACCGAACCCACGGGCCCACTGCGTTGTTGACCGCCCGGCGGGTCGGCAGTTCCGGCGCTGCCTGGTTGCTCGCCGTTCAGCGCCCCGCGAGCAGCTTCTCGTAGCGCGCTTTATCGGCGGCGCTGAAACAGCAGGCGATGATCTCGTCGAACTTGTCCTCGTATTGCTTCATCACCGAGACAGCGATACGCGCGGCTTCGTCCTTCGGATAGCCGTAGGCGCCCGTGCTGATCGAGGGAAAGGCGATAGTGCGCACACCGTGCTGGAGCGCCAGCTCCAGCGAGTTGCGGTAGCAACTGGCGAGCAAGGTGGATTCGTTGGATCTGCCCCCGTGGTAGACCGGGCCCACGGTATGGATGATGTATTTGGCCGGGAGCTTGAAACCGGGCGTGATCCTGGCCTCGCCGGTGGGACAGCCGCCGAGCGTGCGGCAGTAGGCCAGCAGCTCGGGCCCGGCGGCGCGGTGGATGGCGCCGTCCACCCCGCCCCCGCCGAGCAGGGTGGTGTTCGCGGCGTTGACGATGGCGTCGACCTTAAGTTGCGTGATGTCACCCTGCACGACGCGGATCATGGCGCGGTTCCTCCGATGGAGTTTGGCCGATGGCCGGCGGATGGATTGTCGCGCGCGCCTTTGCGCAGGTGAAGCTGCCGGCGCGCACGCCGCCCGGGATTGGTCCCGGCCATGCGGGCACCACACAACGGCCCGCGCCGGCAGGTTACTTCACGATCTTGAGGGTCGGGCCTTTCTTCGGCGGCGGGGTCTCGGGCGGCGGTTCGCCGCCCTCGGCATTCTTGGAGGGCTCGGGAAAGGAGATGCCCTGACCGCTTTCCTTGGCGTAGATCGCGAGCACCGCCGGCAGCGGCACGTACACATGGAACGCTACCCCGCCGAAGCGCGCCGAGAAGCTGATGGCCTCGTCGGTCAGCTCGTAGCCCTGGATCGCGTTCGGCTGGATGTTGAGCACGATGCGCCCGCCCTCGACGTAGCGCTCCGGGACCTGCACGCCGGCGTAGGTCGCATCGACTGCGATGTGCGGCGTGGCGCCGTTCGCCATCGCCCAGTCGTAGACGGCGCGCAGCAGGTAGGGCTTGAGCGAGGTCACGGGTTGGCGCGCCGCCCGGCTAGGGGAGCTTGCGCATCAAGCGTTCGGGTTCCGTGAGCGAGAGCTTGAACGCTTTGCGCGCGAACAACCGCTCCGCGTAGTCGAGGATCGGTTTGGCCTGGCGCGGCAGCTCGATGTCCCACAGCTCGAGGCGCCACAGGATCGGCGCGAGCGAGCAATCGACCAGGGTAAATTCCTCGCCCATCGCAAACGGCTGTTCCTTGAACGCGGGCGAGATGATGGTCAGCCCGTCGCGTATCACGCTGCGCGCCCGGGCGGCCGCCTTCTTGTCGGCGCCCTGAAGATCCGGCACTAGACTGTACCAGTCGCGATCGAAACGCATCAGCATGAGCCGCGCCCGGGCACGCGACACCGGATCGACCGGCATGAGCGGCGGGTGCGGCAGGCGCTCGTCGAGATACTCGTTGATGACGTGCGACCCGTACAGAACCAGATCGCGGTCGACCATGGTCGGCACGGTGTTGTACGGA
Source organism: uncultured Acidiferrobacteraceae bacterium (assembly GCA_964482055.1). Classification (GTDB taxonomy): domain Bacteria; phylum Pseudomonadota; class Gammaproteobacteria; order Acidiferrobacterales; family Sulfurifustaceae. The sequence continues at coordinate 10,379 of CAYZVX010000040.1, forward strand.
TTGAGGTCGGCGAGCTCGCGCGGCTTCTTGTTGAGATCCACTTCCACCACCTGACACTCGATGTCCTTCTCGTAGAGCACGATGCGCGTGCGGTGGCTGTCGGGATCGGTCGAGCCGACGTAGAGGGTCATGATGGATTTACGGTTCGTGGCAGTCGACATTCGAATCTCCGCTTAACCGACGGTCACCGGACGACAAAGGGGGCATACGCCCCCTTTGTGACAATGGGCCGCCGCGTTGCTCAGTGCACGTCCTTCCAGTATTCCTTCTTGAGCAGGTAGGCAAAGACCAGGAGCACGATCAGGAACCCGATCACGAATATTCCGAGACGGTAGCGCACGAGCTTGGCCGGCTCGCCCATGTACACCAGAAAGTTGGTGAGGTCGCGCATCGCCGCGTCGTAGTCCTTGGCGCTCATGCTGCCGGGACGCTCGAGTTCGAACTTCTCGAACTTGCCGTCCTTGTTGAATACGGCACGCTGATGGCCCTGCCACTCGTAGAGCACATGCGGCATCGCGACGTGGGGGAACACCGTGTTGTTCCAGCCGCTGTAGGACTTGTCGTCGCGGTAGAAGCTGCGCATGTAGGTGTAGAGCCAGTCGGCGCCGCGGGCACGCGAGATTACCGTGAGGTCGGGCGGCACCACGCCGAACACGGCCTTGGCGTCTTCCGCCGGCATCACCGCCTTCATCAGGTCACCGACCTTGTCGGCGGCGAACAGCAGGTTTTCCTTGACCAGCTCATCCGACAGGCCAAGATCATGGCCCATGCGGTTGTAACGCATGTACGCCGCCGAATGGCAGGACAGGCAGTAGTTGACGAAGATGCGCGCGCCGCGCTGCAGCGAGGGTGTATCGCTGAGATCGACGTTGGCGTGGTCGAGCTTGACCTGGACAGCGGCCGCCCATGCCGTCACGGGGCTCAATACCAGAGCGAGGAGCAGGATCGTCTTTTTCATTGTCAGGTCACCCTCTCCGGCACCGGCTTGGTCTTGTCGTATTTGGTGTACCAGGGCATGAGGATGAAGAACGCGAAGTAGAGCACGCTGAACACCTGCGCGAGGATCAGGTTGATGCCCGAGGCCGGCTTCATGCCGAGATAACCGAGGACTACGAAGGAGATGGCGAACACGGTGAGCGCCGTCTTGTACATCCAGCCGCGGTAGCGGATTGACTTGACCGGCGAGCGGTCGAGCCACGGCAGGAAGAAAAACGCCACGATCGCCAGACCCATGAAGATGACGCCCCAGATCTTGGCATCGATCCAGAAGAAGTTGTACACGTTGGCGCGCAGGATCGAGTAGTACGGCGTGAAGTACCACAGGGGCACGATCTCGGGCGGCGTCTGCAGGATGTTGGCCGGCACGAAATTGTCGTGCTCCAGGAACAGCCCGCCTAGCTCCGGCGCGAAGAACACCACGGCGCAGTAGATGAGCAGGAACACGACGACCCCGACGATGTCCTTGACCGTGTAGTAGGGATGGAACGGAATGCCGTCGAGCGGCTTGCCGTCCGGACCCTTCTTCTTCTTAATCTCGATGCCGTCCGGGTTGTTCGAGCCCACCTGGTGCAGCGCCACGATGTGCATGAACACCAGGATCGGCAGGATCAGCACCGGAATGAAGAAGTGCAGCGCGAAGAACCGGTTGAGCGTGGCGTCCGACACGACGAAGTCGCCGCGGATCCACTCGGCGAGCGGCGGCCCAACCCAGGGGATGGCGTCGAACAGCGAGATGATCACCTGCGCGCCCCAGTATGACATGTTGCCCCACGGCAGCAGGTACCCGAGGAACGCCGTTGCCATGAGCACCACGTAGATCACCATGCCGATGAGCCAGATGAGCTCGCGCGGCTCGCGGTGCGATCCATAGAGCAGCGCCCGGAACATGTGCAGGTAGATGACGACGAAGAACGCCGAGGCGCCGATGGCGTGCAGGTAGCGTATCAGCCAGCCCCAGGGCACGTCGCGCATGATGTACTCGACCGAGGCGAAGGCAAGCGCGGTGTCGGGCTTGTAGTGCATCGCCAGGAACAGGCCGGTGAGGATCTGGATCACCAGGACCAGCATGGCGAGCGAGCCGAAGTAGTACCAGAAGTTCATGTTCTTCGGCGCGTAGTACTCCGCCAAGTGCTCCTTCCAGACCTTGGTCAGCGGGTAGCGCGCGTCAATCCAGGCCAGCAGCTTTTCCATGGCTATGCCCCCGCCTTGTCGACGCCGATGATGATGCGGTTCTCGCCCACGTAGGTGTGCGAGGGCACCACCAGGTTGGTCGGGGCCGGCACGTTCTTCCACACCCGCCCGGCGAGATCGAACTTCGAGCCGTGGCAAGGACAGAAGAAGCCGCCTGGCCAGTCCGCGCCGAGGCCCGACGCCGCCCCGGCCTCCAGGCGCTTGTCCGGGGAGCAGCCGAGATGCGTGCAGATGCCGACGCACACGAACACCTCAGGCTTGATCGAGCGGGTCTCGTTCTTGGCGTAGGCCGGCTGCTGCGGGACGGTGGAATTCGGATCGGCGAGCTGCGATTCCACCGCTTTCAGGGCCTTGAGCTGCTCGGGAGTGCGGCGCATGATCCACACGGGTTTGCCGCGCCACTCTTCGACCTTGAGCTCGCCGGGCTGCAGCTTGCTGATGTCGACCTCAACGGGGGCGCCAGCGGCCTTGGCGCGCTCGCTCGGCGTCATGCTGGCTACGAAAGGCACCGCGGCGAATCCGGCGCCCACCACGCCAATGCCTGTGGTGGCTGCCGTCAAAAAGCGCCGCCGGCTGCGGTCGACACCGTCATCACTCATTAGACCCCCTGTTGTTGATTGACGCCGCGCTGTAGGATGCGGGGAAGATGCTTGAATTCAGCGAGTTAGAGGAAACCTGGGTCAAAAGCGGCGCATAGAATGGTATAAGCGCGACGAGCAGTCAAGAGAACTTCCGCCGTCTGCGCCACGCGTTTCGGTCTGCACGCGACGCGCGCCCCGGTAGCCGTGATAATTGGACGCACTCCAGCAGCATGAAATCCACCGTTCGTTTTGTCTTGCAAGCCGCCGTGCTCGGCCTCGCGGCTGCGTTCGTGCTCACGCTCCTCTGGCCGAGCCTGCGCCAGCCGCGCACCGACACCGCGCCGGTGGTTTCCATCCGCGAATCCGCCGCGCCACCCGCGCCGGCGGCGCCGGCCGTGGGGGCGGTGTCTTATGCCGCGGCGGTCGACCGCGCAGCGCCGGCCGTGGTCAATATCAACACCGCCAAAGTGGTCACGGTCCGCCCGAACCCGTTTTTCGACGACCCCGTATTGCGCCAGTTCTTCGGAGGCGGCGAACAGGTGATGCGCCCGCGCCAGCGCGTGGAAACGAGCCTTGGCTCGGGCGTGATCGTGAGCGACAAGGGCTACATCCTCACCAACAACCATGTGATCGCTGGCGCCGACGCGATCCAGGTCGCGTTGCGCGATGGGCGCACGGCCGACGCGCGCGTGGTGGGCAGTGACCCGGATACCGACCTCGCCGTATTGAAGATCGACCTGCCCAGGCTTCCCAGCATCACGCTCGGACAATCCGAGCAGCTGCGCATCGGCGACGTGGTGCTCGCGATCGGCAACCCCTTCGGGGTCGGCCAGACTGTGACCATGGGCATCGTGTCGGCCACCGGCCGCAGCCATCTCGGCATCAACACCTTCGAGAGCTTCATTCAAACCGACGCCGCCATCAATCCCGGCAATTCGGGCGGCGCGCTGGTGGATGCGCGGGGCAACCTGGTCGGGATCAACACCGCGATTTATTCGCGCACGGGCGGCAGCCTCGGCATCGGATTCGCGATCCCGACCAGCATGGCCAAGACCGTGCTGGAAGACATCATCCAGCACGGCCGCCCGCTGCGCGGCTGGCTCGGTGTCGATGCCCGCATGGTCACCGAGGAAGTGGCGCGCCGGTTAGGCGTCGAGCCGACCGATGGCCTCGTGGTCACCGGCGTGGTGCGCGGCGGACCGGCACATCGCGCGGGGCTTCAGCCCGGAGACGTCATACTCAGCATCGACGGCAAACCAATCACCGAGGTCCGCGATGCGTTTTTCGCAATTGCCTCGCGCCGCCCGGGCACCAAGGTGGCGATGAAGATCCAGCGCAATGGCAAGGAGATAACGCTCGCAATGACCACGATCGAGCGCCCGCAACGGGCAGCACAAAGCAAGTAGCTAGCGCGCCGGCGCGAGGCTCGCCACCATCAGCCCGACGTGGGTGGCATACCAGAACGGATCCTCCTTGAGGAGCGCGTGACCACTGTTCAGCGCGGCGAGCGCCCGGTCGCGCAGGCGCGCGTCGTGCTCATGCGCGGCGAGCCGCAGCGTGGTCTCGATGAGGTCGGCTGAAGGCGATGGCATGGGGCCATCGGCCACGATGTCCTGACCCGGCTCATTGGCGATGACGCTCTGGCCGAGGCGCCAGCCGCTGCGGTCGTAGAAGCGGCTCCAACCCGCCCGCGCGAGCGCGCCGGCAAGCGCGTAGTCCTCGGGCGCGCCGGTGAGCTCGGCGAAGTCGAGGAGCCCGCGCGCCACGTAAGCGTAGTCCTCCAGCCCCGCCGCCCCGACCGCGCGCCCCATGTGCACGGCGCGCCGCAACGTCTTGCCGTCCCACAGCGTCGTGGCGAGGTAATTTCGCACCTCGCGCGCGGTGCGGCGATAAGCGTCGTCATTCAGGGCCCGCGCGGCTTGTGCGTAGGCCGACAAGGCAAGTCCGTTCCAGGCGGCGAGCAACTTGGTATCGCGCGGCAGCCCGCGCTGCACGCGCGCGGCGAGCAGCTTGCGCGCGCCGTCGGCGAGCCGCCGCTCGACATCCGCCGCTGGCCGGCCGAGGCGCCGCGCCAGCTCGGCCGTGGGTACATGGCGCAGCGGCAGGTAGCCCGACTCAAACGGCGGGGCATCGTGCATGTCCCAGGCCGCCGCGAACACCTCGCGCTCCTCGTCCGACAGCACCGCCGCGAGCTGCACCTTGTCCCACAGGTAATAGCCGCCCTCCGCGCCCCGGTCATCGACGGCCGACAGCGAGGCAATGAAGGCGCCGGAGGGGTCGCGCAGCTCGGCCTGCATGAAGGCGAGCGTGCGCCGTGCCACCGCTTCGTACTCGGGCCTGCCAAGCACGCGCGCCGCGCGCAGGTACAACCGCGCCAGCAGCGCATTGTCGTAAAGCATCTTCTCGAAGTGCGGCGTCTTCCAGGACGGGTCCACGGTGTAGCGGAAGAAGCCGCCGCCCAGGTGATCGTGCAAACCGACACTGGCCATCTGGTCAAGCGTGAGGACCAGGAACTCGCGCAGGCGCGGTTCGGGGGTGCGCGCGTATTGCGCAAGCAGGTACTCGAGCGGCGGCACCGACGGAAACTTGCTCTGCTCGCCGAACCCGCCATGGATCTGGTCGGCGAGCGACAGCGCGCCGGCGTTGAGCTTGCGCGCGTAAGCCTGCGCCTGTGCCGCGTCGATCGCGGGCTTGCCGGGCCCGCTTGCCTTCGTCGCCTCGGCGCGCGCCAGCCGGCGCAGGGCTTCACGGTCCTCGGTCCACAGCTTCTGCAAACGCTGCATGCTGCCGAGGAACTCCTGCGGCGGCTCATACAGCACCGCGAACAGCGCATGACCCTCGGGAGTGAGAAACACGTTGAGCGGCCAGCCGCCCGCGCCGCGCGTCGCCTCGGCAAAGGCGATCATGCGCGCATCGAGCGCGGGCTCGAGCTCGCGATCGACCTTGACCGGGACGAAGTGGCGATTGATGAACGCCGCGATCTCGGCGTTCTGATAGCTCTCGCGCTGCATCACATGGCACCAGTGGCAGGCGAAATAGCCGATCGACACGAACACCAGCTTGCCTTCGCGGCCGGCCCGCGCCAGCGCCGCCGGCCCCCAATCCTGCCAGGCCACGGGATCGTTGCCGTGCATGGCGAGATACGGCGAGGGATGGTTGCGGAGCTGGTTGCCGAGCGCGGCGCCGGCCGGCGACGCCCCGACGCCTATGCCAAGCGTCGCCCCGAGCAGGATCCTGATGATGAGGCCCATGCGCGCAAGGACGGGCCGGACGAGGCGATTATTCCCGCCGGGAGCTGACGGGCAGCTGTTCGCCCGTGGCTTGCGGGGTTTCAGCCTTGCGGTGCAGGCGCTTGGCGATGAATACGCCGATCTCGTAGAGGATCCACATCGGCACGGCGAGCAGAAACTGCGAAAGCACATCGGGCGGGGTCAGCACCGCCGCCACGACGAATGCGCCGAGGATGACATACGGGCGCTTGTCGGCGAGCTTGTGCGGGTCGACGATGCCCATCCAGGACAGCAGCACCACCGCGACCGGAACCTCGAAGGCGACGCCAAAGGCGAAAAACATCGAGAACACGAAGTCGAGATAGGCCTTGATGTCGGTCATCATCTGCACGCCGGGCGGCAAGAAATCGAGCAGCACGTGGAAGACGGCCGGAAACACCACGAAGTAGGCGAACGCCATGCCGGCGTAGAAAAGACTGACGCTCGAGACGAGCAGCGGCATCACGATGCGCCGCTCGTGCTGGTAAAGGCCCGGCGCGACGAACGCCCAGACCTGGTACAGGATGACCGGGATGGCGATGACGACCGCGGCGGCGAGCGTGAACTTGATCGGCGTGAGGAAGGGCGAGGCCACCTCGGTGGCAATCATGCTCATGTTGGCTGGCAGCGTTTCCATCAGCGGCCGGGCGATGACGGCGTACACCTGGTTCGGGCCGAACACGACGGCGAGCCCGAGGAACGCCACGGCCACCGCCACGACCGAGTAGAACAGGCGGTTGCGCAGCTCGATAAGGTGCGCCACGAAGGTGCTCGCGCCCTCGCCGGTCGCGCTATCGTTGCCTGGCTTTTCTTCCGCCATGTTTCTTGGTTGGCGTTCGGGTGGGCGATCGGCGCTTGGGTTTGAACGCCGGCGCCGGCGCGGGCGTCTCGGCTAGCGTCGCGCCGCCGCTGGCGACGGGCGAGATCGCCGAGGTCGGCTCGGGATTGACCTGCAGTTTGCTGAAGCCTTCGAGGGTGTCGGCGGCGGACTTGTGCAGCAGCGCGCGTGTCTCATCGAGCTCTTGCTGCAGCTTGCGAAAGGCCTGCAGATCCTCGGCGCGCACCTCGCGATCGACCTCTTGCTTGACGTTCTCGATGAAGCGCCGCACGCCGGCGATCCAGCGCCCGGCCGTGCGTGCCAGCTCCGGCAGCCGTTTCGGGCCCAGCACCAGCAGCGCCACCAGGCCGATGACGACCATCTCGGAAAATGCGATGTCGAACATTCGCTAACGGGAGCGAGGACCGGAGCGCGGAACAGGGATGTCCCGCGCGCACCTTCACAGCGACCTCAACCGCCGCGCTTCTCGCGCGCCGTCACCTCGCCTTCGATGACGCGCCCGGCCTCGGTCTTCTCCACCTTCTTGGCCTCGGCTTCGGCGGCGGGCTTCTCGCCCTCCTCCTTCATGCCGGTCTTGAAGTTCTTGATGGCCTCGCCGAGATCGGAACCCAGGGTCTTCAGCTTCTTGGTGCCGAAGATCAGGATCACGATCACCAGCACGACCAGCCAGTGCCAGATGCTAAAAGTACCCATGCTCTACCTCCGTCTCGCGACTGCGTTCGTGGTCAGATCAGGTTGAACCGCGCTTGGTCCGGGTGGCGCGCCGGCCCTTGCTCTTTGCCTTTGCCTTGGCCTTGCGCCTGGTCTTCGCCGGGGCGACGCGCGGTGCCGGCGTCACGGCAACGGCCGGCTCGGCGGCCTGGTAGGCTATCAGGCGCGGCGGCTCGGCGGGCGGCGCCGTTTCGTTCCGCGCCGGCGCGGCCTCGGTCTTGGCCGGTGTTTCCGCCGGCGCAGCAGCGGGTTTTTCCTCTTCGTCTTTCATGCCGCGCTTGAAGTTCTTGATGGCCTCGCCGAGATCGGAACCCAGGGTCTTCAGCTTCTTGGTGCCGAAGATCAGGATCACGATCACCAGCACGACCAGCCAGTGCCAGATGCTGAAGGAACCCATTTCGCTCTCCGCGTTGCGTTGCTCCGGTCAGGCGCCGGTCCGGCCGCGCGCCGCTTTCTCGCTGTGGCCCGAGGTGCCGAAGCGCCGCTCCAGCTCCGCAAGCACCTGCTCGGGTTTAAGGTCGAGGGCGGCCAGCATCACGAGTGTGTGGAACCACAGGTCTGCCGTCTCGTGCACGATGCGCTGCGCCTCGCCGGACTTGGCGGCCAGCACCGTTTCGGTCGCCTCCTCGCCTACCTTCTTGAGAATCGCGTCGAGCCCTGCGACATACAGGCTCGCGACATAAGACGACTCCGGGCTTGCGCCCTTGCGCGCCTCGAGCGTTGCGGCCAGTTTGGCTAGGACGTCGGACATGAGCCTTGGGCTTCAGGTTTGAAGTTTCAGGTTTGAGGTTCTAAAACCAGAAACTCGAAACCAGAAACTTGAAACTATTTCTTCCCGTATATCTCCGCTTCACTCTTGATCACCGGCTCCACCACCACCCACCGGTCGCCCTGCAACTGCTGGTAGAAACAGCGCTCGCGCCCGGTGTGGCAGGCAATGCCGCCGCGCTGCTCGACCAGCAGCAACACGGCATCGTTGTCGCAATCGAGCCGGATGTCCTTGACCGCCTGCACGTGCCCGGACTCCTCGCCCTTGCGCCACAGCTTCCCGCGCGAGCGCGACCAGTACACGGCGCGTCGCTCGGCGACGGTCGCGGCCAGCGCCTCGCGGTTCATCCAGGCGAGCGTCAGGACCTTGCCGCTCGCCGCGTCCTGCGCAATCGCCGGTATCAGCCCGTCGGGACCCCATTTCACGACATCAAGCCACGTCTCGGGTTTCGGGTCTCGGGTTTCGGTTTCCATGTTGTGGAAGTGTAACTCGAAACCAGAAACTAGAAACTCAAAGCCTTACTTCGATTCCCGCCTGCGCCATGCGCCGCTTGGCCTGTTCCACGGTGAACTCGCCGAAATGAAAGATGCTCGCGGCAAGCACCGCGTCGGCATGGCCCTCGATGATGCCCTCGACCAGGTGTTCGAGCCGCCCCACGCCGCCCGAGGCAATAACGGGCACACGCACGGCGTCGGCCACCGCGCGGGTGAGCGCCAGGTCGAAACCGTCCCTGGTGCCGTCGCGGTCCATCGACGTGAGCAGTATCTCCCCGGCCCCGTACTCGTCCATACGCCGCGCCCACTCGACCGTGTCGAGCCCGGTCGGCCGGCGGCCCCCGTGGGTGAACACCTCCCATTTTCCGGGGCCAACCTGCTTGGCATCGATGGCCACCACGATGCACTGCGAGCCGAAGTGGGCGGCCGCCTCCTTGACGAACTGCGGGCGCGCCACCGCCGCGGTATTGATGGCGACTTTGTCGGCGCCGGCATTGAGCATGCGGCGCACGTCCTCGAGGCTGCGGATGCCGCCGCCCACCGTGAGGGGAATGAAGACCTGGGCGGCTACGTCCTCGACCACGTGCACCATGGTTTCGCGGTCGTCGGAGCTCGCCGTGATGTCGAGAAAGGTGATCTCGTCGGCGCCCTGCTCGTCGTAGCGGCGCGCGACCTCTACCGGGTCACCGGCATCGCGAATATCGACGAATCTTACGCCCTTGACCACGCGGCCTTCGTCGACGTCGAGACAGGGGATGATGCGTTTGGCAAGGCCCATTTCGGTTTCAAGTCTTAGGTTCCTGGTTTCAGGTTCTCAGCTTGAAACCTGAAACTTGAAACGAGAAACCTATTTGGCGAGCTGGTCCGCCAGCTTCTGCGCGGCGGCGAAATCGAGCGTGCCCTCGTAGATGGCGCGGCCGGTGATGGCGCCGATGATGCCGGCGTCGGCCGCCTCGCACAGGCGCTGGATGTCAACGAGGCTGGTGATGCCGCCCGAGGCAATGACCGGGATCGAGATGGCGCTGGCGAGCTTCACGGTCGCCTCGATGTTGACACCGGTCATCATGCCGTCGCGCCCGATGTCAGTGTAGACGATCGCCTCGACACCCATGTCCTGGAACTTCTTGGCGAGGTCGACCACGTCGTGACCGGAGAGTTTCGACCAGCCGTCGATCGCCACCCGCCCGTCCTTGGCGTCGAGCCCGACGATGATGTGGCCCGGGAACTCGGCGCACGCATCGCTCACGAAGTGCGGCGCGTTGACCGCCTTGGTGCCGAGGATGACATAGCGCACGCCCATGGCGACATAGGTCTCGATCGTGTCCTCGTCACGGATGCCGCCGCCCACTTGGATCGGCAGGTCGGGAAACGCCGAGACGATCGACTCGATGGCGTCGGCGTTGACCGGCGCACCGGAACGCGCGCCGTTCAGATCGACGATGTGCAACCGCCGCGCCCCGGCGTTTACCCAGCGCCTGGCGGTCTCGAGCGGATCGTCCGAGAACACCGTGACCTCGTCCATGCGCCCCTGGCGCAGGCGCACGCACTTGCCGTCCTTGAGGTCGATCGCAGGAATGACGAGCAACGACATGGGTACCGCGCCGTGACTATCGAGGTGGTTCGGTGGGGCGTTGTTGAGTATCTTTGTCCAAACGTTTAGCGCAGGCCGCTACCCGCTGCCATCCCAACCGGCGAAATTGCGGAGCAACTGCAACCCGGCGTGCTGGCTCTTCTCCGGGTGGAACTGCACGGCAAAGATATTGGCACGGGCCGCGGCCGAGGTAAACGCCACCCCGTACTCCGTGACGCCAGCGATCCACGCCGGGTCTGCCGAATCCGCATAGTAGCTGTGCACGAAATAAAAGCGCGCGTCCTGGTCAATGCCGTCCCAGAGCGGATGCGCGCGCGTCTGACGCACCTGGTTCCAGCCCATGTGCGGAACCTTGAGCGCCTGGCCGGTGCGGGGATCGACCATCCGGGCAGGCGGAAACAAGCGCACCCTTCCCGGCAGGATGCCGAAGCACGCCACACCGCCGCCCTCCTCGCTCCACTCGTAGAGCGCCTGCAGCCCGAGACAGATGCCGAGAAACGGCTTGGTCCGTAGCGCCTCGAGCAGCGCCTCGCGCAGACCCTTCGCGGCGAGGGCGGCCACGCAGCCGCCGATCGCGCCCTGCCCCGGAAACACCACGCGGTCGGCGCGCACCACCGTGTCCGCATCGGAGGTCAGCAGCACGCGTGCACGCGGCGCCACATGCTCGATCGCCTTGCAAACCGAGCGCAGATTGCCCATGCCGTAGTCGATGACCGCGACGGTGCTCATGAAGATCAACAGCCCAACGCAGAGACGCGGAGACGCCGAGAACGATAAGAATCCCTCGGGAGACCCGCAAATCGCCTCACCTATGCTTCGCCTTTCTCTGCATTCTTGCGTCTCCGCGTTGAGTTGTTACGGATCAAAGACTGCCCTTGGTCGAGGGCACCGTACCACCCATGCGCGGATCGGGCTCGAGCGCCATGCGCAGCGCGCGCCCGAACGCCTTGAAAACGGTCTCGGCGACATGGTGCGCGTTGGCCCCGCGCAGGCAGTCGACGTGCAAGGTGACCTGCGCGTGGTTGACGAAACCCTGGAAGAGCTCGCGCACCAGGTCGACGTCGAACTCGCCGATGCGGGCGCGCGGGAACTCGACGTGATATTCGAGCCCGGGCCGGCCCGACAGGTCGACCACCACCCGGGACAGCGCCTCATCGAGCGGCACGTAGGCGTGCCCGTAACGGCGAACGCCCTTCTTGTCACCGACGGCCTTGGCGAACGCCTGGCCGAGCGTGATGCCGATGTCCTCGACGGTGTGGTGCGCGTCGATGTGCAGATCGCCCTTGGCGGTGATGCTGAGATCGAGCAGGCCGTGGCGCGCGACCTGCTCGAGCATGTGCTCGAGGAAATGAATACTGGTGTCGAGCGTGCAGGCGCCGTCGCCGTCCAGATTCACCTCGACGGTGATCTGGGTTTCCTTGGTGTTGCGCGTAACCTGCGCGCGGCGGGCGGACATGGGGATGTCAGGGCTGGGGCTGTACGCGGGCATGGTAGCACAGCCCCGCTCACAGCGCGCGCTTCAGGGCCGCGAGAAACGCGCTGTTCTCCGCGGGCGTGCCCACCGTCACGCGCAGGCACCCCGGGATCGTGCTGTCCAGGTTCTTGATCAACACCTTTGCCGCGAGCAGCGCTTCGAACACCTCGGTCGCCGGCCGCTTCTGGGTCCGGAACAGGATGAAGTTGGCGCGGCTCGGCCAGGCGTGAACGCCCGGGATGGCGAGGAGCTCGCGATACAGCGCCTCGCGATCGGTGCGGATCTGCGCGGCCTGCGCATCGAGCAGCGCGCCCTGCGTGAGCGCAAACTCTGCGCTCGCCTGGGCGAGGCTGCCGAGGTTGTAGGGCAGGCGCACCTTGTCGAATTCATTGAGCCACGCCGGCGCACCGGCCAGGATGCCGAGCCGCAGGCCGGCCAGCCCCTGCTTCGACAGCGTGCGCATGACGAGCAGGTTGTCGAACTCCCCGAGCCGGCCGAGGAATGACTCGCGCGCGAACGCATGGTAGGCCTCATCCACCACCACCAGCCCCGGTGCGGCGCGGATCACCCGTTCGATTGCGTGCGCGTCGAACAGGTTGCCGGTCGGGTTGTTCGGGTAGGCGAGAAATATGACCGCCGGCTCGTGGCGCTCGATTGCCTCGAGCATGGCGGCCTCGTCAAGCGCGAAGTCCTTTGTGAGCGGCACGCCCGTGAAGCGCATGCCGGTGAAGATCGCGATCATCTGGTACATCACGAAGGTCGGCACCGGGGCGAGCACCGTGGCGCTCGGTGTTGTGAGCGCGAGACAGATGATCTGGATCAGCTCGTCCGACCCGTTGCCGAGCAGCAGCTCCATCTCCGGCGGCACGCTGAGCGCCTCACGCAGGCGCGCCTTGACGCCACGCGCGAGCGGATCGGGATAGCGGTTGAGGTCGACCTGGCGCACGACCTCGAGCCACTGGCCTCGCACGTCCTGCGGCCAGGAGTAGGGGTTTTCCATCGCATCGAGCTTGATGAGGCCGCGCGCGTCCGGAACGTGGTAGGCCGTGAGCGCCCGGATCTCGGGGCGGATGAGGCGGGAGACCTTGTCAAGCGAATTCATGGAGTGTTTCAAGTTTCTGGTTTCAAGTTTCAGGTTCAAAGGCAAGCCTCGACAACCTTAAACCTGAAACCTCAAACCGGAAACCTATTTCTTGATCCGGTACTCCGCCGAACGCGCGTGCGCGGTCAGGCCCTCGCCGCGCGCGAGCACCGCGGCGGTGCGCCCCAACGCGTCGGCGCCGGCGTCCGAGCACATGATGAGGCTGGTGCGCTTCTGGAAGTCGTACACGCCGAGGGGCGACGAGAAGCGCGCGGTGCCGGCGGTCGGTAGCACGTGGTTGGGACCGGCGCAATAATCGCCCACCGCCTCGGCGGTATGCCGGCCGAGGAAGATCGCGCCGGCGTGGCGCACGCGCGCGGCCACCTTGAGCGGGTCGGCGAGCGACAGCTCCAGGTGTTCGGGCGCAATGCGGTTGACGAGCACGATTGCCTCATCGAGGTCACGCGCGGTGATGAGCGCGCCGCGGGCCTCGATCGAGGCCTTGATGATGTCGCGCCGCTCGAGCGTGGGCAGGAGCCTCGCGATGGCGTCGCGCACCGCCAGCGTATAGCGCTCATCGACGCTGATCAGGATCGCCTGCGCGTCCTCGTCGTGCTCGGCCTGCGAGAACAGGTCCATCGCCACCCATTCCGGATCGGTCAGACCGTCGCACACCACCACGATCTCGGAAGGCCCGGCGATCATGTCGATGTCGACCGCGCCGAACACCAGGCGCTTGGCGGTGGCCACGTAGATGCTGCCGGGCCCGACGATCTTGTCGACCTTCGGGATGGTCGCCGTCCCGTAGGCGAGCGCCGCCACCGCCTGCGCCCCGCCCGCGGTGAACACCCGGTCGACGCCGGCAATCGCCGCGGCCGCCAGCACCAGCTCGTTGAGCTCGCCGTTTGGCGCCGGCACCACCATGACGAGCTCTGCCACGCCCGCGACCCTGGCCGGAATGGCGTTCATCAGCACCGATGAGGGATAGGCCGCCTTGCCGCCCGGGACATACAGGCCGACGCGCTCGAGCGCGGTCACCTGCTGGCCGAGCACCGTGCCGTCGGCTTCCGTGTAACGCCAGGAATCGATGCGCTGGCGCTCGTGGTAGGCGCGGATGCGCTCGGCCGCCGCGGCCAACGCGGCGCGTACCTCGGCGTCGATCGTGCGCGCCGCCTGCTCGAGGCGCGCGCGGGCAATCTCCAGCTCCGCCGCCGTCGCGATCGTGCGGCGATCGAAACGCTCGGTGTGCTCGATGAGTGCCGCATCGCCGCGCACACGCACGTCCTCGATGATGGCGCGCACCGTGGCCTCGATCCGCGGATCGACCGACTGGCTGCGGTCGAGCAGGCGCGCGAGCTCGGCGGCGAAGCCGGGGTCGGTCGTCTTGAGCACGCGGATGTCGAGCGTCACGGCGGTCCACCCACGGCCTGCGCCAGCGCATCGACGATGCGCTTGAGCGCCGGGCGCTTCATCTTCATGGCCGCCTTGTTGGCGACGAGCCAGGCGGAGATGTCCGCGATCGGCTCGACCTCGACAAGCCCGTTGGCCTTGAGCGTGCGGCCCGAGCTCACCAGGTCGACGATGCGGTCCGACAACCCCACGAGCGGCGCGAGCTCCATCGAGCCGTAAAGCTTGATGATGTCGGTCTGGATGCCCTTGGCCGCGAAATGCCGACGCGTAATGTTGACGTACTTGGTCGCCACGCGCACGCGCGTCCAGCGACGCGGATCGTCATGCGAGGCGAGGGTCGCGGGCTCGGCCACCGAGAGACGGCAGCGCGCGATCTTGAGGTCGAGCAGCTCGTAGAGCCCGTTGCCCTCGTATTCCATCAGCACGTCCTTGCCGGCGATGCCGAGATCGGCGGCCCCGAACTGCACGTAGGTCGGCACATCGGCCGCGCGGATGATGGTGAGCTTCACGTCCGGCAGGCTGGTGGCGAGGACGAGCCGGCGCGTGGCGAGCGGGTCCTCGCCCGGCACGATGCCGGCGCGCGCCAGCAGCGGCAGCGATTCCTCGAGGATGCGGCCCTTAGACAGGGCGATGTTGACGGCCGCGGCGGCCGCGCTCGGGGCGGGCGTGCTCATGACGGCGGCCATCGCTACGCCGGGCGCGCGGCGGCGCTGAG
>CAYZVX010000041.1:0-7213 GCA_964482055.1 uncultured Acidiferrobacteraceae bacterium
AACCCGAAAGTAATATCCTAGATTCGTGGCGATACGGTACAAGAAACCACGGTTGTTGGCCCGCCTGCTCGCCACCGGGTTCACCGCGCTGCTGCTCGCGGCGCAGCTCGGCGCGCTGGCGCATGCCGTCAAGCACGACGCGCACAAGACCGACGCGCCGTGCGCGCTGTGCGTATTTGCCGATCACCTCGGCAAGGCACCGGTTCCAAGCGCACTGCCGCCGATCACCGTCGCGTCGGTTGCGCCATCGTCAATTCCACCTGCAACAACGCCTTCCGTCAGCCTCGCGAGCGGCTACCACAGCCGCGCGCCGCCCCTGCCGCACTCTCTCCCCCGTTAGTCGAACGGCGGCGCCGGAGAGCCCCGGCGCCTGCGATCGCCGGGCAGCCGCCCGGCACCTGGCATTTTGGAGAGATACCATGTCGAAAACACTGCCATGCGTCATGACCTCGGGCGCGTTACTTCTCGGCGCCGTCGTTGCGCACGCCGAACCGACCCGACCGCTCGATGAGGAGCGCCTGCGTACGCTCGAGACGCGGGTTGAGGCGCTCGAGAGCGCTGCCCCATCGGCGGGGCAGGCCAAAGGCAAGAAGACCACTACGAGCGCGTTCAACCCGGCGATCAGCCTGATCCTCGACGGCAAGTACGCCGATTTCTCGCAGGACCCCGAAAACTACGCGCTGCCGGGCTTTGCGCTCGCGGCGGAAACCGGGCCGGGCGAACGCGGGTTGTCGCTTGGCGAGTCGGAGCTCGTGATGAGTGCCAATATCGACGACAAATTCTACGGCAGTTTCACCGCCGCGCTCACGCCGGAGAACGAGATCGAGATCGAGGAGGCGTTCTTCGAGACCCTCGCCCTCGGCGCCGGCTTCACCGCCAAGGCCGGACGCTTCTTCTCGCACGTCGGTTATCTCAACCCGGTGCACGCGCATGCCTGGGATTTTGCCGACCAGCCGCTCGTCTACCGCGCCATGCTTGGCAATCAGTACAACGACGACGGCGTGCAGTTGCGCTGGGTGGCGCCGGCCGACCTGTTCGTCGAGCTCGGCGCCGAGCTGTTCCGTGGCGAGACGTTCCCGGCCGGCGGCGCGGCGCGCGACGGCAAAGGGACGCGCGCCTTCTTCGTCAAGGTGGGCGACGACATCGGCACCACAGCGAGCTGGCGCGCCGGCCTGGCTTATCTCGACGCCGAGGCCGAGGCGCGCGCCACCGGCGATGCGGCCGCACCCGACCTGTTCGCCGGTTCGTCCAAGCTCACGATCGCGGACTTCGTCTGGAAGTGGGCACCGGACGGGAACCCGCAACGCACCCACCTCAAGCTCCAGGCCGAATATTTCTGGCGCGACGAAGACGGGACGTTCGACCCGGGCCCCTCCGGTTCGCCGCTCGATTACCGCGGCAATCAGGAGGGCGCATACGTCCAGGCCGTCTACCAGTTCGTGCCGCGCTGGCGCGCCGGGCTGCGGTACGATCGCCTCAAGTCCGACGCGGTGGATGCCGCATTGGCCGGTACGGTGCTAGACAATCACGGTCACGACCCGACGCGCGTCAGTGCCATGATCGACTGGTCGGGGAGCGAGTTCTCGCGCCTGCGGCTGCAGTACAACCGCGACGAGTCGCGCGCCGACGTGACCGACAACCAGTGGTACCTGCAGTACACCATGAGCCTCGGCGCGCACGGCGCGCACGCGTACTGAGGCACGGGCCATGAGACACCTATCTTGCCTAATGTTGGCGTTGGCCTGTGGCCTCGCATCGGCGGCGCAGGCCGACCTGCGCGTGTTTGCCTGCGAACCCGAATGGGGTGCCCTCGCCCAGGAGCTCGGTCGCGACCGGGTACAAGTCTTCACCGCCACCACCGGCCGACAGGACCCGCATCACATCGAAGCGCGCCCGAGCCTGATCGCGCAGGTGCGGCGCGCCGACTTGGTCGTGTGCACCGGCGCCGAGCTCGAGGTCGCCTGGTTGCCGCTGTTGTTGCGCCAGGCGGGCAACAGCAAGGTGCAGCCCGGCACGAGCGGTTATCTCGAGGCGGCGGATCACGTGTCGTTGCGCGAGGTGCCCGCCAAGCTCGATCGCGCCGAGGGTGACGTCCATGCCGCCGGCAACCCGCATATCCACACCGATCCGCGCAACGTCGCGCGGGTGGCCGCGGTGCTGGCGCAACGCTACGCCGAGCTCGACCCCGCGGGCGCGACCCGTTATCAGGATGCGCATGGCGATTTCGCCCGCCGCTGGCAGGCGGCGATCGCACGCTGGGAGCAGGCCGCGGCGCCACTCAAGGGCAAACCCGTTGTCAGCCAGCACAAGAGCTGGGTCTATCTCTACGAGTGGCTCGGTCTCAAGGAGGTCGCGGTGCTTGAGCCCAAGCCCGGCATTCCGGCGACGACCGGTCATCTTGCGCAGATTCTTCAGCAGCTCAAGGCGCGACCCGCGAGCATGGTGATCTATGCCGCGTATCAGGACCCGCAGCCCGCCAAGTGGCTGGCCGCGCGCGCCGCCGTCCGCGCCGTGCAACTGCCGTTCACCGTGGGCGGTAGCGATCGCGCGCGCGATCTGTTTGGGCTGTTCGACGACACCGTCGAGCGGCTCCTGGGCGGCGTGCCATGAATCTCGGCGCGATCGACCTCGGCATCCTGGCGCCGGCCCTGGCGGCCGGGGCGCTGGTGCTCGCCACGCACGTCCCGCTCGGGCACGAGGTGCTCAAGCGCGGAATCATCTTCGCCGACCTGGCGGTCGCACAGATCGCGGGGCTCGGCGTGGTCGCCGCGGTCAGCCTCGGCTGGGAGGCGCACGGCGCGGGCGTGCAGCTCGCCGCGGTGGGCGCCGCCTTGCTCGGTGCATGGCTACTGTACGAGAGCGAGCGCCGGCTCCCGCAGGTGCAGGAGGCGCTGATCGGCGCGCTGTTCGTGCTGGCCGCGACCGGCAGCGTGTTGCTGCTCGCGAACAACCCGCACGGCGGGGAGCACCTGAAGGAGCTGCTGGTCGGGCAGATTCTTTGGGTACAACCCGCCGCGCTCGCGGCGGTCGCGCTCCTGTCGGCCGCCGTGCTGGTGGCCTGGTTTACGTTCGCAGCCCAGCGCCGGCGCGCCGGTTTCTACGTGCTGTTCGCCGTGTCAGTCACGGCGTCGGTACAGCTCGTTGGCGTGTACCTGGTGTTCGCCAGCCTCATCCTGCCGGCGCTCGCCACGCGCGCGCTCAGCGCAGGGCGCGCGCTACTCTGGGGATACGCGGTCGGGATCGCCGGCTATGCGCTGGGCGTGATTGCCTCGGCACTGCTCGACTGGCCGACCGGGGCGGTCACGGTGTGGGCTCTCGCGCTCAGCGCCGCGGTCGGTGCGGCGGCGGCCCGAGGCCAGCGGTCGGTTATCGGCAAGCCGTAAGCTGTCCACGGATCACTATTCAGCGATCACCGCTAACCGACCTTCGAGCACTTGCCGTGCTTCTTCATGCCCTCGCACATGCCGTAGATGGAGAGCGAATGCTCGTCCATGACAAACCCGGCGCGCTCCGCCGCGCGCCGCTGGCGCGCCTCGATCTCGCTGTCGACAAACTCGAAGACCCGCCCGCATTCGACGCAGACCATGTGGTCGTGGTGCCCACCCTGGTTGATCTCGAACACCGCGCGCCCGCCTTCGAAGTTGTGGCGCATGACAAGGCCGGCGGCCTCGAACTGCGTGAGCACGCGATAGACCGTGGCCAGGCCCACGTCCTCCCCGGCGCTCATGAGCTGCTTGTAGACGTCCTCGGCCGTCAGGTGCGGATGCTCCGCACTTTCCAGGATGCGCAGGATCTTCAGGCGCGGCAGCGTCGCCTTGAGGCCAGCCTTCTTGAGGTCCTGGGCGCCTTCTTCGTCTTCAGTGCGTGCGGTCATGGGCAGCCGCGCAGTCGTGCATGCCGGTGGCGTGCGGTCTGGGGTATGATGGCACGAGTGTAAATCAGCTTTCGCCTCAACTCCAAAGTGTCTGCACGGCTTCGACTGTTCGCAATCCTGGCCCTGGCGGCCGCAGCGGCGGGCTGCGTCACGGTCTACCGCGTCGACATGCCGCAGGGCAACGTCGTTACGCAGGAGATGCTCGACCTGCTCAAGCCCGGCATGACCCCGAACCAGGTGCGCTTCGTGCTCGGCACACCGCTCATCACCGACCCATTCCACAGGGATCGTTGGGACTATTTCTACTCGTTTCGCCGCGGCGGCGCGCTGATGGCCGAGACCCGGCGGGTGACGGTTTACTTCCGCAACGACCAGCTCGCGCGCATCGAAGGCGATGTCCAGCCCAGGTCGGCGCGCACGCCGGCGGACGGCGAGGAGCTCGCGCCGGCCAACTAGCTAACCGGCACGGCCGCCGCGGCGCGCACGCTGGCGGCGCGCCTCTTTCGGATCGGCCAGCAAGGCGCGGTAGATCTCCACGCGGTCCCCGTCACGCACGCGGTCGGCGAGCGTGACGCGTTCTCCGTAGATGCCGACCGCGGCGCGCGCCAGGTCGATGTCGGGGAATTCCTCAAGAATGCCGCTCGCCCGGATCACGTTCTCGACCGTCGCCCCGGGAGCGACGCAGAGCGCGCGGACCCGCTGGCGCGCCGGCGTGGCGTAGGCCACCTCCACACGCAACTCAGCGCTTGCCATAGACCTCAACGGCGCGTTTGAGGAAGCTGTCGACCATGCCGTTCACGATGTGCGTGAAGGCCGGCCCGGCCATGATGCCGAGCAGGCGGTTCGAGAACTCGAACTCCATGTCGAGCGACACCTTGGACGACTGGGCATCGAGCGCAGTGAAGCGCCACAGCCCGGCCAGATGCTTGAACGGCCCCTCCAGCAGGCGCATGTCGATGCTCGTGTCGGGAATCAGGCGATTGCGCGTGGTGAAGCTCTTGTGCAGACCGTTGTAGGCAATGACGATTGAAGCGGTCAGCATCTCGCCCTCACGCGCGAGAACCTGCGCGCCGCCGCACCACGGCAGGAACTGCGGGTAGGCGGTAATGTCGGCAACGAGGCTATACATCTCCCGCGCGCCGTAGGGCACGAGCGCGGAGCGACGAATGACAGTCACGCAAACAAATCCGGGAAATTGACAACCACGATTGCCAGCAGGAGCGCGACACCCACGCGGTTGAGCCACAGCCACGCGTCGAAGCCGCACAGCGATCGCATCCCGAGCCACTCGCGCGTGGTCGCCGGGCGCAGCGCCCAGCCGGCAAACAGCGCGACGAGGATACCACAGAGCGGCAGCAGCGTATGCGCAGTGAGCAGCTGTGCCACGTCGAACAGGCCGAGCTTCTTCACGGAATCGAAGAACGGAAAGGAAAACGCCCAGTGATTGAACGACAAGATGAAGCCCACGCCGAGCAGCCAGGCGCACGCGCCGCACGCCACCGCCGCACGCAGTCGTGACCAGGCGCGCCATTCCTGCAGCCAGGCGATCGCCGGTTGCGCGAGCGCGATGGCCGCGAGCCAGGCGATGATCGCCAGAAGCACGAAAAACGCCGTCCCCAGCAGCCGCCCGCCCGCCAGATGATCGAAGGCGAGCGGCAGCGCCTGAAACACCAGCGCCGGTCCGCCCGCCGGCTCCACCGCGCCGGCGTACAGCAGCGCCAGCACCGTCAGCGCGGCAACCAGGCCGACCCCGGTGTCGATCGCGGCGATGCCGACCGCGGCACGGGCCGTCGAGAGCTCGCCATCGGCATGGGCGCTGTACATCAGGATCGCACCCGCCCCGAGCCCGAGACTGAAAAAGGCATGGCCCAGCGCCGCGACGACGGCGGCCGAAGTGAGAGCCGGGTGAAGTCCGGCAGGAGCACGCTCGCCAGCGCACGCGCCATGCCGTCGGTCGTTGCCGCGTAAGCCGCCAGGCCCGCCAGCAGTGCCAGCGCCAGCGGCAGCGCCCAGCGCGTCACGACCTCGATACCGTCACGCACGCCGCGCGCGACCACCGCCATGGTCATGGCAACAAAGAGCGCATGCCAGAACAACTGTTTCTCCGGATCGTGCACCAGCGCGGTAAACACCGCGGCGATGCCGTCGGCGGTGAGCCCGCTGAACGTACCGAGCGCCGCGCGCAGGGCGAATGCCAGAGTCCAGGCGGCGATCACGTTGAGTGCGCAGAGCACCAGAAAGCCGCCGGCCACGGCCAGCCAGCCGACCAGGGCCCAGTTCGGGTCGCTGCGGCTCGATTGCGCCAGGCGGCGAAAGGTGGTGATGGGCGAGGCCCGGCCACGGCGCCCGAGCATGATCTCGGCCATGAGCAGCGGCAGCCCGAGCGCCGCCACGCTGGCGAGGTACACGATGAGGAACGCCCCGCCGCCGTACTGCGTGGTGATGGCGGGAAGCTGCCAGAAGTTGTTGAAGCCGATGGCCGCACCCGCGGCGGCCAGCACGAACAGGCGCGGCGAGGACCAGCCATCGGGAATGCCGTCGCGCCCCGGCCGCACCGCGCCGGTGGCGGGCTTGTGCCTCGCGCCGTCGCTAGCCTGCATTCGCAAGTCGAATCGGTTTGCGCCCTGACTCCCAAAAACTGTGGCATACGCCCCAAAGGCTGTCCACCGCCGAGGCAAGCGGCCGTTGTTGCGTGCCGCCGCGCAGCACGCAAGGCCTGAAGCGACGCGCGTCGTTGTGATCGCACCGCTTCAGGCGCGTGCCAGGCATCTCGTGCCACGGCACGGGGGCGCGGGCGCTGTTCCAGTACAATCGTGCCAGGTTAACAGCTGCTAAGATGCGCGTGCCTGCGGATCAGTGCGACCATGAGCAAGAAGAAAGCCGAGGAGCCGAACCGCGTCATTGCGCAGAACCGCAAGGCGTGGCACGACTACTTCATCGAGGAGAAGTACGAAGCCGGCCTGGCCCTGCAGGGCTGGGAGGTCAAGAGCCTGCGCGCCGGGCGCGCCCAGCTCAAGGAGGGCTACGTCGTGCTGGAAGGCGGCGAGGCGTTCCTCATCGGCGCGCACATCGCGCCGCTCGCCCAGGCCTCGACCCATGTCGAGGCCAACCCCACGCGCAAGCGCAAGCTGCTGCTGCATCGCGAGCAGCTCAACAAGCTGATCGGCGCGGTGGAACGGCGCGGCTACACACTCGTGCCGCTCGAGCTTCACTGGCAGCGCGGGCGCGCCAAGCTGCTCGTGGGGCTTGGGCGCGGCAAACCGGCACACGACAAGCGCGAAGAAATCAAGAAACGCGAGACCCAGCGCGAGTTGCGGCGCGTCATGAAGGCGCGCTGAA
>CAYZVX010000041.1:7313-25130 GCA_964482055.1 uncultured Acidiferrobacteraceae bacterium
AAGCGCAGGCGCGGCGTCCCTGCCCCGCGCCCCTCAGCTCGATCCCATCGCTGAAAGCGCAGGCGCGGCGTCCCTGCCCCGCGCCCCTCAGCTCGATCCCATCGCTGAACGCCGGCGCGGATCAGTGTGCGTGTCCCGCCGCCGGCGCCGTCCGGGCGAAACCGGGCAGCGTATGGGTCGCATAGCGCGCGTGGCAGCTCATGCACCCATCGAGCATGCGCCCGAAGTAGAACCCGCTGAGCTCTGCGTCCCGCCACTCGGCCGCGTGCGCCAGGGCCTCGGCGTGCTGATGAAAGCGCGCATCCATCTCGGCAAAATCGCGCGGCAAGGCGTGCTCGAGCTCGGCAAGCTCCGCGCGCGTGCGCTTCTGCTTGAGGATGTAACTGTCGCGAACCTTGAACGCGCTGGCTGGCGCGCTGCCAGTCACCGGTGGCGAGCGCTGCCAACAGCTCGGCCACGCCCTCCTTGAGCCCCGTCATTTCCGCCACCAGCGCGGCGCGCAGCTTCGGTGAGAGCTTCAACACCGGTTCGCCGGCTGCCCACGCCACAGCCGTCAGCATCATTATCAATACCAATCCGCTTGCAGTACGCATGACTGCTGCTCCTGCTGTCTTTCCACGGACTCCCTAAGTGCGGGTTCTGGGCAGCGCCTTGACGTTCATCGAGTTGCACACGCCCGCGGGCCCGGGACCGCGCACCGGCAGCAGCGGATCGTCGACACGCTCGTTGCGCAGGCGTGGCGCTCTTGGCAGCGTGAGGGATCGTGCGGTTGGCCATCCCCACAGGCTCGGACGGCGAACCGGTTGGGGCCGGAGCGGTGCACGCCTCCGACCCCATCCGTTGCGCCATCACTGCGCAATGATCGAGCCCGCAGGCCGGGCTGTGCTTGCGGCGTAGTCGGCCTCGAGCCCCTGGTGCTCGGTGGTCTTGTTTCGCCGCCACCAAGTCACCAGGGCGTCGAAGTCACCGTCAAACTTCCTCTCTTTCAGCTGCTCGGTGACCATTGTGCAGACGACGGCCGAGCCCGCATCGACCGGCCGCTTGGTCGCGGCGTGGTCGCAGATCCAGAAGGCACGCTCGAGTTGAGCGGCTGAAAGCTGCGGTACCGGTGCCGCCACCGATTGCGGCGCATCCGTTCCTTCTTGCGCCATCGTGCCGAGAGCGACAAAGCCGAGCGCCGTTGCGACGGCGGCGCCGAGCGTGGCCTTTCCAAAGGCCGACGCGTGGCGTCTGGTTGAGACAAGTGCATGTGTCATGGCGTCCTCCTAGGTGGTTGTGCGCGGGATCGAAGACCCGCGCGTCTCGCCTCCCGAACGCTCCGGAGGGGGAGCAGGTACCGCCCGTGCCCGGGACGGCGCCTGCTCGCCGGAACCGCGGGGCTGTTTGTCATAGGATCCAGCGTGGCCTTCAACGATTAATCTCACTGCCGTAGAAGTAGTCACTGGCGCCGCGCTGATCCGTGATCCGGGCCAGCGGATGACGCACCTCGGCGATGCTGCGGTTATCGGACACTTCCGCACACCAGACGGACGTTTCCGAATCCCCGCACGCCTGCCGCGGCGGCAGTGGCTGCGCGCCTGCACACCAGACGGACGACTCCGAATCCGCGCAGGCCTGTTTCTGCGGCAGTGGCAGGGTGGTGATTGCGCTTTCCGCCATGACCCACATCGGCGACAGTGACAACGCAAACAACAGGGCAGTCTTTGCAGCGGTCTTGCCTTTCATGGGAAGTCTCCTTGCAGATTCTTACATCTGCACATGTCGCACCTTGTTTAGCTGCGGTTCACTCAGAGCTGGTACTCTCGCTGCCGAACGACCCGCCCCGGCCACAACGACGAGAACCGTGAGTGCGTGATCCTCGCTGCTGTGGTGTGAGACAAACGACAGTCCCTACCTACGCATACGCCGTGCCACAGCGACGCGCCCGGAAAACACCAGGCTCCTCAAATAGTTGGTTAAGAACCGACGCCTGATCTGGCATCGGATGTGGCGGAACCGTCTCATTTGACGGTGAGCAACCGTCGAATGCGACGGTCACGGTGATCTGCGGATACCGAGCTTGCGCATGCGGCCGCGCAATGTGCTCGGGTTGAGGCCGAGCATTTGCGCAGCGCCGTTGTCGCCCTCGATCTGCCAGCGCGTGCGATCGAGCACGTGCCGGATATGGGCGCGCTCCACTTCTTCCAGCGTGGCGTCGCCCGCCGGCTGAGCGGTCACGCGTCCCAAGTTGGTCGATGGTGTGACGAGCTCGATTCGATCGAGTGTTCCGCCGCCTGAAGTGATGAGCGCGCGCTCCACCAGGTTCTCGAGCTCGCGGATATTGCCGGGCCAGTCATACGCGCACGCCCAGTCGATAAAGGCGGGCGCGATTCCGTCGAGCGGTCTCCCGAGCTTGCCTGCCGTCCTGGCGGCGAAGTGCCGCACGAGAGCGGGGATGTCCTCGCGTCGCTCGCGCAGCGGGGGCAACTCGACCGGAAAGACGCTGAGGCGGTAGTAGAGGTCGGCACGAAAGCGGCCGGCGCCCACCTCGGTTTGCAGGTCGCGGTTCGTCGCGGCGATGATCCGAACGTCGACGCGCTGGCCGCGCGTCCCGCCGACGCGCTCGAATTCGCCTTCCTGCAACACGCGCAGCAGCTTGGCCTGCGCCTCGAGAGGCAGTTCGCCCACTTCATCGAGAAACAACGTGCCCGTGTCGGCAAGCTCGAAGCGGCCGCGGCGCTGCTGCACCGCGCCGGTGAAGGCGCCCTTTTCGTGGCCGAACAGCTCGCTCTCCACAAGGTCGCGCGGCAACGCCGCGCAGTTGACGCAGATCAGCGGGCGTTCGCGACGCCGGCTCATCCCGTGAATCGCCCGCGCCACCAGTTCCTTGCCGGTGCCCGTTTCGCCCTGGACCAGCACCGTGCTGTCGGTCGGGGCAACCTGTGCGATCTGCGCGCGCACGCGCCGCAGTGCCGCTGATTCGCCGATCATGGCATCCGCGTCCGACCGGCTCTCCTCGACCAGCAGGCGGATCGTCGCCTTCGACCGGCGATGCGCCTCGATCTCGCGCCGCAAGGCGATGTGGGTGGCGACCCGCGCGAGCAGCTCCTCGCTCTCGAAGGGCTTGGTGACGTAATCGACCGCTCCGAGGCGGAACGCGCGCACCTTGTCGAAGGTGTCTGCGAGAGCGGTCAGGAAGATGACCGGGATCGCGCGCGTCGCCTCGCCGCTCTTCAGGCGCCGGCAAGTCTCGTACCCGTCGATTCCCGGCATCAGTACATCGAGCAGTATCAGCTCGGGCGGTGAATCCACCGCCAACGCGAGCGCCTCCTCGCCGCTGCGCGCCGCGCGCGTGCGATAGCCCGCGCCGCCCAGCTCTTGCTCGAGGAGTTCGACGTTGAGGGGCTCGTCGTCGACGATCAGCACGGTTGGTGCGTCAGTGTCCAAGATGCCTCGCCACCTTCTCGAACAACAGGGTCTCGTCGATCGGCTTGGTCAGGAAGTCGTCGCAGCCGCAACCCCGTGCGCGTTCTTTGTCGCCACGCATCGCGTGGGCGGTGAGCGCGATCACCGGGATGCGCGCCAGCTCTGGGTCCGCCTTCAGGCGGCGGGTGGCCTCCCAACCGTCCATGCGCGGAAGCGACAGGTCCATCAGTATCAGATCGGGCCGCGTCTCGGCTGCGCGCTCGAGCGCGGCCGCGCCGTCCTCTGCGAACACCAGCCGGTGCCGGTCCTCGAGAAGCTGTGCCAGCAGCTCGCGGTTCAGCTCGACGTCCTCGACGATCAGAATCGTCTTCATGCACACGAGGGTCGGTAACGGATCGGCAGTGTCAGGGTGAAGGTCGACCCCGCGCCCGGCGTGCTCGCGGCGCGGATATCGCCGCCCATCAGGCGGGCGAGGCGCCGGGAAATCGCGAGCCCGAGACCGGTGCCGCCCGCAGCTCGCCGGCTGCCGGCATCGGCCTGCTCGAACTCCTCGAAAATCAGATCGAGCTTCTCGGGCGCGATGCCGATTCCGGTGTCGACGACCCCGACCTCGATGGAACCGTCGAGCTGGCGCGCACGCACCTCGATGCTGCCCTTGTCCGTGAACTTCGTGGCGTTGCTCAGCAGGTTCATGACGATCTGCCGCAGCTTCTCCTCGTCGACCATCATCAAGGGAAGCTCTCCCTCAAAGGCGCCGACCAGCGTTACCGAGTCCTTGAGCAAGGGCTCGACGGTGCGCATGCACTGTTCCAGTACCGGCGCCAGCCGAACCTCCGCGGGCTTGATCTCGATCCGGCCGGCCTCCACCTTGGCGAGATCGAGAATCGCGTTGATCAGCGACAGCAGTTCCTGCGCGCTCGCGAGGATCTTCTCCAGATTCTCATACTGTTTCGGCTCCAGCCCGTCCTGCGAGCGGCGCATCACGATGCGCGTGAACCCGATGATCGCGTTGAGCGGCGTGCGCAACTCGTGCGACATGGTGGCGAGGAACGCGCTCTTGTGCCGGCTCGCGATCTCGAGCTCGCGGCTCTTGTCTTCGATTTGACGAAACAGTCGCGCATTGTGGATGGCCAGCGCCGACTGTGTGGCAAACGTTCTCAGCAGGTCGACCACCTGCAGCTCGAACGCGCCAGCGCTCTTGCGGTGAACGACCAGCCCGCCGAGCAGGTGATTTTCCCGCAGCAGTGGCACCGCCAGGATCGACCGGTAACCGCAGCGCACGAGCAGCGTGCGCCCACGGCTACGATAAGCGCTTTCGTCAGCTATATCCGGAACCTGCACCGGTTCGCCGCTCACCGCTATCCGCCCGATCGCGCCTTCTCCCCTGGAGATGGGCGCCGAGCGGATCAGCTCAACGTATTCTTCGGGCCAACGGTCCGTCGCGCGCAGATGGAACTGCGCATGCGCCTCGTCGTATTCATACATGGTTCCGCCGTCCATGCCGGCGAGCTCAACGGCGCGCGAGACGATGGTGCTCAGCACGGTTTCTAGATCGAGGCTGGAGCTGACCGCCTGGCCGACCTCGCTGAGCGCGCGCAACTGGTCCACCGAGCGGGTGAGTTGTTTCGTGCGCGCCTCCAGCTCTTTGAACAGCCGCACGTTCTCGATCGCGATCACGGCCTGGTGCGCAAAGGTTTGCAGCAGCGCGATCTGCCGTTCGGGAAACGGCCCGACCATCCGGCGACCGACCGCGATGGCGCCGATCGGGGCGCCGTCGCGCAGCAGCGGCACGGCCAGCACGCTGCGGAAACCGTCGGTCAGCGCGGTCTCTTTGAACATGTATTCATCGTCCGACAGCACATCGGAAATCATGACCACGCTGCCGGTCAGCACCGCGCGCGGCGCTGCCATGTCGCGGCCCGCCGGCCGCGGGAAGTGTCTGCGGAAGCCCTCGTGCTGTTGCGCCGGGTCATTCCAGCCGGAATCCGGCCTTGCCAGCGCAACCAGGTGCAGCAGGCGGCCGTCGAAGGTGAAGACGTTCGCCGAGGTGGCGTTGCACAGCCTCAGGGCAGCCGCGGCGATCGTGTCGAAGACCGGCTGTGCGCTCGACTTCGTCTCGCTGATGAGTCGCAGGATCTCGCTGGTAGCGGCCTGCTGGTCGAGGGCCTCGGCGAGCTCACGACTGGGGGCTTCCGTTTCGGTGTCGATCGTTTCCATGGTTGCCTCACGGAGCTGCTCGACATCCCACGTGCACGGCGGGTCAACCGAAAGCAGCCTGCACCGTGGGCGAACCAAATTCACGCGACGGGTTGCCCAAATTCTGCTCCTACTTTGTTGCCGCTGCCATACCCGTTCCGTTCTTGCGTTGCCCATCGGGCATCGGCAAGGACTCCGGTGCCAGTTCAACCACAGGATAATTGCAACTTTTTGGACAATGGCGAGGTTGCGCCCGCGCGCCGCGCGCCGTGTCGATGCGTCCATCGAACGGGCGGGGCCACACGCGCGCGTTGCGCTCGCCTGGCGCCAGCAATGGCTTGCGCCGAGGCTTCGCTCAGATGCAAATTGACGGGCCGAGCGGCAGGTGGGCAACTAGCCGCGAACCGTCGCCCGGTCGGTCGTGTGGTGAGCCAGCTGATGAGGCCAGCGAACGCGCTGGCACCCGACAGATCAGCGTGGTGCTGGTCGACCGCCGCGTCGTGGGAAGTGATGACATGCGCCGCTCAAGCGCGGGCCGGATATGCCTGTTCGAGGCGCGGGAGGTCTGCGTCGAGTCGCGTGCGGATGTCAGAGCCGGGAGGCTGCGCATCGAGCTCGGCACAGGCCCGGGCGATCTGTTCCTGCTCCTGCGCCGACAACAGCCGTTCCGCCATCACATAAAGAACGGTGTTTTCCTTCTGCACGTGCTGGCGCATGAGCGTGGCGTAGGCGCGAATGGCATCGGCCCAGGGCTGGGCGTTATCCGGTGAGGCGCCGAGGCGCGCCATCTCGTCGATCAAGGCCCGCCCGCGCTCGTGCTCGGCGAGCATGACGCCGATCGGCCCACCCGCGCGCGGCAGGCCCTTGCGTTCGAGGAGCGGGAACAAGTGCTGCTCTTCCTTGGCGTGGTGCAGAGAGTCGACGAACTGCCTCAGCAAGACGAGCAGCGCCTCGACATCGGCGCGCGCTGGAATTCGCCCGCGCAGCGCCTGCCCCGCCATGCGCTCGGCCACGCCGAGCACGCGCAACACCTGCTCGTGCTCGGCGCGTAGAGCCGCCGTGGCACTGGGAGGTGGCGCATAGCCGGCTGCAGAACCCATGATCGCGACGATCATGTCCGACCACGCGCGGCCGAGTACTTGACCGAGGTCAAGCGCGCGCTGCGGTACTGCGCAATCCGGCGCGGCCCCGCCTCGGGACGTTGTAAACCGGGGCGGCCGCGCCTATTATGGAGTGAGTTTCGGGGGTGACTTGGCTTCGACGTGGGTCACGAAACCTCTGGGGCATGCCGAGGTGCAGATCTCCTCGTAAATCCAGCTGCAACCAAATAGTTGCCAACGACGACAACTACGCTCTGGCGGCTTAATACCCGCTAGCCTCTCGCCCGCGCTGAGCCCGTAGGCTGGGATCGAGGGGTCACCTTCACGGGACCGCGCCGGTTCGTGCCTGTTGGGCCGGCGTCAAAGCTAAGCAGGCTAAGCGCCGCGATGACCCTGTCTGCCGGGGCGCGAGGCGTCAAATAAAAGACAGACTACGCATGTAGAACCGGAGCCGTAGGGCTTGCGGACGCGGGTTCAATTCCCGCCACCTCCACCAGTACCCCAAGGCCAACCGATCTCGGTTGGCCTTTTTTCTGCCCGCAACACCAGTATTGGCGCGGTTTCCGGGCGGCGCCTTGCGGACGCGCACGCCGTCCGAGCGCCGTTGCCGCCCCGACAGGGCCTCTCTGTTCTCGGTTTTTCTCTGCGGCCCGTGGTAGGAACCGGAGGCCACGTCCTTGCCTGACAAGGACTTAGAGACCCGGGGTTGTAGTCAGAAACTGCCTTGCGGCGGCGACCCGGGAGCGACGAAGCAAAAAAAGCCGCCCGCGGGCGGCTGGATCGTGTCCCAACGCGTGGTGTAGGTCCACAGCCCGGTGAAGGCCGAGATGCGCGCGGTGCTCAGCGCTGAACGGCAGACAGCCGAGCCGGGGCAGTATCGCTGAGGGCTTGCAGGCCTTCGAGCTGCATGTACCGCCGCTTCAGGGTCCACTGGTCGTTCTGCTCGAGCAGGATCGCGCCTACGAGCCGCATGACGGCGCGCTCGTTGGGGAAGATGCCCACCACGTTCGTGCGCCACTTGATCTCGGCATTCTGACGCGCCAGCGCCTTGGTGCCGTGGATCTGCAGCCAATGCGCCTTGGGGAAGTCCATGTAGGCCAGCACCTCGTGCTCGGCGCTGTCCATCAGCTCGGCGATCCTGGGCAAGCGCTCGCGCAGCTGGTCGGCCACCACGCGCCACTGCGCGTGCGCCTCCTGGGACGACTCCTGGGCGAAGACGGTGGCGATCGCGGCGCTGACCATGCGCCGCTGCGCCTTCGGGGCGTAGGCCAGCATGTTGCGCATGAAGTGAACGCGGCAGCGCTGCCAGGCGGCCTTGCGCACGTTGGAGGCGGCCGCCTTGATGCCTTCGTGGCTGTCGCTGATGACCAGGCGCACGCCACGCAGCCCACGACGCATCAGGCTGCGCAGGAACTCGGTCCAGAACGGCTCGGCCTGGCTGGGGCCGACCTTCATCCCGAGCACCTGGCGCTGGCCGTCGGTGTTCACGCCCACCGCCACGATCACCGCCACGCTGACGATGCGCCCGGCCTCGCGCGTCTTGACGTAGGTGGCGTCGATCCACAGGTACGGCCAGTCGCCCTCGAGCGGGCGCTCGAGAAAGGCGTGCACGCGCTCGGCGAGCTCGGCCAGGCCATGGTGGGGGTGGTCATCGTGGAATCTCCTGCGGACAGGTTGGTGGGTCGCACCTCGACCCTATCCGGGACCACGATGGCCACCCCAAACGGGACGGCCGCCGCCGCGCGGCAAGCTGCTTCGGGCTACGCCCTACGCACCTTGCCGCGCGCTTGTGGAGTTACCCTAAATCCGGCAGTTGAGCGCGCGGCAGAGTGCGTGCGGCGCACCGGCTGGCCAGGCGCGAGGAGGACGCAAGGCAACCCCTTGCGACGACGAGCAACGACGCCAGGCGGTGCGCCGCACGCGCTATGCCGTGCGCAGCGGTCTCACCCACAGCCGGTGAACCACGTCGAAGCTGCAAGACCTTGCCATGCAACGCATCTGCCCAAGCCGCGAGCGATCAACTGCCGGATTTAGGGTTACACCACTTCCTGGGACACGAGCGGCGGCTGCGGCAGCGGGCGGCGTGACGTCAGTCAAGCAACCGCACCTGCTCGCGCCAGCCGTAGGGCCAGGGGCGGCCCAGCACCTTCTCGACGGCGAGGTCGGGCGATCCGACCAGCCGCTCGATCACCTCGGGCGCGAGCAGCGTCAGCCGCATCAGGCGATGGACCTGCGAGACGTCCATCCCCTCGGCATTGGCGATCTCGGCCGCCGACGCCACCCGCCCCTCATGGAGGCGCCGTTGCCAGTGGTGCGCCAGCCCGAGCGCGCGCATCAACGCCGTGTCTTTTGGTCTCGGTGCGCGCCGGGCGGCGCGATCACCGCGCGCCGGATGCCGCGCTGCACCAGCCGCCAAGGCACGGAGGTTTCCAGTTTCACGCCGCCCGCCGGCGTCGGCAGTTTCTGGGTGACCGGTGCTCCCTCGAAGCGTCCCCGGTGTTTCGTGCTCACGCTTGCCGTGCTGGTGGCGGGCTACGGCATCTATGCCCTGGGCGGCGCCAACTATGACGTCTTCCCCGAGTTCGCCCCGCCCCAGGTCAGCATCCAGACCGAGGCGCCCGGCCTCGCCCCGGAGCAGGTCGAAGTGCTGGTGACCCAGCCCGTCGAGAACGCCATCAACGGCGTGGCGGGCATCGAGGCACTACGCTCCCAATCCATCCAGGGTCTGTCGGTCATCACCGTCCCCTTCGATCCCGGCAGCGACATCTGGCGCGACCGCCAGAACGTGAACGAGTGCCTGGCGGCGCTGGCCACCCAGTTGCCGCGCGGCGTCCGGGCCCCGGCCATGTCGCCGCTGACCTCTTCCACCAGCGTGGTGATGGCCATCGGCCTCACTTCGGAAACGCGTTCCCTGATGGAGCTGCGCACCCTCGCCGACTGGACGCTCAAGCCGCGCCTGCTGGCCGTCCCCGGTGTGGCCAAGGTGGCGGTGTTCGGCGGGAAGTCGAAGGAGTTCCAGATCCAGGTCAAGCCGGAGCGGCTCATCAAGTACGACCTGGCGCTCTCCGACGTGCTGGACGTGGCGCGCCGCGCCACCGGCGTGCGCGGCGCGGGCTTCATCGACAACGCCAACCAGCGCGTCGTCCTGCGCACTCAGGCCCAATCCCTGACTGTGGCCGATCTCGCCCGCACCGTGGTGCGAAGCCAGGGTGGCGCCAACCTGGTGCTCGGCGACGTGGCCGAGGTGCGCGAAGCGCCCGAACCGCCTATCGGCACCGCCCAAATCGGCGGAACGCCGGGGGTGCAACTGGTGATTTCCGAACAGTACGGCGCCAACACGCTGGCCGTCACCGAGGCGGTGGAGCGGGCCCTGGGCGAATTGCGCGCGAGCCTCGACGGCGAGAAGGTCACGCTGCATGCCGA
Source organism: uncultured Acidiferrobacteraceae bacterium (assembly GCA_964482055.1). Classification (GTDB taxonomy): domain Bacteria; phylum Pseudomonadota; class Gammaproteobacteria; order Acidiferrobacterales; family Sulfurifustaceae. Next base: position 17,438 of record CAYZVX010000041.1, read on the forward strand.
CGTGTTCCGGCCCGCCAACTTCATCGAGACCGCGACCCGCAACGTGCAGCATTCGCTGCTCCTCGGCGCGGTCCTGGTGGTCGTCGTGGTGGTGCTGTTCCTCCACAACTGGCGCACATCCCTCATCGCGCTCACCGCCATCCCGCTTTCTCTCCTCGCCGCGGTCACGGTCATGACGCAGCGGGGCATCAGCCTCAACACCATGACCCTCGGCGGGTTGGCCATCGCCATCGGCCTGCTGGTGGACGACGCCATCATCGTGGTGGAGAACATCTACCGGCGCTTGCGCGAGAATCGCCAGCGGCCGGACCCGGCCCCGGTCCTGGAGGTGGTGCTCGATGCCGCGCTGGAGGTGAGGAGCGCGGTGGTCTACGCCACCTTCGCCATCGCCCTGGTGTTCCTGCCGGTGCTCACCATGCCAGGGATCGCCGGACGGCTGTTCTCGCCGTTGGGCACGGCCTACCTTCTGGCGACGCTGGCTTCGCTGCTCGTGGCCATCACCGTCACGCCAGCGCTCTGCCTCGCGCTGCTGCCGGGCAGGGCCCTGCCCGAGCATGACGCCGCTCTTGCCCGCTCGCTGAAGGAGCGATACCGGAGCCTCATCGCCGGCGTCGAGCACCACTACCGCGTCATCATCGCGGCGGTCGGATTGCTCACCCTGGCCGGGCTGGCGATGCTCCCTTTCTTCGGCGGCAGCTTTCTGCCCGAGCTCAAGGAAGGGCATTACATCCTCCACATGTCCGCCGTTCCCGGCACCTCGATCGCGGAGTCGCTGCGCATCGGCCGCCAGGTCTCGGCGGAACTCATGAAGCTGCCCTTCGTGCGCAGCGTCGGCCAGCGGGTGGGCCGTGCCGAGAAGGCCGATGATACCTGGGGCACGCACTACAGCGAGTTAAACGTAGATCTGAAACCGCTGTCCGGGGAGGAGACCGAGCTTGCCCAGGCGGACATCCGCAAGGCCCTGGCCGGCATACCCGGCGTGAGCTTCGCCCTCAAGACCTTCCTCACCGAACGGGTAGAGGAAACCCTGTCCGGCTACACGGCGGCGGTAGTGGTCAACATCTACGGCAACGATCTCGATACGCTCGACGCCGAGGCCCAGCGCGTGGCCCAGGCGTTGGGGCAGGTGCCCGGCGCTACCGAGGTTCAGGTCCAGTCGCCGCCCGGTACGCCCGAGCTGGGCATCCGGCTGCGCCCCGAGGCGTTGGCACGCTGGGGGTTCGATGCGGTGGACGTGCTCGATGCCGTGGAGACGGCCTTCCAGGGGTCGGTGGTCGGGCAGGTCTATGACGGCAACCGCGTCTTCAACGTGAGCGTCATCCTGCCACCCGCGGCCCGGCACTCGATCGCCGACGTGAAGGCGCTGCCGCTCAGGAACGCAGCCGGCGTCTTCGTGCGCCTCGACCAGCTCGCTGATGTGTATGCGACCTCCGGCCGCTACGTGGTCCTGCACAATGGCGCCCGGCGGGTGCAGACCATTACCAGCAACGTCGCCGGCCGGGACGTGGCCTCTTTCGTCGCCGACGCCAAGGCACGCTTGGCCAAAGTTCAACTGAAGCCCGGCAACTACATCGAGTTTGGCGGCGCCGCCGCGGCCCAGTCCGCCTCCCTGCGCACGCTGCTGATGCATTCGGTGGTAGCGGCGGTGGCTATCGTCCTGCTGCTGTGGATCACCCCGAGGCGCTGGCGCAACCTTTCCCTGGTACTGCTCAACTTGCCGTTCGCACTGGCCGGCGGGGTGCTGGCCGTCTTCGCTACCGGCGGCGGGATTTCGCTGGGTTCCCTGGTTGGCTTCGTCACGCTCTTCGGCATCACCTTGCGCAACTCGGTGATGCTGCTCTCCCACTACGAGCACCTGGTGAACGTGGAGGGCATGACCTGGGGGCCGGAAGCCGCCGTGCGCGGCGCCGTGGAACGACTGACGCCGATCCTCATGACCGCGCTCGCGACCGCCCTGGGCCTGCTGCCCTTGGCGATCGGCAGCGGCGACCCGGGGCGGGAGATCGAAGGCCCCATGGCGTTGGTGATCCTGGGCGGGCTGTTCACCGCCACTGTCCTCAATCTGCTGGTGATGCCCAGTTTGGCGCTACGCTATGGACGGTTCCATCCCGACAATAACCGAAAAAACTCATGACGGACTTACCGGACGAGAAACGCTTGCGCACCATTCCGACAGGTATCTGGGTGCTCGGTTTCGTCAGCATGCTGATGGATATCTCTTCGGAAATCATCCATAGCCTGCTGCCGGTCTTCCTGGTCACTTCCCTCGGTGCAAGCGCACTCGTGGTCGGGCTGATCGAGGGGCTGGCCGAGGCAACCGCGCTGATCGTGAAAGTGTTCTCGGGGGCGTTGTCTGACTACTGGGGCAAGCGCAAGCCACTGACCCTCCTCGGCTATGGGCTCGGCGCGATCTCGAAGCCCCTGTTCGCATTGGCGACGAGTTCCGGCCTGGTGCTCGCCGCGCGTCTGATGGACCGGGTCGGCAAGGGCATCCGCGGCGCGCCCCGCGATGCACTGGTGGCGGATCTCGCCCCGCCCGAGTTGCGCGGCGCCGCCTTCGGCCTGCGCCAGTCGCTCGACACCGTGGGCGCGTTCCTCGGCCCGTTGCTCGCCATGGGCTTGATGCTCGCCTGGGCGAACGATTTCCGCGCTGTGTTCTGGGTGGCAGTCATCCCCGGATTCCTGGCTGTGGCGCTACTGTTCTTCGGCGTACGGGAACCGGAACGGGACAAGTCGGAATACCGTGCCGTCAGTCCGATTCGGCGTGAGAACCTCCGCCGGCTGCCGACCGCTTACTGGTGGGTAGTAGCGATCGGTGCGGTGTTCACCCTTGCGCGCTTCTCCGAAGCCTTCCTCGTCCTGCGCGCCCAACAAGGCGGGTTGCCCGTCGCCTTTGCGCCGCTGGTCCTGGTCGGTATGAATGTCATTTATGCGCTGTCGGCCTACCCGTTCGGGCGGCTCTCCGACCGCATGAGCCATTCCAGGCTACTCGCCCTGGGGCTGGCGGTGCTGATCAGCGCCGATATCGCACTGGCGTACAGCAACCACTGGACGTGGGTGTGGGCCGGCATCACGCTCTGGGGCTTGCACATGGGCATCACGCAGGGGCTGCTGGCGACGATGGTGGCGGACACCGCGCCTGCGGACCTGCGCGGCACCGCATTCGGATTATTCAATTTGCTCAGCGGTTTGACGATGCTGATTGCCAGCGCGCTGGCCGGGCTGCTGTGGGACAGGCTCGGGCCAGCCTTCACGTTTCATGCAGGGGCGCTCTTTTGCGTCCTGGCCTTGGCCGTCATCGCGCTCAAGCGCTGGGGAGCCCGTGCGGCTTCGTAGCGAGGGGCATGCGGACATCGAGAGGGAGCGCACGACATCGACATCCAATCCTTTCTGAGCTGGATTGCGCAGCATCCCCATTGGACCCTGGCCGGCGTTTTTCTCGTCGCTTCGGGCGAGTCGCTGGCCGTGGTGGGGCTGGTCGTGCCGGGTGCCGCGGTCATGGTTGCTGCGGGGGCGCTCGTCGCTCTCGGGGCACTCGAATTTTGGCCGACGCTGCTTGCGGCCGTCACAGGCGCCATCGCCGGCGATGGCATCAGCTACTGGCTCGGCCATCACTACCGCGATCGCCTGCGTTCCGTTTGGCCATTTCGCAGGCATCCGGAATGGCTGTCGCGCGGGGAGAATTTCTTTCATCGCCACGGCGCCATGAGCGTGTTGTTCGGCCGTTTCGTCGGCCCGGCGCGCCCGATCGTTCCCGTGGTAGCCGGCATGCTCGGAATGCGGCCGGCGCATTTCTACGCCTTGAACGTCCTGTCGGCGTTGGCCTGGGCGCCAGCCTATCTGTTGCCCGGCATGGCCTTTGGCGCGTCGCTTGCGCTGGCTGGCGCGGTGGCGGCAAGGCTGGCGCTCCTTTTGGTACTGCTGGTCGCTTCGGCCTGGCTCCTGTTGGGGCTGGTTCGCTGGGGTTTTCGGGTGCTCTCTCCACGGGCCGGCCGGATCGCGCAAAGAATCCTCGTCTGGGGCGCCGACCATCCGCGCCTGAACAGCTTGTTCGGCGGCGTGCTCGATCCGTCGCGCCCGGAAGCAAGGGCGTTGCTGCTGATCGGAGCCTTGCTGATCGGTGCCACCTGGCTGTTCCTGGGTATTTTGGAAGATGTGGTCACCGGCGACCCGCTGGTGCGCGCGGATCAGGGCGTCTATCAACTCCTGCAAGGCTTGCGCACGCCATGGGGCGACAGGGTCATGGTGTTCGTGACGGAGCTGGGCGATGGCATGGTGATCGCGCTGCTCGCCGCAGCGGTATTGGCGTGGCTCATGTGGCGCAGGAACTGGCGTACCGCAAGGTACTGGGTCGCGGCAATCGCCTTTGGCCAGATCGCCGCCACCGTGGTCAAGCTGGTGCTGCAACGGCCCCGGCCGCTGGCGGACCTCTATGACGGGCTGTCCACCTACGCCTTTCCCAGCGGCCATGCCACCATGAGCATGGTGGCCTACGGTTTCCTCGCGACGCTCATCGCTGGCCAATTCGATCGACCGCGCCGCTGGATGGTGTATGCCGTGGCCGCATTGCTCATCGGCCTCATTGCCGCTTCCCGGCTCTATCTGGGTGCGCACTGGCTGTCGGACGTAATCGGCGGCCTGAGTCTCGGGCTCGCCTGGGTCTGCTTGCTGGCGATCGCATACTACCGACATCCCGTGTCGGCCCCAGCTCCACGGAGCCTTCCCGGTGTGGCGCTGCTCGCCTTTATCCTGGCGGGCGGATGGCACGTGACCACGCAGCATTCCGCCGACCTGCAGCGCTATGCGCCGCGCCAGATGACCCAACGCCTCGACGCGGCGACGTGGTGGCAGACGGCGTGGCGGCGCTTGCCAGTTTATCGTCAGGACCTCGAAGGCGAGTATGAACAACCTCTCAACGTGCAGTGGGCAGGAGCGCTGAGCGACGTACAGCGGATGCTCAAGACACAGGGCTGGCGTGAGCCCGTTTCCTTGAATGCCCGCACGGCCTTGCGATGGTTGGCGCCCGCAGCAACGCTGGAAGAATTGCCCCTACTGCCGCAGGTCCACGACGGCAGACACGAGGCGCTGCGGATGATTTTCCCGTTGCCTGCGAGTCAAGAGGGCCCACGAACGCTCGTCCTTCGCCTTTGGAAGAGCAGCGTTGAACTGGACGCCGGTGGCAAACAGCTGTGGGTCGGGAGCGTGTCATTCGAAAAGCTCGGACATTACGCATTGATCACGATTCCCGTCGAAGACCAGCGCGATGAAGAGGCACTTTCAATCCTGGCCCGCTCGCTCAAGACGGCGGGGCTCCAGTTCGCCCAAAGGGCGCGCAACAAAGAGGAGATCAAGACGCTTTGGGCAGGCGATGTGTTGCTATTGATAGGCAATCCATGACTCGACCAGCCTAACGGTCAAGCCTGCAGACCGCGAGCTCAGCTCGCCGGCCAAGGGTTGCACGGCCAGTCCGGCTGGCGTCACCCGTTCCGGTCGCCTGCGATCAGGCCGGCGTAGACGTCTGGCGGACACGGGCTCAATTCCGCAAAAGAGAATCGAACGGGCGGCTGGTTCCCGGTACATCGCCCGATGCCAACCGCAGGTGGGAACTGATAGGATTGCCAGCAACAAGGGCTGGATTCCGCACCTTTCCGGCAGGAGTTCGCAGCGGTTCTAAGGCGCTGAGTTATACAGGTTTGGCGCAGGCTGCCACCGCACCACCAATCCAATCAAGAGACCGCCCGCGTGGCGGTCTTTTGTTCTCGGACCCGCCGAGCCGCGCAACCGGACACACGATCACTGCGACCGCCAGCTCAGGCGGCGCGAGGATGTTGCCGTGTGCGCCCCGCGCGCACCGCGCGCTAAGATGCGCCCAGATCCCGCGCGTCCGCCCCGGAGTCTGCGTGCAGGCTGTCGACTTCGTCCAAGACCTTGCCGTCATCATGCTGATCGCCGGCGTGGTCACCGTGCTGTTTCATCGGCTCAAACAGCCGGTGGTGCTCGGCTACATCGTCGCCGGGATAATCATCGGACCCTATACGCCGCCGGCGGGCCTGATTGCCGACCAGGCGACGGTAAGGATTCTGGCCGAGCTCGGCGTGATCTTCCTGCTGCTGTCGCTTGGGCTCGAGTTCAGCTGGCGGAAACTCAAGCGCGTCGGGGCCGCGGCGCTGGTGGCCGCCGTGGCCGAGATCATCCTCATGGTCTGGATCGGCTACGAGATCGGCCGCTACTTCGGCTGGTCGTCGATCGATGCGCTGTTCCTCGGCGGCATTCTCGCGATCTCCTCGACCACGATCATCATCAAGGCGCTGGAAGAGCTGGGCCTGAAGGGCGAGCGCTTCGCCCAGCTCGCCTTCGGCATCCTGATCGTCGAGGACATCCTGGCAGTCGGCATCATCGCGCTGCTGTCGAGCATTGCCGCGCCCGGCGGCCTCGACGCGGTGCACACCCTCGATACCCTGTTGCGCCTGGCGATCTTCCTGATCGTGGCGCTGTTGCTCGGCATCCTGATCGTCCCGCGCCTGCTGTCGTTCGTGGCGCGTTTCAAGAGCGACGAGATGCTGCTCGTCACGGTCTTGGGGCTGGCCTTCGGGTTCTGCCTGCTGGTCGTGGAGCTCGGCTACAGTGTGGCGCTCGGCGCCTTCGTCATCGGCGCGGTGATGGCCGAAGCCCGCGAGCTCAAGAGCATCGAACGGCTGATTGCGCCCCTGCGCGACATGTTCAGCGCGATCTTCTTCGTCGCCATCGGCCTGCTGTTCGATCCGCGTGCGGTGCTCGAGCACGCGCTGCCCATCGCGATCATCACGGCGGCCGTGGTTGTTGGAAAGGTCCTGACCTGCAGCCTCGGCACCTACCTCGCCGGCCACGACGGGCGCACCGCCATGCGCGTCGGCATGTCGCTCGCCCAGATCGGCGAGTTCTCGTTCATCATCGCCACCCTCGGCCTCACGCTCAAGGTGACGAGCGACTTCCTGTTTCCGATCGCGGTGGCGGTATCGGTGCTGACCACGCTGCTCACGCCCTACCTGATCCGCGGAGCCGATCCGGTGGCACGCGCGATCACGGCCATCACGCCGCAACCGGTGTTGCGCTTTCTCGCGCTTTACACGGAGTGGCTGCAGCGCCTTCAGCACGCGCGCTCCGCCAGCCAGGTTGGCGCCTGGGTGCGGCGCATCCTGGCGCACGTGGTCATCAACTTCAGCATCGTCACGGCGATCTTCCTGAGCGGCGCCTATCTGGCCACTGCCGGGGAGACGCTGCGCGAGGTCTGGCTGCCCGAGGAGCGCACGCGCAAGGCCGTGGTGTGGGGTGCCGCCTGCCTGCTGTCGCTGCCGTTCCTGATCGCCGCCTATCGCAAGCTCAAGGCGCTCAGCCTGATCCTGGTGGAGGCCTCGACCGGCATCATGGTTGCCGGCCGTTCGATGCTCGACAGCTGGCGCATCGTGGCCGAGCTCATCCCGGTCGCCGCCGTGGGCGTGATGATGCTGCTCGTGTTCGCGCTCTCGGCGAGCCTGCTGCCGCCCATGGAGCTCGCGGCGCTGGTCCTGGTGGTCGCCGGGGTCTGCGTCGTGGTACTGTGGCGCCAGTTCATCCGCTGGCATTCGCGCCTGCAGATTGCGCTGCGCGAGGCTGCCAAGCCCGACCACGACTGACGGCGCCCGGCCGAGCGGGCGCGGCCGGGCGCCGGGCGCCG
>CAYZVX010000042.1:0-9946 GCA_964482055.1 uncultured Acidiferrobacteraceae bacterium
TCTCCTGTGTTCGGCTAAGGCTCCGGACAGTCCGTCGTGATGGCGGGCGGTCCGGGTTCTGGCTTACATGCCGACCAGTTCGGTTGAACTTGCATTGACCAAGCTGCTCAGCATGCACCGACGATAAGAGACGGCTCTTCCGGTCTTCTTCCGGGAATCTTCCATTCGGCCTACATTAATTAAGGAGAATCGGGGCGGGCGAGCCGCGAAGCCGCGAACGCTCTCCCCGGGGGTGAGGCGGGGTTTCCACCAACATCCAGTGGACGTTGGTGTCGCCGAACGGGTACGCCAAGGAAGGCGTACCCTGGACCCGCAAGCGCAGCCGGACGCGGAGCGTAGCAGGGGCGGGCTGGGCCGGTCGCGCAGTAGGAACACAGCGACTGGGCCGCCAAGACACTGAATTGGAAGGGGCGACCGGAGCCGCCCTATCGGAAGCCGGGTCAGTGCGTTCCGGCCAGGCGGTCGAACAGGTAGGTCATCGGTGAAGTAGAGCCCTTCAATACCGACCCTTGCATCAGTTGCAGCGCCTGTTGCCGTGCATCCTGATGGCGGCCGGTGTTGCCCCGCGCCCGCTCCACGCCGCTGCGGACGATGGCGGCGCAGGCCTCGCCCACCGGGTTACCGGTTTTGGCCGCGAGCTGCTCGAGGCGTTCCGCACAGCGTGCCGCGCGCTCGATGTCGCCTCCTTCGAGGTAGTGCAGTGCCAGCCAGGGGTAGAGATCCAGGCTGCAGGCCGTGCACGGGCCATTGGCGTCGAGCAGCGCCTCGCTTTGCGCCACCAGGCCGGCCACCTGCGCGGCATCGCCGGCCTGCAGACGGTTCCAGATGCCCACACCGTACAGCCGCTGGAGGCAGTGATCGCGAATCGACGCGCGCTGTGCATGCTCGATGCCCTTCTGCACCGACTGCCATCCCAGCTCGATGGCGTTGGCCAGGGTATGCAGCACCGCGCGGCGCGCCAGCGCATAGGCCATGCCGGCCGGCGAACCGACCTTGTCGTGCAACGCGAGACTCTCGTCGAGCCGCTTCAGCGCCGCGGCGCTGTCACCCTGCCACAGATGAATCGTCCCCAATGCATACTGGCAGATGGCGACGCAACGCAAGTCGCCAAGCCGGTCCGCCTCGACGGCGACTTCCTGCATGAAAGTCGTTGCTTGATCCAGCATCCGGTCGTCGTGCACATGATATTCCCACAGGCACAGGTGGGCGTCGGTCGCCACCACCAGATCGGGCGACCAACGTCCATGCTGCAGGCGCTGTTTCTCGTAGCGCAGTCCTTCCTGCCAGCGCCCCAACGGCAGATAGGCCATGGCAAGGATTTCACAGGCCTGCGCCGATTCGACCGCGGCCTGCGCCGATTCCGCCACGTCGAGCGCGCGGTGCGCATACTCGGCCGCTTCCTCGAGCCGGTTGAAGTGCCACAGGTAAAGCGCACGCAGGATATGCAACCGTGCGTGCATGCGCGGGTCGTTACCGGCATAGTGCCAGGCCTCGGCGAGATGCTGCCCGGCTTTCTGCATATCGGTTGTGAAGATGGCGACCAGCGCGATCTTGCGATGCAGTTCCGTGAGCTCCGCTTCGCTGACGGGCAGGCCTTCGAACAGGGACAGCGCGCGCTCATACGCCGCGAAGCTGTGGCTCAGGTAGCCGGCGGCACGACTGGTATCGCCGATCAAGCTGTAGAGGTTCCCGCAGATCCGTTTCACCATGGCGTCCCTGGCCGGCTCGAGCAGGGCCAAGGCGTCGCGGTAGTGGCGCAGCGCATCCTCGTGTGCGTACATCGAGGCCGCGCGCTGCCCGGCGAGCATCATAAAATGGGCGGCCTGCCTGGCATCGCCAGCCCTCTGGTAATGAAATGCGATCTGTTCGACCGGCGGTTCGGCATCGCGCTCACCGAGCTCGACCAAGGCATGTGCGACCTGCGCGTGCATGACACGGCGCCGGGCTTCCGAGACCGATTCATAAATACAGTTCCGATACAGCCCGTGGCGAAAATGGTAGTGAATACCGCGTTCATACAGCAGTTGTGCCGCGATCAGACGGTCGAGCAAATCCAGCAAACCGGCATCATGCTCGCCACCCCCGTTACCGCTTGACCACAGTGTTTCCAGCAAGGGATAGGAAACACCCTCGCCCGCGACGGCGACGATCGCCAACAGTTCGCGCGCGGACGAGGAAAGTTTCTCGAGCCGCTCGGCGATACTGTTTCGCAGCGATGGTGGAATCCCCCCGGTCGGTAGCGACCGGTGCGCGCCCGGCGACGCCGGCTGGTGGCGGAACTCGTACAGCTCCAGGGCGTACATCGGATTGCCCTCGGAGAGCCGGAAGATCTCGTCGGCCTGCTCGCGCGACAACGACCGCTCGCCGCTCTGTTGCTGAAGCAACTCATGGTGATCGACGGCGCTCAGAGGACCGAGCGCAAGCACGTTCACCGTCGCCGTTTCGCGAAGGCTACGCACGAGCCTGTCCAGCGGATCACCGCTCGCCGCCCCTTCCGTGCGGCGGGTGGCCGCCAGGAGCAGCGGCACATCCTGCAACCGGCGCGCGATGAAGTGAAGCAACTCGAGCGAGCCCTGGTCGGCCACGTGGATGTTTTCGAATACCACCACCAGCGGGGCAGATGCAGCCCGTTGCCGCAGAAACTCCACGATAGCGGTGAACAAATAGGCCTGGGCCGCCCGCCGGTCGGAGTTGGGCACCGGCTGCGCATCGTGCAGCTGCCCCGACAGCACGGCGGCGATTTCCGCCGGTATCCGTTCCCGGCCGGCGGGGCTGTCACGCAGCGCCGCCTGGAGGATGTCGAGGAACGGACCGTAGGCGATCGCTCCTTCCATCTCGTAGGCAGAACCGGCGAGCGCGTGGAACCCGCGTCGCTGCGCGCGTGCAATCAGCTCCCGGGTCAGGCGCGTCTTGCCGATACCGGCCGGCCCTTCGATCAAGAGCACGCTGCCGCTTTCAGCGAGCAGCTGGTCCAGGCAGCCGTCGATGACCCGGCATTCGGCCTCGCGGTTCACCAAGGGTGCCATTCGGATCGGCGCCTGCAATCGTGTCCGATCGACGGCGAGCGGGGTGTCTGGTTTCTGCCGGTCAATCTCGTCGTATAGTACGCGGGTCTCCTGCGACGGCGCGACCCCCAGTTCCTCGGCCAGGGCGTCCAGGCAAACGCCGTATTGCTTCAGGGCGCGATCACGTTGCCCCTGCCGCGCGAACACCGTCATCAGACCGCGATGGGCGATCTCCAGCGTGGCATCCTTCTCCAGCGCCGTTCGGTAAGTCTCCGCCGCGGTGGCCAGGTCGCCGCGCGCCTGATAACCCTGAGCGAGTACCAGCAAGACGTCGATGTAGCGCTGCCGGAGATGTTCGCGCGGGGCTTGTGTCCACGCCGCGTACAGATCCATCGGCAGCAAATCACCCGTGTACAGCGCGGCGGCCCGCTCCAGTCCCCTGATCTGCCGGGAGGCCAAGGCATCGCGCGACGCCTGCTCAAACGCCTCGACGTCCGTGATCACCCCGCCGGGCGGGGCAAGTATCACGAGGTTCTTGTTCGTGGCAATCCACTCACCGGCATCGGATTCCTGTCCACCGGCGCCAAAGGCTTTGCGCAACTGGTGGATCGCCTTGTATAGCTGCGCGGCGGCACTGGTGCTGTCGAGATCCGGCCACAGCAGCTCCATCGCCTGATCGCGCACCAGCTGGCGGTCACGGTTCAGCGCCAGCAACTTCAGCAAGGCCGGTGCTTTGCGGCCCGGGATGTTATCGCTGCTGAGCCTCGTCTCGGAAACACAGACTTGAAACCGGCCGAGCAGGGAGATTTCAACCGATTTCTTGTGCATTCATTCAGGTCGGAGGTAACGGGCGTTCTTGCCAAAAAACGGCGCCGATCATTAAAAAAGCAGCTTACCTCACACCGCGACTATGTCGCCAGACTGCGCACCATGCAGTCGCCTGTTGCGCTGATATTAGCGTTCTGCATCGAGACCTGAGCGGACGCACAAGCGAATCACGGAAACATCGTGATGAGAAAGCACGGTAAACGAATGGGACTCCGTGCGACTCGCCGCAACGCTCATCCCGCGCAGCACGACAACTGCTTCACGTCCTTGGTGAACGTCTGGGCGGCGAGCTTAAGGCCCTCGACCAGGGTGAGATAGGGAAAGAGCTGGTCGGCCAGCTCTGCGATCGTCATGTGGGCGCGGATCGCGAGTGCCGCGGTTTCAATGATCTCGCCCGCCTCGGCGGCGAGGATCTGCGCGCCGATGAGCCGCCCGGATTCTTTCTCGGCCACGAGCTTGATGAAGCCGCGGGTGTCGAAGTTGGCAGCCGCACGCGGGACGTTGTCGAGCGCAAGCGTGCGGCTCTCGGCCGCGATGCCTTGCTCTGTTGCCTGCGTTTCCGTGAGCCCAACCGTCGCGACCTGCGGATCGGTGAACACCACCGCCGGCATGGTCGCGAGATCGAGCTTCGCCTCGCCGCCCATCATATTAATAGCCGCGCGCGTCCCGGCGGCCGCGGCCACGTACACGAACTGCGGGGCGTTGGTGCAGTCGCCGGCGGCGTAGATGTGCTCGGCGCTGGTCCGCATGTGATCGTCCACCACGATCGCGCCGTTCTTATCCACCTTGATACCGGCCGCTTCCAGATTGAGATCCGCGGTGTTGGGGCGCCGGCCGGTGGCGACGAGCAGGGCGTCGCCGTTCACGGTCTCGCCCGGAAGTTCGATCTCGAAGGAGTTCCCGGCATGACGCACGGACTTGGTCTGCACGCCGGTCAGGATACGCATGCCTTCCTCCTCGAGGATCGCCTTGAGGGATTCCCCGATCGCCTGATCGTCGCGCGGCAGCAGCCGCGGGAGGAGCTCGATGACCGTTACCTTGGCGCCGAGCCGCAGGAACGCCTGGCCGAGCTCGAGTCCCACCACCGAGCCGCCGAGGACAATGAGATGCGCCGGAATACGTTCGACAACGAGCGCCTCGGTCGAGGTCCAGTAGGGGGTGTCATTGAGGCCCGGAATCGGCGGGACGGCCGCTGAAGCGCCGGTGGCGATCAGGATGCGATCGGGAGTCAAGGTGGTCTCACTGCCGTCGGGGCGTGTGATGACCAGCGTGCGCGCGTCACGGAAACGCGCCTTGCCCTTCAAGAGATTGATATTCGGATTGGTGTCGAGTATGGATTGGTACTTCGCCTGGCGCAGCTCCGCCACGCGCGCTTGCTGTTGGGCGACGAGCTTGGGACGATCGATCGCGGGTGTCACGCGCGCAATCCCCGCGAACGGATGCGCGCGCATGAGCTGCGCGATGTGCGCGGCGCGGATCATGATCTTCGAGGGTACGCAGCCGACGTTCACGCAGGTGCCGCCGATCACGTCCGCTCCTTCGATGATCGTGACGCGCGCGCCTTCCTCGGCGGCGCGGATCGCCGCCGCGAACGCGGCCGAACCGCTGCCGACGATCGCGACGTACGAATCACCGTCGCCCTTCGATGCCTTCGGAACGCCCACCCCTTCAAGCAGGCTCGCGTCGTAACCCTTGGTCTGCACGGCCTGGACCAGTTGTTCCGGGGCAATATCGCCCGGCGCCTCGACCTCGGCCAACGCATCCGGGTAGGACACCTTGGCCTTGACCTGCGGCAGGCTCTCGAGCGCCCCTTCGACGGTGCGCGCGCAATGCTCGCAGGTCATGCCGGTGATGCGCAGCCGAACGGTATTCATGGTTGATCTCCTTGGTTCCACCATGCGCGTTACTTTGTCTTCACACTGGCCGGATAGCCCGCGTTCGTCGCGGCCTTGATGAGCGCCTCGACATCGGTCTTGGCGTCGTCGAACGTGACGACCGCTTCTTGGCGCTCAAAGCTCACTACGGTGTTGCTGACCCCGGGTACTTTGTTCAGCGCCTTCTTAACCGTGATCGGGCAGGCGGCGCAGGTCATGTTCTCGACCGCGAGTGTCACCGTTTTGGTCGCCGCGGCGGCGATGCCGACGGCCGCGATAAAGGGGATAGCGAGCACAAGGGCAGCGAGCTTCTTCATAAATAACTCTCCGTGGAATGGATCTCAGTAGAACAAAGGTGCGGCATAGGGAAAGCCGAGACCCGCGCCGACCAGGGCCGCGACGATCCAGAAGAGGATCTTGTAGGCGCGGTGCGTGGCTGGCACGGCGCACCTCTCGCCCGGCCGGCAGGCCACGGCCGGGCGGTAGATGCGCCGCCAGGCGAAGAACAGCGCCACGCTCGCCGCGCCCAGGAACCAAGGTCGATAAGGCTCGAGTGCCGTCAGGTTCGCTACCCACGCCCCGCCCAGGCCGAGCGAGACGAGTACCAGCGGACCCAGGCAGCAGGTCGAGGCCAGGATGGCGGCCAGCCCGCCCGCGGCCAGGCTGGCGATGCCGTTTCTGTCTCGGGACATACCGAATCTCCTTTTGCCGTCGTTGCCGATGGTCTAAGCTTAGGTCCGTACTTGAGTACGGAGTCAAGCAAGGGGATCGCCATGGAAAACAAGGGCTTCACCATTGGGCGGCTGGCGGCGGCCGCCCAAGTCAACGTCGAGACCGTGCGCTACTACCAGCGCATCCGGCTCATGCCGGTGCCGAAGAAAGCAGCGGGCGGCATCCGCCGCTACGGTGCGGCGGAACTCTCACGGCTCAAGTTCATCAAGACCGCGCAGGGGCTTGGCTTCACGCTCGAGGAGGTCGCCGACCTCGTGAAGCTCGACGACGGCACGCACTGCAAGGAGGCGCACGCCATCGCCGCGCAGAAGCTCGAAGCCGTTCGGGCGCGGCTGCGCGACCTGAAGAGCATCGAGCGGTCGCTGGCGCGTCTCGTGCGCCAGTGCGAGACTCGCCGCGGCGCCATCCGCTGCCCGCTCATCGACAGCCTGATCCGCGACGCCGACAGCCTGCGCTGACCCGTGACCCATACGGTTCCGGCCCGCAGGACCGTTCAGGGTAATCGGGAGAAAACCTTGCGCAACGCCACCGGTGAGAGCGCGCCTTGAATGATCACGGTGTTCCAGTTGCGGTCCTCGAACAGCATGGTGGGCACCACCGGGATGTCGAGCCGGTTGAAGAGCCGATTGTTGACCGCGAGGATTTTCTCCGTTTCGACCGTGGGGATGTCTTCCTCGATGCCGCCGCTGTAACTCTCGCCCTGATATTCTTCCTCGTTCAGCCGCAGCGCCGCCAGCCGGTCTTTGGCTTGCAAGATGGCCGCCGCCTTGCCGAGGCTGGTCGGGCCGACCACGGCCACGGGTACCCAGCGTATTTGCAGGTCGAGGGGTTCGATCAACGTGCGCAGGTTACGATAGAGCAGCGCGCAGGAGGGACAGTTCGCATCGAGGAAGATGTAGACGACGCGCTGGCCCTTGCCTTCGGCGATCCAGGTCGCCTTTGGGAGATCGGCCAGCACCTCCTCGGCGGGCGCCGCTGCCGCGGCGTTTAGAAGAAGCGCAAAGATGACGGCTACCGCTGGCGACAAGACATGCCTCGATACCATGGTGGAGTGTCCCTCGTTGTCTTACACCATGGCACGCATGGTAGAGCCTGGAGCGAACTCCAAGTGAAGTCTCGTCGCCTGTCCCTTGACCTGGAGTGAACTCCAGGGGCTAGGCTTTATCCCAGTCAACGATCGTCGGGGTTTGCTCATGCTGAAAGTGGAAGTCTTCTCCTCCCCAGGCTGTAGCAAATGCGGCCACGCCAAGGAGGTGCTGAGAAAGATCGCCGAGGAGCTCGGCGGCGGCCGCATCACTTGGCGCGAGGTCAACGTGCTCGAGGAGCTGGACTACGCCGTGCGCCTGGGGGTGCTCTCCACGCCGGCGATCGCGGTGAATGGCGAGCTCGTGTTCACCGCGCTGCCCTCGGCAAGGAAATTGCGTGAGACCCTGGAGCAAAGACTCCGGCAGGAGGCCTGACATGACGGCATCCACCCTATTCGTCACCGCCGCGGTGCTCGGACTGCTCGCGTTCTTCGAGCCCTGCACCATCGCTACACACACGCTGTTCTCGGTACGTGCCCACGCGCGTCCGTGGCCGGGCTGTTGCCGCGAACTGCTGCTGCTCTGGCTCAGCCGCAGCCTGCTCGCCATAGCGCTCTTGCTGCTGGCACTGGCCATGACCGCGCCGCCGGCCTGGGGAACTTATGTTCCGAGCGCGATTCTCGCGATCATGGCGACGGTGTACATCGTCTCGCGCTTCCAGTACATCCCCGTGCCGCATCTTGCGTTCCACAAACTCATCCCGGGCGGCGCGCGCCTGCCGCACGCGGTGCAGCTCGGGTTGACGCTGCCGGCCTGCACGCTGCCGCTGTTCCTTATCGTGGCAGGCCTCACCATCACGCTCGATTCCTACCCGCTGGCCGTCATGGGCGGTTTGCTGTTTGCGAGCCTTTTTACGTTGCCGACCGCGGTCACCTCCGTGTCAGGATTGTCCGCGTCCGGCCAGCGTTTTCTCAAGCATTCGGCGCTTTCGACACCTTATATAACCGCCGCGCTGCTGTACGGAGCGGCTGCCTATCTCCTGATCTGAGAGACTACTGTGGACATCGAATCCTTGCGCCTGGCGCTCACGCAGGCGAGCTCCGCGGGGCTCGCCCTCGGCTTCGCCGCCGGCTTCATCTTCAGTTTCAATCCCGTGGCGATCGCCGCCATCCCGGTGACGCTCGCCTACGTCACCAAGGCCCACGAGCCGCGGCGCGCCGTGCGATTGGGTCTCGCCTTCATTGCCGGGATGGTCGTCACCCACGTGGTGCTGGGCGTGGGCGCGGCCCTGGGCGGCGGATGGGTCAAGAAGGTGATGGGGCGCGAGTGGGGCCTGGTGCTTGGGCCATTGCTGATCGTGCTCGGGCTCATGTGGCCGGGGTGGCTGAAGCTGCGGCTGCCGTGGTTTTCGATGCGCGGGGCGCGGGTGGCGGGTGTCTGGGGCGCGTTCGTGCTGGGCATCCCGTTTTCAGTGGCGATCTGCCCGTTCTGCACCCCGGCGCTGCTCGTGATGCTCACGGCCGCCGCCGGCATCGGCTCGGTGGCGTTCGGTTTCCTGCTGCTGCTGGCGTTCGCGCTCGGCCGTTCGGTGCCGATCATCCTCGGCGCCTGGGCGGTGGGTTGGCTCGAATCGCTCAAGGTGCTCACGCACTGGCAGAAGGCGTTCGAGATCGTGGGCGCGCTCACGCTCATCGGCAGCGGCGCTTATCTTATTAACGAATACTTTTTCCTCATGTAGGAGCGGTCATGGGGCAGTACCGCATCGGCGCGATCGCCGCGAAACTCGGCCTCACCGCCGATACGCTGCGCTATTACGAGAAAATCGGTCTGCTGCCACGCATCGCGCGGCAAGACTCCGGTGTGCGGTTGTACAACGACCAGGATTTATCACGCCTGCGCTTCATCCAGCGCGCGCAGAAGATGGACTTTACGCTCGCCGAAATCGCCGAGCTCCTCAAGATGCGCGAGGCGCCGCACAAGGCGCGAGCGCGCGTGCGCGCGCTGACTGCGCGCAAACTGGCCGAAGTCGAGACGCGGCTGGCGGAGCTGAAAAGCCTGCGCAACGAGCTGGCGCTGTTGCTGAACCTCTGCACGGCGGGCGGGAAGAGCTGTGGCATCATAAAGGAGATCAACAAGCGCGGGTAACGAGATAACGACACCGTGCGCCTTCCGGGGCGAGATGGGGTACGGCACCGGAAAGGCAATGGCCGGGTCGCGGAAACGACGACAGGGTCGGTGTATTGGTGGCGCGGGGATGGGCCATTAGCATGCGAAGGAAATGAAACGACCGACCCGCAAACCCGCGCCCGGCACTTCTGCGGCACCTCCCAACGGCTGGCTAAACCGCACCGTCACGGGCGCGGGGCTCACCAGCGCGCTCGGCGATTTCTGCTACGAGACCACCACCGTGATCCTGCCCGGCTTTCTCGCCGTGCTCGGCATCCCGCCCGCGGCATTGGGCCCCATCGAAGGCGCCGCCGAC
>CAYZVX010000042.1:10046-23790 GCA_964482055.1 uncultured Acidiferrobacteraceae bacterium
GCGCCGCCGACACGGTGGGCGCGGTGGCGGGCCCGCTGCTCGGCGTGGCGCTGCTCGCTCTGGCGCAGGGCTGGCAGGGGGACGATGCCGAGGGGCCGTTTCGCTTCGTGTTGTGGTGGTCGCTCATCCCCGGGGTGCTGGCGGTGCTGGCGTTTCTCACGCTGGTTGAGGACCCGCAGCACTCGCCCAATCCGGCGCTGAAATTCCTGGGCTCGCTGCGCAGTCTACCCGCGGGCTACAAGCGCTACCTCGGCGCGGTCGGCGTGTTCGGGGTGGGTGATTTCTCGCACACGCTGCTGATCCTGGCCGCCACGGTGCTGCTGACGCAACGGCTCGGCGTGGTGCAGGCCGCGCAGATCGCGGGACTGTTGTACGTCTGGCGCAATGTCGTGCAGGTCGCGGCGTCCTGGCCGGTGGGGTGGCTCGCCGACCGTTTCGGCCCTCTGCCGGTACTGATCGCGGGCTACGTGCTCGGCACCGCCACGGCGGCGCTGACCGCGCTGGCGTTCTGGTTCGGCACTGACAACGTGGCGTGGTTCGCGGCCATCTTCGCCATCGCCGGCCTGTATGTCGCCGTGCAGGAAGCGCTGGAGGCCACCGTCATCGCCGATATGGTCGAGGCCAAAACGTTGACCATGAGCCTCGGCGCCCTGGGCACGGTCAACGGTGTCGCCAAGTTCGTCTCCAGCGCCAGCGTGGGCGCGGTGTGGACGGCGCTGTCGCCGCTGGCGGCGTTCGTGCTGGCCGCCGCCTTCATGCTGGCGGGCACGTTCATGCTGCAACGGGTGCGCGCGTGATGGACCGCCTGGCGCTCGAACGACGCCAGCTGTGGATTTATCTCGTCGCGATCGCTCTCGGGCTCGCGGCCGGCAGCGCCGTGCCGGCGCTTGGGAAGAGCTTCGAGGCTTGGCTCTGGCCGGCGCTCGCGCTGTTGCTCTACGTCACCTTCGTACAGGTGCCGCTGCTGCACCTTGCCGAGGCGGTGCGCGATCACCGTTTTCTCGCCGCCGTGTTCGGCGGCAACTTCGTACTGGTGCCGCTACTGGTGTGGGGACTGCTGTTCTGGCTGCCACCCGATCCGGTGCTGCGCGTGGGCGTGGCTTTGGTGCTGCTCGTGCCGTGCACCGACTGGTTCATAACCTTCAGCGCGCTCGGCGGCGGCGATGCGCCGCGCGCCATCGCGGTGACGCCGCTCAATCTGCTTGCGCAACTTCTGCTGCTGCCGCTCTATCTGTGGCTCATGGCGGGACCAGACTTCAAGGCGGCGCTCGTGCCGGACGATCTCGCGCCGGCCGCGGCGGTCGTGTTCGTGCCGCTCATCGCGGCGGCGCTTACCGAGCGCTGGTTCGAGGCACGGCGCCAGCGCGCCGTATGGCGCGAGCGTCTCGCCTGGTGGCCGGTGCCGCTGCTCGCGCTGGTCGTGTTCCTCATCGCCGGGGCGCAGGTCAGCGCAGCGCGTCATGCGCTCGGGTTGTTGCCGGTGGTGGTGCCGGTGTTCGTCGCGTTCCTTGTGCTGGCCGCACTGCTCGCCAAGGCCTTGGCCATCGCCATGAAACTGCCCGCGCCCCAGGGCCGCACGCTCGCCTTGAGCCTCGGGACGCGCAACTCGTTCGTGGTGCTGCCGTTCGCGCTTGCGCTGCCCGCCGGCTGGGAACCGGCCGTGGTGGTGATCGTCGCGCAGTCGCTCATTGAGCTGTTCGGGATGATGTTCTATTTGTGGTGGCTGCCGGGGCGGCTGTTCCGGTAGGCGCCGCCCAGACAGGCCGCCACGCCCCCGCGAATCGTGTGCCGACCTTCTTGATCCCGGCCCGTGGACTGAGCAGCACCGGCCGAACGCAAGCGGCAAGGCCGGGGCCCATTCCGCTGGAGACGCGATGATGGGCAAGGGCGACATTCGTACGCGCCGCGGCAAGATCTTTCGCGGCACCCACGGCAAGACCCGCCCGCGCGGCAAGCGCAAACCGAAGACCGCCACGTCGAGCCGCTGAGCGTAACGCCCTGAATGCGGCGGCGCTCGAACCGATCCGCAGCCTGGCACATCATGGGCGGCAGCGCCGCGAGGCCGCGCGTGCGTCGGAACCCGTCTGCCGGCTGTGTGAAGCTTGCCGAGTCTTGCGCCAGCCGTTATAGCTAGGATAACGGCAAAAACACGCCATGCCGCACCAGTCCCGGGCGGGCGCAGAGACCGGCCGAGCGATGCTCCCGCGCGCTGGAAGGCCGTCAGAATGCGAGGGCTTTGGTCACAGGCAAGGCACACCTGAAGGGAGGTGCGCGCGGCTAAAGCACGCGCAGCAGCCGCGAGCTTCGCAGGTTACGGCGCGCACCCATACCCGCCCCCCCCGGTGTCTCGCTGACACGGCAGTCGCCGGCCTGTACGGCGGCCTGGGCGCATCCCGCCAGCGGCTCGGGCTCTGGGCCGATACGTTGCGCGCTACTACGAAAAATCGGGCTCCTGCCCAGGGTCGCGAGTGGCGGCGTCGACGACCGCATCCGGCTGTTCGACGCCCGAACCGGCACCGCCCCTGGCCAGGGAAGCGGTCTCGGCAACATTCCTTTTGGAGTATCGGGGCATTTAGCCCCTGCCCTCGTGGCCGTGAAGGCAAGCGGCCCTGGCGCAGGCGCGCGGGTCCGGAACCTTTCCGGGGGTGGCTGCGTCTTTAACGTGAAGGCAGACTTTCATGCAACCCGACCCGCAGGAACGTGCGTTCTTTGAACAGGCCGTGACCGGCGTGCTGGACGGCCTGTACGGCGCGGCGCTGCGGCTCGCCAAGAACCGCGCCGATGCCGAGGACCTGGTGGCCGAAGCCGTGGCCAGAGCCTGGGCCCACCGCGACGCGCTGCATGATCCGCGGTGTTTCCGCCCTTGGATCTTCCGCATCCTCACCAACACCTTCCTCAGCAAGTGCCGCAAGCACGCCACCGAGTCGATCGAGGCGATGGCCGAAGGCTGCGCCGAGGACGACAGCGAGTCGCCGTTCTCGATCTTTGAGCGGCTGCATCAGCCGTTCCTGTTGTGGTGGGGCACACCGGAACAGGATTTCCTGAACAAAGTGCTGCGCGAGGACATCGAGCGCGCGCTCGACGCGCTGCCCGAGGCGTTCCGCGTCGTCGTCGTGCTCAACGATCTCGAGGGCTTCACTTACCAAGAGATCGCCGCGATGCTGGACGTGCCGGTCGGCACCGTGCGTTCGCGCTTGTCGCGCGCCCGCGGGCTGCTGCAACGCGCCCTTTGGGAGCAGGCGCAGGCGGCGGGTCTCGCGCCCGGCGCACCGGCATCGAAGACTGGCGTGGCCTGACGGTGGAACCGCAAAGCGAGGCGCTATGACGAACGTGAACCCGATCAACTGCGAGGAGGCGCTCAAGCATCTGTTCGAGTATCTCGATCATGAGCTCGACGCCGAGCACCATGCCCAGGTGGAGAAGCACCTGCGCACCTGCCGCGCCTGTTTCTCGCGCGCCGAGTTCGAGAAGCGGCTCAAGGGCAAGCTCGCCGGCCTGGGCCGGGAGGCGGCGCCGGCGAGCTTCGAGCTGCGCATCCGCAGGCTGCTCGATCGTTACTGAGCGTGGCCACACTGCCGCCAGGAGGAAACCATGGTCGCTCTGGTCAGCCACAAGCGCGAGGCGATCTTGAAAGCAGTGCAAGACATGTACACCGAGGTCGCCACCTGCCCCAACCACGATTTTCACTTTCCCGTCGGGCGCCGGGCCTGCCGCCTGCTCGGCTATCCGGAGGAGGAACTGGATGCCCTGCCGCCGGGCGCAGTCGAGTCCTTTGCTGGCGTGGGCTACCCCTTCGCCGCCGACGCGATCCGCGCCGGCGACACGGTGCTCGACATCGGGTCGGGCTCGGGCACCGATACGTTGATTGCCGCGCGCCGCGTGGGCCCGAAGGGCAAGGTCTACGCGCTTGATCTGACCGAGGCGATGCGCGCCAAGCTCAGGTCGAATGCAGCGCGCGCGGGCATCGATCACATCGAGGTCCTGGCCGGGAACGCCGAGGCCATCCCGCTGCCCGACCAGTCGGTCGATGTGGTCACGAGCAACGGCGTGCTCAATCTCGTGCCGGACAAACCGAAGGCCATCGCCGAGATCTTCCGCGTGCTCAAACCCGGTGGGCGTATCCAGGTGAGCGACATCGCGCTCGCCAAGCCGGTCACGGCCCGGGCGCGGCGCGATCCCAAGCTGTGGGCCGAGTGCATCGTGGGGGCCGTCGAGGAGGACCACTATCACGAGCTGTTCCGCCGGGCGGGATTCAGGAATCTGGAGCACGTCGCAAGCTTCGACTATTTCACCCACGCGCCCGGCGAGGACACGCGCCTGATGGCCGGCTATTTCGGCGCGCACAGCGTCACCTTCCGCGCCCGCCGGCCGCAGGCCTGGGAGACCGCCGCGGCCGGCGATCACGCCGAGGTGCGCCGCTTTTTCGGCCACTTAGCCCGTCAAGTCGCCGGGATCGCGGGTGCGCTCGCGGCGGGCGCCGCCTGCCTGGGGGTGCCGGCGCTCGTCTCGGCGATCGCCGCCCTCGGCGTCACGGCGCTCACCGACCACGCCACGCTCTATCCGCTGTTCGTCGCCTTCATCGCCTTCAGCCTCTGGCAGCTCTACGGCTCGGCGCGCGAACGCGGCACGCTGGCCCCCTTCGCCCTCGGGCTGGCAGGCGGCGTCACGGCGGCCGTGTTCCTGTGGCTGATGGTGACGGGCATCGTGCCGCTGCCGGAATGGGCCCTGTACGGCGCGTTCGGCGTGCTGGTCGCCGGCAGCCTCTGGGAGATCGGCGCGCGTTATTACGAGGACTGCATCGTGAAGGTGCGCCGCGAGATGACGCCCGGCGCGCAAAAGCGCCCGCCCGTGCCGCAGCTCACGCGCGGCGCCGCCCTCTCGATTGCAGCGGCCGCCGCGTTCTATGGCATGTACAAATCGGTGGACCTGCTCGCACCCAAGGCTGGGGCCAGCGAGATCGCCTGTTACGGCATCAACGCCTGCAAGGGCCAGACGCAGTGCGCCACCGCTTTCAACGCCTGCCCGGGGCAGAATGCCTGCAAGGGCAAAGGTTTCCGCTACGTTTCGGCCAAGGACTGCGCCGCACAGGGTGGCGTGCCGCTCAAGGGCTCACCGGCCGATCCCGCACGCAGAAGCGCTTGAGGCCCGCCGGCCCTCGCACGCACCGGGCTTAAGCTCGGCTAGTGCCAGCACCCCGTTGTGCTTGGCTCGGATGGCCATCACAGCGGGAACCTTTCTGCCTCCTCATGCGTCTTTGCGCCATGTTGTACGCGGTGACGGCAGCGCACCGCGAACTGTCAACCACCGAAGGAGGTCGACCATGGCAACCACTACCGTATTGAAATCCGTCAACACAACCTTGCTGACTGCCACGATCGCCGGCCTGGCTTTTGCGGCGTCGCCAGCCGCGGCCCGGTCTCCCTACAGCGGCGACGGACCGATGATCACAACGCCAGCGCAACTCACATGGGCCGACGCGCCGGCCGTCGCACCCGGCGCGAAGATCGCCGTCATCGAGGGACCGCTAAACAAGGCGGTACCGTTCACGTTCCGCCTGGCGTTGCCGGCCAACGCCAAGATCGCGCCCCACACGCACCCGGCCTACGAGCGCGTGACGGTGATCTCGGGCACGTTCCACTTCGCGCCCGGTAGCGACTACGAGCCGGCGAAAGCCCATGCGCTCGGACCGGGCAGCGTCGCGATCATGCCACCGGGTACGCCAATGTTCGGCTACACGAAAGAGGAGACCGTGATCCAGCTGCACGGCGTGGGACCGTGGGGCCTGAACTACCTGAACCCGGCCGATGACCCGAGAAAGAAATGACAGCCGTGAACACAGGCCGTAGGGTGCACACCCTCACCGCCGTCACGCGTCGGCGTGTGGAGACACAGGGCTTCGGGGATAAACGACAGGACGCTCGCCGTGGTGGCGCCGTGGCGGCGTTTCGCCCCTGCGCCATGCACCGCGTTCCTGGCGCTGGGAACGGCTCGGGCTTCGCCAGCGATCCGGTGGGCAGCGGCGGTCATCGCCGCGCTCGGCGCGGGGATCACGGCCATCGCCCTGCTCCTCGCCCTGATGAACATCTGCCTTCTGTCGGCGAGCTTCCGCGCGCTTTTCGGCTTCCCCACCGCCAGCCCGGCCGGCCGCTGGTGAGCGGCACGCGAAGCGGGAACCACTTCGCCGTCCACGGCGTCTTTAACACGTACGCATACGTCTGAACGCGGCGCCATTGCCGCCGCCTGGAGGACCGCCATGAAAACCCCGCTCCGCTCGCACTGTGCCGTACGCTGGGCGCTCGCCGCCTTCCTCATCCTTCCGTTTGCCGGCTGCGCGACGCCAGCGAAGGCGCCAGCCGAAAAGGCCGCCGCGGGGCCCTCGCTGTACAACCGCCTGGGCGGCGTGTACGCCATCGCCACAGTGGTGGACGACTTCATCGAGCGGCTGCTCGTCAACGATACGCTAAACGCCAATCCCGCCATCAAGGCCGCACGTGATCGCGTGCCCAAGGCGGGACTCAAGTAGCACGTCACCGCCTTCGTATGCCTGGCAACCGGCGGACCCTGCCAGTACAGCGGACGCACGATGAAGGCGGCACACGCTCACCTCAACATCACCGAGAACGAGTGGCAGACGATGGCAGCCGAGTTCAAGCGCTCGCTCGACAAGTTCAA
Source organism: uncultured Acidiferrobacteraceae bacterium (assembly GCA_964482055.1). Lineage (GTDB taxonomy): Bacteria > Pseudomonadota > Gammaproteobacteria > Acidiferrobacterales > Sulfurifustaceae. The sequence goes on from CAYZVX010000042.1 coordinate 16,719, forward strand.
GGTGCCAGCGCGCGAGCAGGACGAGCTGTTCGCGCTGGTCGGCAGCGTCAAGGGCGACATTGTCGTCGCGTCAAAGTAAACCACCGGCCATAAGGAGGAAATCATGAGCACTGCCTTCGCGATTTCTGTAGACCGCATCGAGCTCGAGCGCAAAGTAAAGGAGATGTACGAGCGCGTCGCGCAGGAGCCCTTCGGCGAGTTCCACTTCGAGATGGGCCGCGCCCTCGCCGAGCGCCTCGGCTACCCGGCCGCCGACCTCGACCGCGTGCCGTCCGAGGCCGTCGAGTCCTTCGCCGGCGTGGGCTACCACTTCGATCTCGCCGCGCTCCGCGCGGGTGAGGCCGTGCTCGATCTTGGGAGCGGTTCGGGCATGGACAGCTTCATCGCCGCGCTCAAGGCCGGCGCCGGCGGCCGCGTGGCCGGTGTCGATATGACCGATGCCCAGCGCGAGAAGGCCGAGCGGCTGCGCGACCGCGCCGGCTTCGGCCAGGTCGCGTACCACAAGGCCTACATCGAGCGCACGCCGTTTGCGGACGCAAGTTTCGACGTCGTCATCAGCAACGGCGTCATCAACCTCGCCGCCGACAAGGCGGCGGTGTTCCGTGAGGCGGCGCGGGTGCTGAAGCCCGGCGGGCGGCTCGCGGTTTCCGACATCGTCTCGGAAAAGGATTTGCCGGAGGGTATTACCTGCAATGCCACACTCTGGGCCGCCTGCATCGGCGGCGCCCTGCGGCAGGATCGCTACACCGACGCCATTCGCGACGCCGGGCTGCGGGTGGTGACCATGCGCGCAAACCCGCAGTACCGTTTTCTCACCACGAATGCGCAGAAGGCCTGCGCGACCTACGGCGTGAAAAGCGTCTCGATCCTGGCCGTAAAAGCGGCCTCGCACTAGGCGCACACGCCTCCGGGGCCGGCTGGGCGCCGCGCCGCGGCCGCCGGCCCCAGCGGGAAGCACACGAACAGGGCGCCCTCGGAGCAGATCGGGTAGGCGGTGCCGGACAGCGTGTGCACGGCGACCGGCATCACGACCGCGAGCAGTACCCGGTGCCGCACGGCATGATTATTGGCGCGCCGGTACGGCCAGGCGCTCGAGACGGCCATGAGCGTGAGCGCCCGCTGTAGCAGCGCTGCTGCCGCGAGAGGGACCCAGATCAAGGTCAGCCAGGGCAGAGGTGATCATCGCGCGGCGGCTCGTCGAGCTGCTCGGGATGGTGCCTCTATTCTTATGGTGGCGGCCGGGGCGGCTGTTCCGGTAGGCGCCGCCCAGACAGGCCGCCGCGCCCGGGCGAATCGTGTTGCCGGCCTTCTCGATCTCGGCCAGGGCACATAACGGCACGGGCCGAACACAAGCGGCAAGGCCGGGGCTGATGCGTTGACGGATCGAGCATGCTTTGCTATCTCAATGGTCCCGACAATTCCGCTGGAGACGCGATGATGGGCAAGGGCGACATTCGCACGCGCCGCGGCAAGATCTTTCGCGGCACCCACGGCAAGACCCGCCCGCGCGGCAAGCGCAAACCGAAGACCGCCACGTCGAGCCGCTGAGCGTACGCGCCAGCGCCAGCGCCGCCTCAGGCGATCCGGGGCCAGGCAGGCCAAGGCGGCCGCTGCCGCGGGGATGCGAGCAGGTCGAGCCCGATTGCCAGCGGTGCGCGATCGCTCCGCCCTGGGCGAGCGCAAGGACAGCGCCGCGAACAGCCGCTCCATGCCGACCCCCGGCCCTGGAACGGGCAGGCGCAGGAAGTTGCCCGCGAGCTGGAACACCCGCAGCGCGGCGGGCGCGTTGATCTAGGCACCGGCGCCGCGGTTGAGGTGCGCGGCCCTAGGGCAGGCGGATCAAGTGTGCCTGTCGGCGCGCCTTAAGGCGCGGAGCCGTACCCGCCGCCGCCCGGCGTCTCGATGACAAAGCAGTCACCCGCCTGCACGGCGGTCTGCGCGCACGCGCCCAGTGGCTCGACCGTGCCATCGGCGCGCTCAAGGCGGTTGGCTCCGCGCAGGCCGGCATCCCCGCCACCGAGGCCGAAGGGCGCAGCCACGCGCCGGCTGGACAGGATCGCCGCCTGCATCGGCTCGCGAAAGCGGATCCGGCGGATGACGCCGTCACCGCCGCGCCGGCGGCCGCCGCCGCCGCCGCCGCGGCGGATCGCGAATTCCTCCACCAGCACCGGGTAGCGCAGCTCCAGCACCTCGGGGTCAGTCAGGCGCGAGTTGGTCATGTGCGTGTGCACGGCGCTTGCGCCGTCGAAATCCGGCCCCGCGCCGGCCCCGCCGCAGATGGTCTCGTAGTACTGGTAGCGCTCGTTGCCGAAGGTAAAGTTGTTCATCGTGCCCTGCGAAGCCGCCATCACCCGCAACGCGCCGAAGAGCGCATCGACCACGAGCTGCGAGGTCTCGACGTTGCCGGCCACCACCGCCGCGGGCGGCCGCGGGTTGAGCAGGCAGCCCTCGGGCACGATGATCTCGAGCGGCTTGAGGCAGCCCTCGTTCAAGGGAATGTCATCGTCGACCAGGGTACGGTATACATAGAGCACCGCGGCCGTGGTGATGGCGAGCGGCGCGTTGAAATTGCCGGGATGCTGTGGCGAGGTGCCGGAGAAATCGATGCGTGCGCGGCGCGCGCCACGGTCGATCCGCACCGTGACGCGAATCCGGTTGCCGTCATCGAGCGCCACCGAGCATTCGCCGTCGTTAAGCGTGTCAATCACGCGCCGCACCGACTCTTCGGCATTGTCCTGCACGTGCCGCATGTAGGCTGCGACCGTCTCGCGACCGAACTCGCGCACCAGGCGCCGAAGCTCCTGCCCACCCTTCTCGTTGGCCGCGACCTGCGCCTTGAGGTCGGCGATGTTCTGATCCGGGTTGCGCGCCGGGTACGCGCCGGCGGCGAGCCGCCGGCGCGCCTCGGCTTCCCGGAAGCGACCGGCCGCCACGAGCTGAAAGTCCTCGATCAGGATGCCCTCTTCTTCGATGGACCGGCTCTGCGGCGGCATCGAGCCGGGCGTCACACCGCCGATGTCGGCGTGATGCCCGCGCGCGGCGACATAGAACAGCACAGCGTCGCCGGCCTCATCAAATACCGGCGTGACGACCGTGATGTCGGGCAGATGCGTGCCGCCGCTATAGGGTGCGTTCAACGCGAACGCGTCACCGGATCGCAGGTTGGCCGCGCGCGCGCGAGCGATGGTGCGCACGGCTGCGCCCATCGAACCGAGGTGCACCGGGATGTGCGGCGCGTTGGCGACGAGGTTGCCGGCGGCATCGAACAGGGCGCAAGAGAAATCGAGCCGCTCCTTGATGTTCACCGAGTGCGCGGTCTTGGCGAGCGCCTCGCCCATCTGCTCGGCGATCGACATGAAGCGGTTGTTGAAGATTTCGAGCATCACCGGGTCGACCGCCGTGCCAATCGTATGGCGGCGGGCAAGCGGGACGAGGCGCGTGAGCAGGAGGTTGGCGTTGCGCACGGCAAGCTGCCAGCCGGGCTCGACCACGACCGTCGAGTTGGGCTCCACCACGAGCGCCGGCCCGGCCACCGTCGCGCCCTCGCCGAGATCGGCGCGTGCATAGACTGGCGCCGGAAAACGGCCCTCGCCGTCATGGGCCGCGTTCGCCGTGTAGATCACGGTCTGCCCGATCGGGTCGGGGGCGCGCGATGCGCGGCCCCTGTGCGGCGTGCTGTGCGGCAGCGCGGCGCCGGTGCTGGCGACCTCCACAACCGCCGCTTCGGCGATGAGCGGCCGGCCGGCATCGATGAAGCCGAAGCGCGCCCGGTGCGCGGCCTCGAATGCCGCCACCATCTCCGCGGCTCCGGCCAGCTCGACCAATAGTGGTGTATCGGTACCCCGGTAGCGCAGCAGCACGCGGTGCGCGGCGCGTAACGCGCGCTCCTCCACACCCTGCGCGATCAGCTCCGCGCGCGCCGCGATCTCGAGCCGGGCGGCCACGGTCTTGAGCTCCGCCGCGAGCTCGGCATCGAGCTGCCCCTCCACGGCCTGCTCGCGCACCACGCGCAGCGCGGCGAGACCCATGCCATACGCCGACAGCACAGCGGCGAGCGGATGGATGAGGATGGTGCGCATGCCGAGCGCATCCGCCACCAGGCAGGCGTGCTGGCCGGCGGCGGCGCCGAAACAGCTGAGCGTGTATTCCGTCACATCGTAACCGCGCGCAACCGAGATCCGGCGGATGGCCGCCGCCATGTTGGCGACCGCGATCGCGATGCAACCGTGGGCGATGGCAGCGGCGTCGCGTGCGCGGCCGGTTGCGGCGGCGATGTCCGCCGCGAGCGCGGCGAAACGGCTGCGCACCGCCTCGACATCGAGCGGCGCATCCCCGTGCCGGCCGAACACCGGCGGGAAGTAGCGGGCGTCGATCTTGCCGACCATGACATTGGCGTCGGTCACGGTGAGCGGGCCGCCGCGCCGGTAACTGGCTGGGCCGGGGTTGGCGCCGGCCGACTCGGGCCCCACGCGCAGGCGCGCGCCGTCGAAGCGCAGGATCGACCCACCGCCGGCCGCGACCGTGTGGATGGCCATCATCGGCGCGCGCAGCCGCACGCCGGCGACCTCCGCGTCAAAGGTGCGCTCGTACTCGCCGTCGCAGTGCCACACATCGGTCGAAGTGCCGCCCATGTCGAAGCCGATGACGCGCCGCAATCCCGCCGCGCGGGAGACCTCGACCCCGCCCACCACGCCGCCGGCCGGTCCGGACAGGACCGCGTCCTTGCCGTGGAAGTAGCGGGCGTCGACGAGACCGCCGTTCGACTGCATGAACAGCAGCCGCACGCCGGCGAGCTCGGCCGCGACCCGCTCCACGTAGCGGCGCAACACCGGCGACAGATAGGCGTCTGCCACCGTGGTGTCGCCGCGCGGGACGAGCTTCATCAGCGGGCTCACCGCATGCGAGGCCGACACCTGGGTGAAGCCGACGGCACGCGCGAGCGCGGCCACGCGCTGCTCGTGCGCGGGGTAGCGGTAGGCGTGCAGAAAGACGATGGCGACGGCGCGAAAACCCTCCTCGTAGAGCTCCTGCAATGCGAGGCGCGTGTCGGCCTCATCGAGCGGCAACAGGATCTCGCCCGTGACGCTCACGCGCTCGGCCACCTCGATCACGCGCCCGTAGAGCATCGGCGGCAGCTCGATGCGGCGCGCGAAGATGCACGGGCGATTCTGGTAGCCGATGCGCAGCTGGTCGCGGAACCCGCGCGTGATGAGCAGCGCCGTGAGCGTGCCCTTGCGCTCGAGCAGTGCGTTGGTGGCCACCGTCGTGCCCATGCGTACCGAAGCGATGCGTTCGACCGGAATCGGGTCTTCGGGGCCGACGCCGAGGAGCACCCGGATGCCGTGCAGCGCGGCGTCCGGGTAGCGCTCCGGGTTTTCCGACAGCAGCTTGTGCGTCACGAGCGCACCGTCCGGTCGGCGCGCCACGATGTCGGTGAAGGTGCCGCCGCGATCGATCCAGAACTGCCAAAGCCCGTTTTGCATGGCTAGCCGCCTTATACCACGCCGGCTGTCTATACTTTATATATAGACGCGCTGCTGCGCCGGACGCGCGAGCATCGCCCCAGGTCCTGCCCGCCATGAACGACACGCGCCGCCATCGCCTCACGCTCACCGCCACCCTGATTCTCGCTGCCGCGCTGTTCGCCATGGATGTCGCAACGCCGCTCGGGGTCGCCGGGGGGCTGCCCTATCTCGTTGTGGTCCTGGTCGGCCTGCTCGGGCGCATGCCGCGCACCATACTGCTGCTCGCCGCGCTGTGCACGTTGCTGATCGGCATTGGCTATTACGTCGCGGCGCCAGCGAGCGGCCCTCCCTCGGTCGCGATGCTCAACCGGGTGCTCGCCATCGGCGCGATCTGGTCGACCGCGATCGTAAGCTACGTGCACCTGCGTTCGCTCGCCACGCTCAAGCCGCTCGCGGACCGCGACGAGCTCACGGGCCTCTATAACCGCCACTACTTCAACACCGAGGCGCGCCGCCAGTTCGGCGCGTGGCGGCGCTATGGCAATCCGCTGTCGCTCATCATGCTCGATATCGACCACTTCAAGCGCATCAACGACAAGCATGGCCACGCGGCCGGCGACGAGGTGCTGAAGGCACTGGCGAGCACGCTGCTGGCACAGACCAGGGAGCTAGACACGACCTGCCGTTACGGGGGCGAGGAATTCGTCGTGCTGCTGCCGTTTACCGATCTGTCCGGCGCGCTCGCCAAGGCGCACCAGATCAAGGAGGCGATCGATGCGCTCACCGTGCCGTGGCGGCACGATCGGCTGCGCTTTCACGTGAGCATGGGCGTGGCGGAGCTGCGCGACAGCAAATGGGAGCCGGCGGACCTGGTGGCCGCGGCCGACCAGGCGCTGTATCGCGCGAAGAGCGAGGGGCGCAACCGCATTTGCGCGGCGGGAGGGCCGCAGGCGCCGTGACGACCGCAAGCCGGCGGCTCACCGCAGCGGCGACCCGGCGCAAGAATCGGGTTGCCAGACAACCGGCGCGCACCCTAGCATCGCGCGCATGGATCGTTACGAGCAGGCCGCCGCCGACTACGCGCGCATCGAGCGCGCCATCCGATTCATCGCTGCCAACTTCCGCCGCCAGCCGGACCTGACGGAGGTGGCGCACGCGGTGGGTTTGAGCCCATATCACTGCCAGCGCCTGTTCCGGCGCTGGGCCGGCGTGAGCCCCAAGCGCTTCCTGCAGTATCTCACCGCCGCGCATGCCGGCACGCTGCTGCGTACCGCGCAAAACCTGCTCGACGTTGCTTACGGGAGCGGCCTGTCGGGCACCGGGCGGCTGCATGACCTCATGATCAACGTGCACGCCGTGACACCGGGGCAAATGCAGCAACAGGGCGCGGGCGTGACGATCCGCTACGGCGTGCAGCCCACCCCGTTCGGCGAGTGCTTCATCGCCCTCACCGCGCGCGGCGTGTGTGCGCTCGAGTTTCTGCCGCGCGGCTCACCGGCCGCAGCACTCGCCGATCTGCGCCGGCGCTGGCCGCGGGCACGGCTCGCGCATGACGCCGCGGCCACGCGCACGATACCGATCGTCACCGTGGGAATCGGCGACCCGGT
>CAYZVX010000043.1:0-2831 GCA_964482055.1 uncultured Acidiferrobacteraceae bacterium
GAGCAGCGCCGCGACCACGGCGTTCGACGTGCTCAACCGCCGGTTCCTGCGCGATTACCCGGGCGAGGCGGCGCAGGTGCTCGAGCGCCTGGCGCCTGCCGAGGCGGCCGGGCTGCTCGCGCGCCAGACGCTGCACGGCTTGCTCGCCGTCTGGCCATACCTGTCGGGTGATGTGGCCGAGCAGGTGCTGCTTGCGCTGCCGGATCGCGTGGCCCGTGGCGTGCTGGCGGAGCTGGAGCCCGCGCAGAGCGCGGCGCTGCTTGCGCGCCTGCCCCCCGAAGCCCGGCAGGCGCGCCTCGAGAAGCTCGACCCGGGCGTGCGCAAGGAGCTCGAGACGCTGCTGCAGTTTCCACCCGACGCCGCTGGCGCGCTCATGGACCCGCGCGTCACGGCGTTTCGCGCCAGCATGACGGTGGGCGAGGCGGAGGCGCGCCTGCGGCTGCGCAAGCTTGCGCGCCTGCACGAGCTCTATCTGGTCGACCCGGAGCAGCGCCTCGAGGGGCGCGTGGAGCTGCACGACCTCGCGCTTGCCGACCCGAAGCAGACCCTCGCCGCCATTGCGCGCCCGCTGCTTGCCGCGGTGCAGCCGGTGAGCACGCGTGATGAGGTCGTCGCGCAGCTCGAACGCCACAAGCTCGCCAGCCTGCCGGTGGTCGATCATGACGGGCGCCTGATCGGCGTCATTCATCACGAAGGCCTGGTCACCGCCCTTACCCAGGAGGCGAGCCTCGATATCCAAACCATGGTCGGTGCCTCGCGCGACGAGCGCGCGCTGTCCAGTGTCTGGTTCGCGGTGCGCAAGCGCCTCGGCTGGTTGCATGTCAACCTGCTCACCGCGTTCCTGGCCTCGGCGGTGGTCGGGCTGTTCGAGGGCACCATCGCCAAGTTCACCGCGCTCGCCGTGCTCATGCCGATCGTGGCCGGCCAGTCCGGCAATGCCGGCCAGCAGGCGCTCGCCGTCACCATGCGCGGCCTCACGATCCGCGAGATCGGCGCGCGCCACTGGCTGCGTGTGACGTGGAAAGAGATGCGCACTGGCTTCATCAACGGCAGTGCCATCGCGCTCACTACCGGCGCCGGCGTATGGGCGTGGAGCGGCTCGCCCGGCCTGGCGCTCGTTATTGGCTCATCCATGGTCATCGCCATGGTGGCGGCCGGCTTCGCCGGTGCGCTGATCCCGATCCTGCTGGTGCGTTTCGGCCAGGACCCGGCGCAGTCCTCTTCGATCGTACTCACCACCGTCACCGATGTGGTCGGGTTTTTCTCCTTCCTCGGAATCGCGACGCTGTTTGCTGGATTTCTTTGAACGCTCGGGGCGGCTCGCCTGTGGGTGAGGGCGTGTCCAGCATGCAACAGGTCTTGGTAGCGGACGCCTTCATCCCCTTGATCTCCTGCGATGATCACGTGCATGAGCACCGGGACCGAAGTGTCGTCGCGTTGGGGATGACCGAGCCATCCTGCCGCAGCTTCTTTCAGCCAACCTCACGCGCAAATCAACCGGACACAGACACAGCGTCGGCGTCGTTACAGGAAGTTTACGTGCGCCCGGTGCTGGCTTGACCGTCCGCGGGTGCACTAGTACGGTGATACCTGGTGCCCAGAATCAAGTACCTGACACCAAGCGCAATGGCCGCGCAGTTTGACTCGCCAATGGAGTGTTGCCAGGGTGCGAACGCGGCACGCAGCACGACGGGGCTTGAGCGTGAAACTGGTTCGACTGGCAGACCGGGTCATTTCCGAAGGGCTCATCGGCTGCGCGCGCCGGGCCTACGTCGAGGTCAACGATCGGTTGAAGGAACGGCACTTCGGGATCAGCACATCCTCCTTCGTTGAGCCTCCCGCGCTTGGGTATGGCTCGGAATGCGAGCGATACGAGCCTCTGGACGACCAAAGCATCTACACCATCATGTCGAAGTGGCGTGTCCGCCCGGCTGATTCCCTCCTCGACTACGGCTGCGGTATGGGCAGGGTCGTCGTCGTGGCTTGCACCAGACCATTTCGCCGCGTCATTGGCGTCGAGGTGTCGCCTGCGCTTTGCAGGATTGCCCGGGCCAACGTGAGTAGCGCGAGGAACATGTCGCAAGCGTCATCGGTTGAGATCGTCGAGGCCGACGCAACTGAGTTTGACGTCCCCGATGACGTGACCGTGCTGTGGTTCTTCAATCCGTTCTACGGCGCCGTCATGGCGAAAGTCATCGCGCGCATCCAGGCCTCGTTGCGGCGCGCACCGCGACGGATCGTTCTTGTTCATGTCGTGCCGGACAATATCTCCTGCCCGTTTGTCTCCGTCGATTGGCTTCAGTCGACGATGAAATTTCGTGTCGGGCCGTGGGATCGGCTGACGTGCCTGATGTTCGAAAGCGCACGTCAATAGTGTCAAGCAGGTAAGCCGAACGACAGGAAGCGAGCACGCTCCTGATTTACATCCCATCGCGCGCGCGGCCACCCGCCGTCGGTGGCAGAGCAGCGCTAAACGATGCAGTGCTTGATCCCTGACTCGTCCCAGCTGATCCCGATACCGGGCGTTTCGGAAACGACGGCGTGTCCGTTCTCGATCCTGAGAGGTTCCTGCACGATTGGATTGGCCCAGTCGACATATTCCAGCCAGTGACAGGTCGGGGACGCCGCCAGGAGATGCGCGCTGATTTCCGGGAACAGATGACTGGAAAGCGGCAGTCCAGCGGACGCGGCCAGCGCGGCGGCACGTAGCCAGTTCGTGACTCCACCAATCTTCATGGCATCCGGCATGCCGAAGTCGGATGCGCCGGCCGCGATGCACTTCGACATGTCGTACGGGCCCCACCAGTTCTCGCCCATCTGGATCGCGCTCC
>CAYZVX010000043.1:2931-23031 GCA_964482055.1 uncultured Acidiferrobacteraceae bacterium
CGGACCTGGGCGTGGCCGGCGAAGTCCTCGGCCAGCGTCGGCTCCTCGATCCAGTACGACCCCTCCTCAGCGAGGAGCCGGATTCGTTGGATCGCCGCCGGGACCGAGAGCGACTGGTTGAAGTCGGCCATGATCTGGATCTCGTCGCTCACCGCACGCCGCACCGCCCGCACCACCTTGACATCTCTCCGCTCGTGCGGGTAGCCCAGTCTGACCTTGATCGCCTTGAAACCCGGCGCCACCAGTTCCTGCGCCTCGCTTGCCGCCCGCTAGGCCCCGATGATCCCCAGTCCGCAGCTGTTGTACGCGGGAACCGGACGCGGTTCGCTGCCCAGCATCCGCACGAGCGGCAGGCCGCAGGCCTTCGCGAGCGCATCCCAGGCGACCATGTCGATACCGGCCATCGCCATGCCCGCCACGCCCTTTGATCCCAGGAGCCGGAACTGGCGCTGCAGTTTCTGTTCGATGGCCAGCGGGGCAACGCGGTCACCCTTAATCAGGCCGGCCAGGCTCACGAGGAGCTGCCGGACCGGTCTGAGGGCAAGTGGCGTATAGCAGAACAGGTAGGCACACCCGGTGATCCCTTCTTCGGTATGCAGGTCGATCAGAAGCAGCGGCGCGGCCGCGATCGTGCCGCTGCTCGTGTGAAGAGGCCGCGTCATCGGCACGTCGACGGCGCGCACGCGCAGTTCGCGGACTGTGAGCCGGGGAGAGAATTGCATTGTTCTTGCCTCCGTGGCGCCCATTGAACCACAGGGAGCGGCTCCAGTCCGGTGGTGAAAGCGTCTTTCTCGTTATCGGGCGACTTGGCGCCGGCGCGGTCGCCGGCGTGGCTACTCAGACTCCGCTCAGTCCCCAGCCGTGGTAGTCGCAGGGGTGCCGCAACGCATACGTCTCGAGCCGCTTGACGAACTGCGCCATCAGTGAGTCGACCTGCCGAGCGGTAGCGGCGCTCGTCGCGGCATTCAGCGCGGGTTCCACCATCGTGACGTAGGTCCCGTCCGGCTGGCGTACCGTAAAGACCGGAAGCAGCGCCGCGCCGGTGGTCACGGACAACGAGGCCGCGCCTTCGGCCAGCGCGATGCTGCCGTTCAGAAACGGGAAGCGGTGGGGAAGCCTTCGTCCCTCGGTGGTCGCCGTCACCGACACCAGCCGGTTTTCGCGCAAGCGCTTGATCAGGACGCGCAGCGGGTTGACCTGCACGCCGGGCGCGATCACCAGGCGCTCGGCGAGAAAGCGATTCTCGATTCGCGTCCATATCGGGTTGAACAGCTGCGCTCCCCACAGGCTGGTGGAAAAACCGTGATCGAAGCGGCTCAGGTGCGAGACCTGGTAGCCGGCCTGGTGGAGCGCCATCTTGGCGATCAGGTCCTTGCACGCCATCGGGGCGAGCCACAGCACGGCGCCGCGGCCCGCGGCCAGCGCGCGCTCGATGTGCTCGCGCCCGACGAGCCGAATCTGCGGCCGCCAGCCATGGGGTGCATACAAGCGCATGCCCTGCAGGCGCAGCAGATGGTTGTTGGCCAGATTGGCGCGCGCGATCTCATGGATGTCGACGGCGAGTCGGCGTTCGCCGATCAGCTCCGAAAGCTCACCGTGGTAGGTGGCGGCATTGCGCTTCAGGAACATCGAGACCCGCGCCAGTGCGCGGCACAGCGGCCACCAGAGGCGCTCGGGAAGGCACCAGGCGAGCACGGCGACAGCGGGAATATAAGCAAACAGGAAGAAGTCACGCCGCTGCCAGCGCGCACGTGGTCGGTCCGGTGTCCAGTTGGGGTCTTGGGCCGGGCGCGCCGCTGGCGATGTGCTTGACTGTGTCACGACTGCAGGTTCGTTCAATGCATCACGCCGCAAACGACTGCCAGGGCAGGCGTTGGCGCCTACGGCTGCCGACTGGCGCGAGGCTGTTTGCGCTCAACCCGGTCAGTTTACTCCACCCGCCCCGTTCTCGGGCAAACGGTGCGGACGGAAAACCGTCACGATTCGGGCCCAGATCAAAGAAAGGCCGGCTAAGAGGTCAACCGGCGATAGATGTCCGGCACCTTGAGCGGCAGCTTGCGCACGTCGTCGATAATGACGTAATGCGCGGCACCGTACATGTGCGGCAGGTATTCGCGTGCCTCCTTGTCGATCGTGATGCAGAAGGAGTGCACGCCGCCACGCCTGGCCTCAACGAGCGCCTGGCGCGTGTCCTCGATGCCGTACTGGCCGCGATAGCCGTCGTGGTAGTCGTCCGGCTTGCCGTCGGACAGCGTGATGAGCAGCTTGGTGCGCGCCTCCACCTCGTTCAGCAGTGCGGTGAGGTGGCGGATGGCGAAACCCATGCGCGTGTATTCCTGCGGGCGTATGCCGCTGATGCGCGCGCGCACCTCGGCGCCGTACGGTTCATCGAAGCGCTTGATGCGAAACAGCTCGCAGCGCTTGCGCGTTACCCCGGAAAAGCCGTAGATGGCGTAGCGATCGCCGAGCGCCTCGAGCGCCTCGCACAGCAGCACCAGCGATTCGCGTTCGGCGTCGTTGATCCAGCCCTTGGTCGAGCCGCTCATGTCGATCATGAAGGCCACGGCGATGTTGCGTTCGGCGCGCTGCGTGCGGGTGAAGAGCCGTTCGCTCATCTCGCGCCCGTCGCGGCTGTCGGCAATGGCCTCGACCAGGGCGTCGATATCGACCTCGTCGCCACGCGGCTCGCGCTTGAGCAGGCGGTTGTCGTCGCGCATCGCTTCGAAGGTGCGCTTAAGGCGTGTCACGACCGGGCGGTGCCGCTCGAGCGCCTCGCGCACGAACCCGTCGTGTACCGGGGTCACATCCTTCTCACGCATCGCGCACCAGTTCTTGCGGTAGTGCTGGCGTCCGAAGTCCCACTCCGGAAGCAGTGTCGCGCCCTCCTCGTGATAGGTGCCCTTCCACACCTCGTCCGGATCCTTTTCTTTTGCCTGGTACAGGGCAGGGTCATACTCGCCGTCGCCAGCGGCGACCAGGTACTCAGGCGGAATCCCGCCTAGATCGAGCTCGATCGATGTGAGCAGCTGCCGTACATCCTCGGGCGGTGCGATCGGCACGCCGTCGAGAACCAGCTCAAACGCACCAGGCTGGTTGCCGGCGCCACGCTGGGGCTCGAGGTCGAACCGCGCGGGCTTCTCGCCCGCGGCTCGTTGCGCGGGCTGGTGCTCCTTGGCGAGCTGCGCAAGCTTCACGCGCAGCAGCATCTTTTCGCGCTCCAGGCGCGCCGCCAGGCAGGCCGCTACCGCCTCGGGCCGCAGCTCGCCCTGGAAACAGAGCTCCGGCAACGGGTCGGTGGTGTCGGCGCTGGCGAGCAGCCGCAGGCTCAATCCGATATCCGCCGACGGGTCGGCGAGCGCCTGCGCGAAGCGCGCCCAACCCGGCGCCAGCCGATCCTGACCGAGCACATGCTTGAGGTGCTGCATCTCGCGGTGCAGGCCGGGCAGCTCGCGGGCAATGCAGGCCTCAAGACGCAGCGCTTCGAGTGTTGCCAGCGCTCGCAGGGCGCGCGGCTTGTCGGTGTAGGCGCCGAGCGCCTGTTCGAGGTCGAAGCGAAAGCTGCCGTAGCGCGTCTGCGCCCAGAGCAGCGTGACCAGCGCCTTGGCGAGGCGAAAATTATCCTCCGCGGTTGGCATGCGCGCGATCACGGGCGGCAGGAACAGGGTCTCGGAGTCGGTGTACGCGGCCTCAGCCTGGGCGAGCTTGAGCCGCCGTCCGGACAGGCCGTTGACGAACGTCAGCAGAATGCCGTCGATGTCCTCGAGCAGCACGCCAGCGGTGTGCTCGTGGTGCAGCTGCGCGAAATTCTCGACGCGCTCGATCACGAGCAGCGCCGGGCGCAGCCCGGCGCGGTCGTAGGTGTCCATGGCGTGCAGCGCCCAGGCCTCCATGAGATGGCGGTCCATGCGCGCGAGCAGGCGCGGCGCGCGGCGCGCGAACTGGTAGGCGATCTCGATATTGGTGGTGGCGATGCGGCGGATCCAGCCGAGCAGGAACTCCTGCTCATCGCGCGGACGGTTGGCGAGCTCGGTGACGAGCTGATCGACGCGGTAGAAAGTAAACTCGACCTGCAGCCACCGCTCCAACAAGCCAGTGATGGCGTCACCCGGCAGGCGCTCGTCGAGGTTCATGACGCCGTCACGTTGTGGCGCAACCGGACGCGGCGCGCCGGCAGTTAGTCAATTTGGTTGTACTTGTCGTTCGGATCGACCCGCGTGCCCTCGATCGGTCCGACCTTGGCCGCGATCTCATCGAGCATGGCCTCGCGCTCCTTCTTGCGCGCCAGGCGTTTCTGCAGCGCATCCGGCTTGATGGCAATCGACATCTCTTTAAACAAGACCTGGCGCAGTAGACGGAAACCGAACTCCATGAGCTCCAGGTCGTCGGTGCGGAGCTTCTCCTTCAGATCGGCCGGGAGGTCGTAGACGTCATTGAACGAATCCGTGCCAACGAATTCGCGGAAACGGTCGAGGTCGTAGCAGGCCATGAAGAACAGTTGCAGGCTGCGCGGCGTGGGTTTGCCGACCGTGGGACCGGAGGACTTCTTCTTGAGGATCAGCTGACGCCAGCCGCGCCCGCGCTCGTCGTACTCGATGAGCCCCTGCTCCTTGCGGTAGTCCTCGATCTTGATCGGCCGCGGCTCGTTGTGACCGAGACAGTGCGACTCCTTGACGAGCGCGTAGCCTTGCGTGTCGGTGAATTCGTTTTGCTTGCGCATGGACAGCAGCGCCACCGGGTAGTAGCGGCAGGCGGTGGGACGGTCCTCGTACACGCTGCATCCCTCCGGCACCATGAACTGGCAGGCGCTGCCGTTTTCGACGGGCTTCAGCTTCACGCCCGCAATGCCGCCGGGCTCCAGTTCGTAGGGATACGTGTACTGCGTGAGAAATTCCCCAGTCGTGATCTTGAGGCGGCGCGCCAGGCGCAGAATGTCGTACGGCGTAAGCGAGATGTCGATGTTGCTGCAGCACGCGTTCCAGCACGCGATGCCGCGATGGCAGCGGAAATTGATGGTGGCGTCGCCCTCGACCAGCACGGGCAGGACCGGGCTTTTCGGAAACGGGGCTTCGCTCGCGTCGATCTTGATGTCAGCCATGGAGCTAGTCTCTGGGCACAGCGGGGATTTGCGGGGGCAGAGTGTAGCGCGCGGCAGGGGCTGGTGTCTCGCTCAACCGCAGGAAAACCCCGGGTTTTCCGCTGTTTCGCGCCAACAGGGCAGCGTCACGCGTGCCGCACGCCGGGCCGGCACTCCGCCACTGGCGCGGCGTCAGCCCTCAGGCGGCACGGCGCCGATTCTCGAAGGAACCCGGCTAGTCGGCCAGGCCGGCATAGACGTTTTGGACGTCGTCGTCGGCGTCCAGGTCATTCAGAAACGTTTCAACCTCGGCGCGCTCCGCAGCGCCGAGCGTCACCGGGTTCTTGGCGCGGTAGCCGAGGCTGGCGGACTGCACCGCGAAACCATGCGCGGGCAGGGCACGCGCGACCGCGTCAAGCTCATTCGGCGCCGTGTAGAACAGCGTGGCACCGCCTTCGGCTGGTTCGAAATTGCTCGCCCCGGCCTCGATCGCCGCCGTCTGCGGATCGGCGGTGGGCGACTGCGGTGTTGCCTCGATCATGCCGAGATAGTCGAAGTCCCAGGACACCGAGCCGGTCGTCCCGAGCTGGCCCTTGCGAAACAGCATGCGGATGCTCGTGACGGTGCGGTTCGGGTTGTCGGTCAAGCACTCGATGATCACCGGCACGCGGTGCGGCGCGAAGCCCTCGTAGACGACTTTTTGATAGTTCGCGCCCTCCGTATCGAGCCCCGCACCCTTCCTGATTGCACGCTCGATGTTGTCCTTGGGCATGGACGCTTTCTTCGCCTGCTCCACTGCCATGCGCAGGCGCGGGTTCATGTCGGGATCGGCGCCGGCGCGTGCAGCGACCATGATCTCCTTGGCGAGCTTGGTGAAGACCTTGCCCTTGGCCGCCGCCGTCGTTTCCTTGATCTTCGTTTTCCACTGTGCGCCCATGTCTACTTCCTCTATTCGCCGTCTCGCGGCCCGACCCAGAAGTGCGGATTGTAAGCCACCTCCCAGAGATGGCCATCTGGGTCTTTAAAGTAGCCGCTGTACCCGCCCCAGAACACCTTTTGCGGTGTCTTCACCAGCGCCGCGCCGGCGGTGACCGCTTGGTTCACGACCGCATCGGCCTCCGTCTCGGACCGGACATTGTGCGCGAGCGTGAACCCCTCGAAGCCGTGACCCTCGGCCGCGACCATCGCGTCCTCCGCCAACGCCTCGCGCCCGTACAACCCGAGCCAGGTGCCGTTCAAACTGAAGAACGCCACCTCCGGCGGCGACTCCATCCTCGGAAACCCCAACCCCTCATCATAAAACTTCACCGCCGCCGCGAGATCGCGAACGCCCAAGGTGATCATGCTGATGTGGGGTTTCATTCGTAACGTTAAGGTAAACGGCGGACGCGAGATGCGAGGTGCTGGCTACCGGCACGGCATTGTTGATTGGCGCGGCCCGAATGAAGGCACGCCCGCGGTGGCCGAAATGTCAGTCCTCTCCCAAGGAGACAACACGATGAACATACATTGTCTTTGGAAAACCGCAGTCCTTCCGCATGACCGTGATGCACTGGACAAACGAGGACTGAAGTGTCTGCTGCGTGACCGAACCGGGTGCGGCAGTATTCTTGATCATCAGGTCGAGAAACTTACCGAGTTCAGCGATGACCTCCTCCGCCGCCCACAGGGCAGCCTCATCGTAGGCGGCGAGAAAAGCTTGTTTTTGGTCGGGCGTAATGGGTGCCCCGGAGTTGAGGAATACGCGCATTGAGAGAGCAAGCTTTGTATAAACATTTCGCCGCCTGACCAGGAGTTCGTGTTCTCTGGCTGACGCAGCACGTTCATTCTCCAGTATTCGTCCTGCCCACACACCGCCGAGCCACTTGGAAAGTGGCGAACACGATGGCAGCCCCTCCACTCACGCTGACGAGGATGGCGCCAATTATTTCCAGCAAGTCCTTAAGGGGCATCGCATGTCGAATCAGGGGCTAACGAATATATGGCCTATGGCCTAGGACGGAGATGTTCCTACATATAGGGACATGGTGCTAGCGCTGGCGATCGTTACTTATTCTCTAAGGCGAGTCGGGACCTAGCCGCGGCGCGGTTGTGCGACCCCGTTGCCGCCGCCGAGCATCGCAGGCGAAGGCGGACCAGGCCCGCGAAGCGGGTGCGCGCCGGGAGCGCGCACGCGCCTGCGGCACAGGGATGTGCCGTCAGGCGCGCCCCGCCTTCGGCGAGAAGCGCAGGAAGGTGTCGGCGGCTCTCGGGGTGTCCTTTCTTTTGGTGACTTTTCTTTGGACAAGCAAAGAAAAGTCACCTGCCGTGGGTCAGCCACCCACAAGTAGTCTTTCATTGCCGTAGGCGGCACCAAAGAAAAAAGGCCGGGCACCTCTCGGCACCCGGCCCCAATTACTGCGAGCTAACTAGCTCAGCTTAGTGAGCAGCCGCCTTGAACAGCTTCGACTTGTCGACCAGATCCACGTGGGCGCGCTTGAAGCAGGTCCACTTCTTGGTCGTCTTGTCGTACACGGAGTTGACGAAGCACTTCCAGTTCTTCTCGTCGATGAAGTTCTTGTCCGCGCGATAGTAGAAGCCCGGATAGCGGCTCTCCTCGCGGAACTGGATGTGCTTCATGTGGGCCTCGGCCGTGAGGATGCGATGGTAGTTCTCCCACGCGCGCAGCAGCTCGTGCAGGTCCTTGGCGCGCATCTTCTGCGCGTCTTCCTTCAGCATCTCGAGCTTGTCTTCCGCCACCTTCAGCATCTTGTCGTTGGTGGTGTAGTAGGTCGCCACGCCCGCCACATACTCGTCCATGATCTTCTGCAGACGGAACTGCAACATCTTGGGCGTGATGTAGTTCGGGTTGACGTCGATGGCCGTGGTGTAGTTACGGTGCTGCAGGTAGTTCTTCACCGGCTTCCAGATGAGGTCGGCGATTTCCTGGGCAGTCTCCGAGAACTCGGGCTTGAGGTCCTTGTTGTCCACGCAGTACTGCACCATCGCCTTGGCGGCGATGCGACCCTCGGCATGCGAACCAGACGAGAACTTGTGGCCCGAGGCACCCACGCCGTCACCGGCGGTGAACAGGCCCTTGACCGTGGTCATCGAGCGGTAGCCCCAGTTCCAGCCCTTCGGCAGGTGCGCCGGGATCTTGTCGGCCTCCGGATGATCTTCGGTGGTCGGCGCGCCGAGGTCGGTCGGACCCGACACCCAGATGCCGCAGCAGCCGGAGTGGCTGCCCAGCAGGTACGGCTCGGTCGGCATGAGCTCGGAGTTCTTCTTCTCCGGCTCGATGTTCTCACCGACCCAGATGCCGCACTGGCCGACGCACATGTCGAGGAAGTCTTCCCAGGCCTCGGCTTCGAGGTGCTTCACTTCGCGCGGCGAGAGGGTTTCCTTGAGCTTGGCGAGCGCCGTCACGGTGTCCATGTAGATCGGACCGCGGCCTTCTTTCATCTCCTTCAGCATCAGGTGGTTGCGCAGGCACGAGGCCGGCACCGCCGCCTGACCGTACGGCGGGTAGTCATTCAGCAGCTCCTTGTTCTTCTGCATGTAGACTTCGCCGTAGGCGTTGACGGCCTGGGCCTTGAACAGCAGGAACCAGGCGCCGACCGGGCCGTAGCCGTCCTTGAAGCGCGCCGGCACGAAGCGGTTTTCCATCATGGTGAGCTCCGCCCCGGCCTCGGCGGCCATGGCGTAGGTCGAGCCGGCGTTCCACACCGGGTACCAGGCGCGACCCGTGCCCTCACCGACCGAACGCGGACGGAAGATGTTCACGCAGCCGCCCGCGGCGAGCAGGATGGCCTTGGCCTTGTAGATATAGATCTTGTTCTCGCGCACCGAGAAGCCGGCGGCGCCGGCGATGCGGTTCTTGTCGTTCTTGTCGTTGATCAGGTGCACGATGAAGATGCGCTCCTGGATGCGGTCCATGCCAAGCGCCTTCTTGGCGGCCTCGGCGACGATCCACTTGTAGGACTCGCCGTTGATCATGATCTGCCACTTGCCCGAACGCACCGGCTTGCCGCCGTCCTTCAGCGCTGGCAGGCCCTTCGAGCCGTCGTGACGCTCGCCGTTCTCGTCGGTCTTCCAGATCGGCAGGCCCCACTCCTCGAACAGGTGCACGGAGTCGTCGACGTGACGGCCGAGATCATAGGCGAGGTCGTCGCGCGTGATGCCCATCAGGTCGTTGCTGACCATGCGCGCGTAGTCCGCCGGGTCCTGCTCCTTGCCGATGTAGGTGTTGATCGCCGACAGACCCTGCGCGACGGCGCCGGAACGGTCGAGGGCGGCCTTGTCCACCAGTTTGATCCTGAGGTCGATGCCTTTCTCGGCCTTGGCGGCCTCGGCCCAGCGCACGATCTCGTAAGCCGCGCCGCAGCAGGCCATGCCGCCGCCGATCAGCAGGATGTCGACCTCTTCCTGGACGATTTCGGGATTTTCAAAAGTACCAGCCATTTCCTTTCACCTCTTATTGAGTAAACGTTCGCCGAAACCGGGCTACTTCTTGCGAATCAGCTCAGCCGGGTTGCCGGCGCGATAGCCCTTGGTGAAGCCGCCGTCAGCCGTGCCGGTGAAGAACCCGGAGCTGGCGATGTCGGCGAACTTGGCCGTCGGCTTGCCCTCGTAGGGCTTGATCGAGCCTTCCGGGGTAGTGCGGATCGGGAACTTGAAGCGCTTCATGGTGCCGTTGCGGAACTTGATGGTCCACATGATCGAGTCGGTACCACGCAGCGGCTGCACCATGCCACCGAGCGGCACGATGTCGGCGTAGTGGCGGGCCTCGATCGCCTGCTGCGGGCAGATCTTCACGCAGCTGTAGCACTCCCAGCACTGCTCCGGCTCCTGGTTGAAGGCCTTCATGGCGTGGCCGGTCTCGGAGCCGTCCTTGTCGAGCTTCATGAGGTCGTGCGGGCAGATATACATGCAAGCGGTCTTGTCCTGACCCTTGCAGCCGTTGCACTTGTCGGTACGAACATAAGTTGGCATGTGTGCTCTCCGTTTCTTGAAAGTTAACTGCGAAACAAAACTGCTACTCCAGACTCCAGAAAAAACTGCGCGGACCTTGCGGGTCCGCGCATGAACCGTTACTTCGCCGAGTGCCCCTTCAGCTCCACCTTGACGTTCTGCTCGGCACTGAGGCCGGCATAGTACTTCTTGAGCACGGCGGCCACTTCCGGACGGCTGAACTCGACCGGCAGGTCCTTGCCCTCCGAGAGCATGGCGCGGACCTTGGTGCCGGACAGCAGGATGCGGTCGTCCTTGCTGTGCGGGCAGGTGCGCTGGCTGGCCATGCCCCCGCAGCGCTTGCACCAGAAGGTCCAGTCGATGTTCATGTTCTTGGTTTCGAGCGCGTCCTTCGGGATCTCGTCGAAGATCTTCTGCGCGTCGAAGGGCCCATAGTAGTCACCCACCCCGGCGTGGTCGCGCCCAACGATCAGGTGCGAGCAACCGTAGTTCTGGCGGAACAGGGCGTGCAGCAGCGCCTCGCGGGGACCGGCGTAGCGCATGTCGAGCGGGTAGCCAGCCTGGACCACGGTGTTGGGCGCGAAGTAGTTGTCGATCAGCACCTTGATTGCCTCGGTACGCACCTCGGCCGGGATGTCACCGGGCTTCAAGGCGCCGAGCAGCGAGTGGATCAACACGCCGTCCATGGTCTCGATGGCGATCTTGGCGAGGTACTCATGGCTGCGGTGCATGGGGTTGCGGGTCTGGAAGGCGGCGATCTTCGACCAGCCGAGCTTCTGGAACAGCGCGCGGGTCTCGGCCGGGGTCATGAACTGCTCGCCGTACTTCTCTTTGAAGCCCCCCGTGGACAGCACCTTGACCGGACCGGCCAGGTTGTACTTGCCCTGCGCCATGACCATCTTCACGCCCGGGTGCTCCATGTCGGTGGTCTTGTAGACCATCATACATTCGTGGGCCTTGTCGATGGTGTACTTGTCGGTCACCTTCATGGTGCCCATGATCTCGCCGCTCTCGCCGTCGACGAGGGCGACATCGGCGCCTTCCTTGATCGATTCGTCGTCGGTGGAGAGGGTGATCGGGATTGGCCAGAACAGGCCGGAGGCCATCTTCATGCCGTCGCACACGCCCTGCCAGTCGGCCTTGGTCATGAAGCCGGTGAGCGGTGTAAAGCCGCCAATACCCATCATGATGAGGTCGCCGGTCTCGCGCGACGACATCCTTACCTTGGGCAGTGTCTGCGCGCGTTTCTTCTCTTCGGTAAGTGCGGCGCCCTCCAGCAGCAACGGCTTGAGGTCGCCGCCGCCATGCGGGTTAACAAGCTTGGACATGGATTGCGTTCCCCTTTTGTAGAATCCAGTAGGTCAAGTGTTGAAAAACACGTATTCTAAGGATGCTGAGCCGCGAGACTCTATAGGTTCGTCGCGGGGGTCTCTAATAGAATTGCTGGCCCCGAGCATAAGGCTTGTTTATTTTCCTCCGGGCGTCTAAGCCTTTGAAAATCTGGCATGATCGTACAAGGTTTTGTCAGTTATCGTGTGGACAATAGTCGATAATTCCCGAGTATCGCACTATCCTAAGGCCAACGGTTCACCCCTTCCGGCGAGCCCACCGCCCACGAGACAGGCGCCATGACCATTTCGGCCCGATTCTTTGCCAGCATCCGCGAGCGGCTTGGACGCGCCGAGGCTGAGGTGGACGCCACGACCGTCAAGTGCGCTGCCGATGTCTGGGCGCGTGTCACCGACCAGCCCATGCCGCCCAGCACGCTGATCGCGATCAACCAGGAGTACGCCACACCCGAACAGGCGGTACGCGACGGCGATGAAGTGGCGTTTTTCCCGCCGGTCACGGGAGGGGCATCGTGAAGGTGCGTGTGCTGGCCGAGCCGTTCGACCCTTGGCGGGAGCTCGCCCACTACGAGTCCGCGCGCCAGTTCGGCGGCAAGGTCGGGGCGGCCTGCGTGTTCGTCGGCACCATGCGGGATTTCAATCAGGGCACGGCGGTGGCCGCCATGTCGCTTGAGCACTACCCGGCCATGACGGCGCGCGAGCTCGAAGCCATCGGGCGCGAGGCGGCGCAGCGCTGGGCCCTCGAGGACTGGCTGGTCGTGCACCGCGTGGGCGCGCTGCGACCGGGCGACCCCATCGTGCTGGTGGCGGCGTGGTCCGGTCACCGCGCGGAGGCCTTCGGCGCTTGCCGCTACATGATCGAGGCGCTCAAGACCCGCGCGCCGTTCTGGAAGCAGGAACAGACCGCGGCTGGCGCGCGCTGGGTGAGCGGCGGTGAATCGTGATTCGTGATTAGTGACCCGTGAGCCGTCAGTGGCCGCACCGCTCCGGGTGCCCCGACGCACGAATCACGGTCTGACCACGAAGCACCAGTCACGAATCACAGGTCACGGGTCACGGCTTCGGTGTCGGCGTTGCCACGCCGCTTCGCTTGAGCTCGCGGTAGCGCGCGAGCTCCTCGTCGTACTGCTTGCGCACCGCGACCTGCTCGGCTTTCTTCGCCGCAATCGTCGCTTCGTGCCGGGCGATCTGCTCCTTGGTCTGTTTGATGCTGTTGGCCGTCTGTTTGATCGCCTTCTGGTCGCCCCTCTTCGTCTCTTCGTCGAGCTGCTTTTCCATGCGCGTGAGCACGGTGCGCAATGGCGTGAGCGTGCCCTCGCTCGCCTGAATCGCCGCCTCGATCTGCGCGAGCTTGCGGTCGCGCACGTAGGTGATGTCGGACTCCGTGCCATAGCTCGATAGCAGCACCTCGTCGCGGCGCTTCCGCTCTTCGGCACGCAGGCGTTCACGCTCGCTCTCGGCACGCTGCTCGTCCTGCTGCCTGAGCTGCTCGGCGCTCAACGGGGCGGCGACTTCCTTTTTCTTCACGCCCTGGGTGGACATCTCGATGACCTTCGAGCGTTCGCACTCTTCGGCCGCGAAATCGCCGAAATGCCAGCGCCCCTGCGCGTCCTGGCACTTGCGAATGGTGGCGCCCGGCTTTTCGCCGGAGGCGGCAAGCACACCCGCCGAAGCGAGCGACAAGAGGATGCTTACAAGGGGGAGTAACTTCATGACAGCTACCACGTTGGGTTGGGATTACCTCAAAGACTAGGTAGCCCGTCACCGCGCTGTCAACCGCAGCCGCCGCACGGTGCCGTGATCGGGGCGGGCGGTGCGGTCGCCTGTGCCATAATGGCCGGCAAAGCCCGCGCCCGCATGGACTGGTCCGAACAGCTGTTGCTCCTGGTGGTGTCGCTGGCGGCCAATTTCTTTTCGGCGTTTGCCGGCGGCGGCGCGGGGCTCCTGCAGTTTCCCGCGCTGATCTTTCTGGGCCTGCCGTTCGGGGTGGCGCTTGCCACCCACAAGGTGGCGAGTGTCGCGCTCGGTCTCGGCGCCACGGCCCGGCACTGGCGCGAGAGATCGCTGGAATGGCGTTTCTCGGCCTTCATTCTCGCCACCGGGCTGCCGGGCGTGATCGCCGGGGCGGCATACATCCTCGACGTTCCGGAACGTGCCGCCCAGATCGCGCTCGGCGTGTTGACCATCGGGCTCGGCGTGTACTCGTTTCTCAGCAAGAGGCTCGGGCTCGAGCACGCACCGGCCCATCGCAGCGCGCGCGGCTACGCGATCGGCGGACTGATGCTGTTGCTGATCGGCGTTCTCAACGGTTCGCTGACCTCCGGGACGGGACTGTTTTGCACCATGTGGCTGGTACGCTGGTTCGGGCTCGACTACCGGCGCGCGGTCGCCTACACGCTCGTGCTGGTCGGCGTGTTCTGGAATGGCGCCGGGGCGGTGACGCTCGCGCTGCTCGGTGAGGTCAAGTGGACGTGGGTGCCGACGCTGCTCGTCGGGTCGCTGGCGGGCGGGTACGCCGGCGCGCACTGGTCGATCAAGAAGGGCAATGTCTGGATCAAGCGCGCCTTCGAGATCGTGACCATGCTCGTGGGGCTCAAGCTGATCGTCTGATTCTCGTCCGTAGCGGGCCCTGCTAGTATGAGCGCCCGCAACTAAACTGCCCCGACGGGAGCAAGCTCAGGTGAAACTCGGCAACATCATCCGGTTGCGGCGCCGCCGCCGGCGCATGCTCGACCGCATCGAGGGTTTCGACACGGTCATCGGACCGGAGTCGATTGTCGCCGGCACCTTC
This sequence comes from uncultured Acidiferrobacteraceae bacterium, assembly GCA_964482055.1. GTDB lineage: Bacteria > Pseudomonadota > Gammaproteobacteria > Acidiferrobacterales > Sulfurifustaceae. The sequence continues at coordinate 17,096 of CAYZVX010000043.1, forward strand.
AGCGGCAAGGACAACCTCCTGGTGCACGGCCGGGTGACGGGCCAGTGCGATCTCAACGGGGCCTTCATGCTTGCGGCGGGCGGCCAGTGGGTCGGCGACATCGTCGCGGACAACGTCATCATCGCCGCGCAGGTCGAAGGCGACGTTACCGCGCGCAACCGGCTCGAGTTGGCTGCGACGGCGCGCATCCGCGGAAGGCTCCGCAGCCCTGCCATCGCGATTGCCGAAGGGGCGGTTTACGAGGGCAAGATCGACATGGGGCGCGACACCCAGCTCACGCGCTACAGCGAGCGTCGCACCGAACCCAAACCCGGCTGATCAATCCGGCTGCGCGCGCGCCTCGAGCGCGTCACGGATCGCGGCGAGCCAGCGTTCCAGCCGCTCGCCGAGGCGCTGCGCGAGCCGCGCTTCTCCCTCGCGCCGCAACCTGGCCACGTAATCCGGGTAGAGCAGGAGCAGCACCGGCCGCAGCAGGGGCGGCAACGCGCGCAGCCCCTGTTCCGGCAGCTCGCTCTCCAGCATCTCCTCGGTCGGCTCGAAGGATTCGGTCTGCGTCAGCAGCGTACCTCCCTCGTGCGGCTCGGTTTCGAGGCTGACCTCGAAAGGAATATGCGCGTGCGCCAGGGACACGATGCGCCGGTTTGGCACGAGCTCACGCACCTCGGCGTGGTAGTCGGCGATGTGGTCGCCGACCTGGAGTCGAAAGTGCACGCGCGAGCCCGCACGCAGCGGCCCGCCACCTTCGACCTCCACGCGGATGGGCGTGGCACCGGGGTTCAGTCGCGAGCGCGCCAGCGGGTCCGCGGCGAGCGCGAACACGCGTTCGACCGGGGCGTTGATGTGTATGCTGCGGGAGACGACGACCATGATCGTTATTCGTGACCCGGGATTCGTGATTGGCGGAAGGACGCTCGGTGCGAAACCTTGACGCCGGTATCCCAGTCACCAGTCACGAATCAGCCGTCACTGGCTCTGCGTTCCGTATTGCCGCCGGTAGGCGTTGATCGCATCGAGGTAGCGCCGGCCGCCGTTTTTCTGTTCCAGATAGGTGAGCAGCGTCTGGAGGCTGGCGATGCTGATGACGCGCAGGCCAAGCTCGCATTCGACTTCCTGCACCGCCGACAGCGTGCCCTCGCCGCGTTCCTGGCGATCGAGCGCAATGGCGACACCGACCGGCTGGGCGCCGGCGGTCTGGATGATCTGCACGGACTCGCGCACCGAGAGGCCGGCCGAGATCACGTCATCGATGATCAGCACGCGGCCCTGCAGCGGATGGCCGACGATCACGCCGCCTTCGCCGTGGCGTTTGACCTCCTTGCGGTTGAACGCGTAAGGCACGTCCTTGTCGCCCAGCTTGGCAAGCGCCATGGCTGTGGCACAGGCGAGCGGGATGCCCTTGTAGGCCGGACCGTAGAGCATGTCGAATCCGATCCCCGACTCGAGTATGGCACGCGCATAGAACTGCCCGAGCCGCGCCAGCTTGGCGCCGGTATTGAACAACCCGGTATTGAAGAAGTAGGGGCTGATGCGTCCGGACTTGAGGGTGAACTCGCCGAAGCGCAGCGCCTGGCACTCGATGGCGAACTCGAGGAAATCGCGCTGATAGTCTCTCATGTCCGCAAGATACAAGAGAAAAGCGCCAAGAGAAAAGGGGCGCGTGCACAAATGCGGCCGGCGTCATCCATTCAGCCGCGCTTTTCTCTTTCGCCTTTCCTCTTTACTCTTGCGGTTCCATGCGCATCATCACCGCCAATCTCAACGGCATCCGCTCGGCGGCAGCCAAGGGCTTCTTTGACTGGTTGAAGCGCCAGCGCGCCGATGTCGTGTGCGTGCAGGAGATCAAGGCCCAGGAATCCGACCTGACACCCGAGATGCACGACCCTGCCGGCCTGCACGGCTATTTCAGCCTTGCCGAGAAGAAAGGCTATTCCGGCGTTGGCCTCTATTGCCGGCGCGAGCCCGACGCCGTGCACCGCGGGTTCGGATCGCACGAGCACGACGGCGAGGGGCGTTACCTGCAGGCCGATTTCGGCAAGCTCAGCGTGGTCTCGATCTACCTGCCGTCCGGATCGGCCGGTGCGCACCGCCAGGAATCGAAGTACCGCTTCATGGATCTGTTCTATCCGCAACTGAAAAAGCTGCGCCGGGACGGGCGCGAGTACATCCTGTGCGGCGACTGGAACATCGCGCACAAGGAGATCGATCTCAAGAACTGGCGCGCCAACCAGAAGAACTCGGGATTTCTCCCCGAGGAGCGCGCCTGGCTCACGAAGGTGTTCGACGAGCTCGGCTGGGTGGACGTGTTCCGCACCCTCAACCAGAAACCGGACCAGTACACCTGGTGGTCGAACCGCGGCCAGGCCTACGCCAAGAACGTCGGCTGGCGCATCGACTACCAGATCGCCACGCCGGGCATCGCGAAGAAGGCGGTGCGGGAGCGCATCTACAAGGACAAGAAGTTCTCCGATCACGCGCCGTTGATTATTGACTATGACTACGAGCTGTAGCGTGTCGGCGCGTGCCCGCCGTCCAGCGCGCGCTGGAATCCAGTCGTATCTCAGCTGAGCGCCCTGCGCGACGTGCAGGATACACAAGTCCCTTTCCAGGGAGGCAGACATCGCTCGGCCGCGAAGCGCATGGATGCGCGAGAGCGGCGCGCGATCGTCGACTTAGGACGCTGATTTGCGGGTGGCTGACCCGTCGCTCCCGGTTTCCTGTCCTCTCGCGACACTTGTACATCCCTGCACATCGCGGCAGGTGACTTTCTTTTGTGCAGCTAAAAGAAGGTCGCCAAGGAAAAAGCCGCCCCGATCGCTCGCCGCGCCTGGCAACGTGCGGTATCTTGCGCTCCTCGCGTGGCCTGGGCGCTGCGCCCAGAGCTCGCCGGGCGCGAAAATGCAGCCCTGCTCGTTGCGCTCGCTCGTCTTGCCAAACATTGTCGAGCTCGGGCTCGACACTGGCTTGCGACTGCTCGCGACCCTCGCTGCGGTGCTCAGCTCGCTCAACGCGGGTTTGAAAGGCATCAGCCGTTCTTGACGACGCACTATTCGGACGCTGGCGCCGAGCTGGTGGACGACGAAGCGATGGTGAGGATTGAATCGATAATGCAGTTCAACGTTGGGGTTCAGGAGTCGGCAAAGGGCGAAGCCCGGAGGGAACCAGCACGCGCAGCTTGCCGGCGATCCCCTGGAACAGAAAGTTAGAACTCACGACTCAACCAATACTCGATCCGTGGCTTCGACTAGGCACTTCAGGAACCGAATACTCTTCTCGAGTTCGTCTCTTCTTACGAGATGCGGCGCGGGAGATGCGCCGGCCGTAGAAGGTTTCGATCGATGCACGGCATCACCGCGCTTAGCAACTAGTTCATCGAGAGTTCTTCTTGCCTTTGGTGCATCGAAGTGCTGCCATTCCCACCCCGCAGTTACATCAACTTCCAGGAAGTCCGAAAAGAGTTTCTTTGTCTTCTCGGAGTTGGGGTTGTGAAAGCGGCGAAGCTCGTCCTCCAATTTCCCGAGAACGAATTTCCCAACGTAGCTACCATTGGCGACCCTCAGACGAGCCTGTAGTCCCTCTCGGACTCGATCTTCAACATATGTCTCCCATGCAGTGAGCGCCATTACGAGCCCCGCTCGTTTGAGAACTTCGGCATTCTCCGGGGGAGGCTTGGGCATTGAATCGAAATGAGCGAGAAGTTCCTCGGCGTCATTGATCGAACCGTCAAATGCAGTCTTGGCTTTGGATATGGAGGCTGTGATTTAGCAGTGGATTGACGGCCCAGTGGCTAGTAGCCGGGAGATTGTTCAAATTAGGAACTTTGTACTAGGTGTTAAATTTAGTACCTCTACCGCCACAGCGGAGATCGGCGTGGCCAAATGCGCAGCGCCGGAGGGTTCTGAAATCTTGGTCCCCGTATGGCGCGCCTGAGCAGTGCAAGGCTTTGGGCAAGCGCCCTGGAAGGGCACAGACATGAAGGTCTGCGCCTGACTCGCGCGACTGGACGTCACGTCGAGGCAGCGCGGGTCCCAAGGCCGCGGAGCGCAGGATTGCGCGCCATCCGGGGCGTGTTTCTTTTGGTTCCTCTTCTTTGCACGAGCAATGAGAAGTCACCCAGGGTGCAGGGGCGGAGCCACCCGCAATTAGGTGTTAATCGTCCGCGAAGCGGACACGAACCCACAAGATCACCTTAGCGGCCACGGCGTCAGCACGTAATCACGCCGGTGAGATGGCAGCCACGGCACAGCAGCACGCCCTTGGCGTCGGCCACGACGCGCGCTTCGAATTGCTCATACCAGTACCAGTTCGCGCCGGCGGCGCTCGCCGCTTCGGTCTTGATCGCCACCGACCAGCCCAGAACCTGGTCGCCGCTACCGTAGAGCTCCTTCACGGCGACCACGCCCTTTGGATGATCCTTCTTTCCGGTGCTGAGGGACTCGAACAATGCCGGATTGAGGTAGGCCCGGACCCGGCCAAAGTGCGGTCCCTGCAAGGCGTGGATCTGGCTCTCCCCCCGCCACTGGCGGTAGTGACCGGCGCCGAGCCACTCGGCTAGCGCCGTGCCGCCGAGCGGCGGCTCCGACGCTTGTGTAGCTGGTGTTGCCGCCAGCACTAGCGCGGCCAGGCAAATCAATCGCATGGCTAGTCGAAGACCATAGGTTGACGGCACCTGCGCGACTCACACGGCGCAGCGATTGCGCCCGTCGCGCTTGGCGCGATAGAGCGCCCGATCGGCGGCCTCGATCATGCGCTCGGCGCTGGCATCGCCAGCGAGCGCGGCGAGCCCGAGCGAGATCGTGACGCAGGGCAGCGCCGAGCCGTCGGCGGCGCGCACCGGGTTGTCCGCGATGGCGCGCACCAGGCGCGCGCCCATGACCTGTGCCTCGGCGAGATCGGTATCGGGTAGCAGCACGCAGAACTCTTCGCCGCCGTAGCGCGCCAGGCGGTCGCTCGGCCGGGCGTTCTGCTGGACCGCGTGCACGGTGCTGCGCAAGGCCGCGTCGCCCGCGGCATGACCCCAGGTGTCGTTGTAGCGCTTGAAGTGGTCGATGTCGGCGAGCCCGAGCACGAAGGGTCGATCGCTGCGCCGCGCCCGTTCCAGATCGCGCGGCAGCATCTGTTCGAGCCAGCGGCGATTGAAGGCGCCGGTCAGCGGGTCGATGTAGACCCAGCGTTCCAGGGTCTGTTGCAGCGCGAGACTCGAGGCGAGCGCGGCGTTGGTGTTGCGCATGCGTTCGGCCATGATCGCGAGCAGGTTGCGCGCCACGGCCGGATTGTTGTCCGTGATGCGCCAGAAAGTGCCGACGTCAATCGCCAGCACCACGCTGTCCACCGAGGCCACCACCGGCGCACTGACGCGCCCGCCGTCCACCACCGACAGCTCGCCCACGCACTGGCCGCGGCCGATCACGATCGGAGCGGCCACGCCGGGCGCGCCCACGAGCACGCGCAGCTCGCCTTCGAGCACCAGGTAGAGATGGTTGTTGACGCGCTCAGGGAACAGCAGCTGCTCGCCGGCCTTGAGGTGGCGCGTCGGACAGTCGGCGAGCAGGTCGATGACCGCATCGGCCGGCGTCTGTCGGAAGAGCTCGGCCGCGAATACCTGGCTGGTGCTCAGGCTGTTCATCACGCCGATCATCCTAGCGAACCGGGTCGCGCCCGGACAAGAAGCGGCGCGCCGGCGAACCGTCGCCCCGCCCGTCTGTACGCTGGCTGCAACAGCCGGCCGGTATCGTACGGCGCTCGACCCGCCGCGGCCCGCCGCTTAGTATCAGCGTATGTCGGTCAGCCTCTTTCCGCGTGTTCTTGATGCGTTACGCGAGGCCGACCCCGCGCGCAAGGTGATCCTCGCCCGCGCGCTGCCGGCGCAATGGGAGGCGGGCGCGCTCGTGCTCGAGGACGCGGCGCCAGCCGCGCCGATCGGGGAGCCCGGGCGGCCC
>CAYZVX010000044.1:0-12254 GCA_964482055.1 uncultured Acidiferrobacteraceae bacterium
AGGGCCGGCGCGCGGCGCACCAGCAACACCGCGACCGTCACGAGCGCAAACAGCGTAAGCAGGATGGCGAGCCCGCGATGACCGGCGGCGCGCCCGCTGGCCGTGGTTGATATCTGCGCGGCCAGCCAGTCCATGGCGAGAAAGGTGATGGCGCACGCCGCGCTGAACACCGCGATCGCCGCGAGCAGTCGCAACAGGTAGAAGGACTGCGGCGCGACGGCGCGTGCCACCTCGTGCGGCGCGAACAGGCACACGATGCCGAAGGTTGCGATGATGGCGGCGGCCAGGGTGAAGGCGCCCGGCCAGCCGAGGTAGTCGCTTGAGATCAGTACCACGCCGGCGGTGAGTATGCCAACGCGCGCCAGGCCGATGCGCACGCCGTTGGCGAGCCCGTACTCGTGCCGGTCGAGCAGCTCGATGGTGTAACCGTCGATGGCGATGTCGTTGGTCGCCGACAGCAGCGTGAACAGCGCGATCGCCGCCCACACCGCCGGACCGAAACCGGCCTGCGCCGCGAGAAACGCGAGTGTGGCGCCCATGGCGAGATCGACCGCCGCCATCCAGCGCCGGTGATGGCGGTAATAGTCGACCGCCGGCGCCCACAGGAACTTGACCGTCCAGGCGAGCCCGAGCAGGGACAGGAAACCGATCTCGCGCAGGTCGACGCCGATCTGCCGGAAGTACACCGGCAGCACGTCGTAGAACACGCCAAAGGGAAAGCCCTGGGCGAAATACAGTATCCCGACCCAGAAAAGCTTGGAGCGCAGGAGCCGCGGAGGCTGCGCGTCGCTCACGGGCACTGGTTGGGGAATCGCACGCGCGGCAGTCTAAAGGCCATCTCGAACCTCAGCAACGCCGCGCAGGGATGCGCAAGTGCCGCGGAGTGCATGGATGCACGGGAGCGGCCGCCGCGCAGGGATGCGCAAGTGCCGCGGAGTGCATGGATGCACGGGAGCGGCCGGCGCGCAGCGGGGGCTCGCTAACCGATCGTTTAGCCGCGCGGCGACGGCGCGCTGTTGATCTTGTTTAAGATCGCTTCCATCACACGCGCCTGGCTCGCCAGGTTGTGGTGGGCGGCCTCGAGGTCGGCGATGCGCGCCCCCAGACTGTTCAGGTTCTCGTGGATCTTCTTCAGGTTCTCGAGGCGGTGATCCATCATGATCTTGTGCTCGCGCACCTGCGCCAGCACCGGCGCCATGACGGCATTGCTCCAGGCGCGCGCCGCCACGTTGCAGTCGTTAAACACCTCACGCGTGCGCGACACCAGCGTGATGAAGAACTTCTTGATCACGAAATGTTGCTCGGTCATCATCATCGCCGGGCTGTCACGATAGTTGGCCGCCTCCTCGTAGAGCCTGGCCAGTTGCGCGTGGTAGTCCTCGAGCGAGAACGGCACCGGCTTGAGGCGCGCGAGCCTGTGCTCGGTGTGAAACTTGTTGTAGATCGCCTGCACCAGGCTTTGGATCTGCTGGGTCTGTTTGGCCGCCTTGTCCATCGCGGCGACCACGCCGTCGAACAACGTCTTCATTCCGATCTTGAGGCCGCGGGTGGTCCAGGAATCGTTCATCTCCTGGCGCGAGCGGCTGGCGAGCGCGTCGAAGGCCTCGAGGCTGAGAAAATCGACCAGCACCTTGATCTGGTCGTTGAGCACCGCACGCGTGGTCTGGAAGGTGGCGAGCGTCCTGTCGTAGGCCGCCTTTTCCTCGCGCATGCGCCTGATCATGGCCTGGATGGCGTCCTGGCTCTTGCCGGACAGCGCCTTGAGCTCGAGCATCTGGCCGTCGACGGCGTTCAGCCGCGCCTCGACCAGCGACTTGGTGGTTTCGATGATCGAGCCCATGTCGCGCGTGATCTTGTTGCGCAGGATCTGCTGCTTGGCGGCGATCAGGTCAGTGGAGAGCTTGAGCTCGAGCGCCGGCAGGCCGCTGCGCGCCAGCAGCGCATGGTCGCCGCGCACCTTGGCGAGCAGCCCCTTTTGCGCGGACACCGGAAAGATCTGGGACTTCGGGATCGACAGCGCGCGCGCCGTCTCCTCGACCTGGCGTTCGATGGTGGCCTTGATTTGGCTGTCCTCGCGCAGCTCGTCCCACAGCGTGTCGATCTTGTTGAGCACCGCAAAGCGCCCAATCGACGTGCCGCTGGTGGCGGCGTGCACGTGGTTGTTCCACACCTGCATGTCGGAGCGGGTGACACCGGCGTCCGCGGCCAGCACGAACAGCACCGCCTGCGCGCTCGGCAGCATCGACAGGGTGAGCTCCGGTTCGGAGCCGAGCGAATTGAGTCCGGGCGTGTCCAGGATCACGAGACCGTGCTTGAGCAGCGGGTGCGGAAAATTGACGATGGCATGGCGCCAGACCGGAATCTGGATCTTGCCGCCGGCGCCGGCGCCGGCGCCGGCGGCGGGCGCGGGCCCATCCGTCGATTCGCGATTCAGACCGAGCGCTTGGGCCTCGGCCACACTGACGACCTGGGTCTTGACCAGCTCCTGGAGCGTCTCGGTCATGCTCTTCGGCGAGCTCGTGTCGAGCGGCACGACGGTCCAGTGCGCCGGCATGCGCTTGTATTCGGCGATCGTGGTGGGCGTCTTGCGCGTGCTGATCGGCAGCAGCTTGAGGCAGGGCGCCTGCGTCTCGTCGTACAGGATCTCGGTCGGGCACATGGTGGTGCGCCCGGCATCGGAGGGCAGGAGCCGCTGGCGGTACTCGGAGAAGAAGATGGCGTTGATGAGCTCGGTCTTGCCGCGCGAGAACTCCGCCACCATCGCCACGGTGAGCTTATCGGCCTTGAGGGCCTCGAGCAGCTCGTAGATGCGCAGGTCATCCTCGCCGCTGGTTAGCCCTTGGGTTTCGACCCAGCTCTGGTAGTCGTGAATGATCTGCGTGAGCTCCTCGCGCCAGCGCGTGTAGTCGCCGATCCGCCGTATGAAGGCGTTGTAGTCGCTCAGGCCGCGCGGCGGCGCGGCGGTGGCGGCGGTGCTGGAGCTGGACAAGCAAGTGCCTCGTGGATGAAGGAGATCGGGAAATCGGTCGCCAGAAATGCCGAGACCCCGTCGCGGGGGTCTCCATGCAAGATTCGGGCAACCTCTTGATACTTAGATCTAGTACACCCACGGAGGCCCCGCAATATTCACGCTGGCCCTCTACGGGGCGCGCGGGATGGGCGCCGGCAGCAGCTTCGGGCTGCGGATGCGCACGATCTTGCGCCGGGCGGTGTCGCCACGGAGGATGTCCACGTTTTCCCGCCGCACGCCGAACTGTTGCGCTAGGAAAGTGACAAGCATGGCGTTGGCCTCGCCCTCGACCGGTGCGGCGGCCAGTCGGATCTTCAGGTGTTCCCCGTGCGGGCCGACTATGGCGTTGCGCCCGGCGCGCGGTTGCACCTGCACCGCCAAGACCAGATCGGGACCGTCCCAGCGATACCAGCCCGAGGTCACCGGATGAGGTGCTTGAGCGCGAGCAGCGCCAGGCCCAGGGCGGCCATGACCACGACCGGTGACAGGTCCAGTCCCTGCATCGGCGGCAGGAGTCGGCGCGCCGGGCGCAGCAAGGGTTCCGTCAGGTTCACGAGCAGCGCGGTCGCGGGGTTACCGCGCCCGGCATAGGGGCTTATCCAGCTCAGCACCGCGCGAATCAGGATGGCGAAAAGAAACACGTAAATGGTGAGGCGCACGAGCTCGATCACGGCGGCCAGCAGCAAACCGGGGAAGCTGAAATGTTGCGGCATATCCGACCCGGCGCTGCTGATGAGCAGAATCAGATAGAACTCCAGGCATTGCAGCGCCACCAGCAGTACGATGGATGCGAGGTCGATGCCGAACAGGCCCGGAATCACACGCCGCAGCGGCCGCAACGCCGGGTTGGTCAGCGCCACAACGAACTGTGACACCGGGTTGTAGAAGTCGGCGCGCACGGTCTGTAGCAGGAAGCGCAACAGCACCGCCAGGATGTAGATGCCGAAGGCAACCTGCACCACGAAGATGCCGGCTTCGGTGAGGAAGGCGCTCATTTGTCAGCCCCCAGGAGCTCGCCCAGCTCGCGCGCGCGCCGCGCCGCGGCGGCGACCGCGTCGCTGAACAGCCGCCGGATGCCGCCATCCTCCAGCACCCGCACCGCCGCCTCCGTGGTGCCGCCGGGCGAGGTCACCCGGCGCCGCAGCTCGGCGAGCTCCTCGCCGCCTTCGAGTGCCATCTTGGCGGCGCCAAACGCAGTCTCGAGCGTGAGCAGGCGCGCCTGACGGGCGTTGAGCCCCTGTTCGATGGCGGCACGTTCCAGCGCCTCCATGACGAGAAAAAAATACGCCGGGCCGCTGCCGGACAGGGCCGTAACCGCGTCGATCAGCGCCTCGTGGTCCACCCACACCGTTACCCCCACGGCGCGCAGGATCGATTCGGCCTGGCTGCGCATCGCCTCGTCGACCCGGGAATTGGCGTACAGTCCCGAGGCGCCGCTTCCGACCAGCGCCGGTGTGTTGGGCATGACGCGCACGATCGGCAGGCGCCCCCCGAGCCAGCGCTCGAGGTCGGCGAGGCGCACGCCGGCGGCGATCGAGATCACCAACGGCTGGCGCTGCTGCACCGTCGCGGCGATACCTCGGGCGACCTGTGCCAGGACCTGCGGCTTGACGGCCAGCACCAGGATGTCGGCGCGCGCCGCCACGGCGTTGTTGTCGGCAAAGGTCTCGAGGCCGAGCGCCTCGTTGATACCGCGTCGCTGCTCGGGGTCCGGGTCGGAGAGGATCAGGCGCTGCTTCGGCCAGCCGTTGTTCACAAGGCCGCCGGCGAGGCTCCTCGCCATGTTGCCGGCGCCGATGAAGCCCACGACCGGGGCGGCAGCGTGTTCGGGAGTCGGTGTCATGGAGGTCCGCGCAGTTTACGGTGTGCAGGGGCAGGGCGGAAGTCCGCACCCGCGCCATCCCTCGGCTCGGGCATCCTGCTTCGCTCTACCTCCCTCTATCCCTAGAGTCGTGGCGCGCGGCCTGCCGCACAGGGACGTGCAAATGCCGTGAGAGGCCACGGAGTGGCCGTAGCGGCCTCGCCTTTGTCCCGCGACGAGTCCGCAACCAGGTCATCCCGGCCACTGCGCTGACGCACAGGGACGTGGCCGCTCTCAGCCGTTCCTGGTTTTCGCGCACTTGTGCATCCTTCACGTCGCGGATGCCGGGCGGGGGGTAGGGGCAAAGCTGGGAGCAATTGCCGAAAAGCCCGCAGCGGTCTGCGTTGGCCGCGGACTCACCGCGCCCCCGGGCAGTCCTGGATTTGTGCGTCCCTGCACATCACTCTTGGCCGCAGTTCCCGACGCGGCCCTACCTCCTCCCTCCCCGGGGGTCTCTCCCGCCATCGGTCGGTAACTGCGCCTTGCGTGACCCTGCCTCCTGCATCCATGCAGTCGTGGCGGTCGCTTGGCCTGCGCCCCGGCGATCCTTGGATGACGGGGCGGCCGTGCGAGGGGCGCGCCTTGCTGAGCTTGTTTGGCCCCGCGCTTTGTTTCCCGCTCCCCGGCGGGAGGGGCTGATCGAGTAAGGGCGCGCGGCAGGTGATGGTTTGCAGGGCACCGGTGGCTATACTAAAAGGTACTCGCAGGCGCCGTGCCTTCTCGATCCCCGGAGACCCAATGGACATCGCCGAGCTGCTGGCGTTCGCCTACAAACAGAACGCCTCGGACCTGCACCTTTCAGCAGGGCTGCCGCCCATGATCCGCGTGGACGGCGACATCAAGCGCATCAACGTAGACGCACTGGACGACCGTACCGTCCACAACATGGTCTACGACATCATGAACGACAAGCAGCAGAAGGACTACGAGGAATTCCTCGAGTGCGACTTCTCCTTCGACCTGCCGAATGTCTGCCGCTGGCGCGTCAATGCCTTCAACCAGGACCGCGGTCCGGGCGCCGTGTTCCGCTCGATCCCGTCCAAGGTGCTCACCCTCGAGCAGCTCAACGCGCCCGAAGTGTTCAAGAAGATCGCCGATCAGCCGCGCGGCATCGTGCTGGTCACCGGTCCGACGGGCTCCGGCAAGTCAACGACGCTCGCGGCGATGATCAACTACATCAACGAGACGCGCCCGGAGCACATCCTCACGGTCGAGGACCCGATCGAGTTCGTGCACACCTCGAAGTCCTGCCTCATCAACCAGCGCGAGGTCGGCAAGGACACGCTCGGCTTCAACAATGCATTGCGCAGCGCGCTGCGCGAGGACCCGGACGTGATCCTGGTAGGCGAAATGCGCGACCTTGAGACCATCCGGCTCGCGCTCACCGCCGCCGAGACCGGCCACCTCGTGTTCGGTACCCTGCACACCAGCTCCGCGGCCAAGACCATCGACCGCATCATCGACGTGTTCCCGGCCGCGGAAAAGGACATGGTGCGCGCCATGCTGTCGGAATCGCTGCGCGCGGTCATCTCGCAGACGCTCCTCAAGCGCATCGGCGGTGGGCGCGTGGCGGCGCACGAGATCATGATCGGCACGCCGGCGATCCGCAACCTGATCCGCGAGAACAAGGTGGCGCAGATGTATTCGGCCATCCAGACCGGCCAGAACGTCGGCATGCAGACCCTCGATCAGTGCCTGGCGGATCTGGTCCGCGCGCGCCAGGTGACCGTCGAGGAGGCGCGCACCTACGCCGCCAACAAGGAGAACTTCACGGCCGCCGGCATGGCCGCGGCCAAGATCGGGTTGAAGCCCTCGTAAGCCGCCATGGTATTCAGTGACCTGCTCAAGCTGATGAAGCACAAGAAGGCCTCCGACCTGTTCATCACGGCCGGCGTGCCGCCCTGCATCAAGGTCGACGGCAAGATCATGCCAGTGACCAAGCAGCCGTTGACGGCGGAACAGTCGCGCGCGTTCGCCTACGGGATCATGAACGAAGAACAGCGCCGCCAGTTCGAAGCCAAAAACGAGTGCAACTTCGCCATCAACCCGCAGGACATCGGCCGCTACCGCGTCAACGTGTTCATGCAGCAGCAGCGCGTCGGCATGGTGCTGCGCACCATCAACACCGAGATCCCGCGCTTCGACGACCTGCACCTGCCCAAGGTGCTGGCCGACATCGCGCTCACCAAGCGCGGGCTGGTGCTGTTCGTGGGAGGCACCGGCTCCGGCAAGTCAACCTCGCTTGCCGCCATGCTCGGCTATCGCAACGAGTACAGCCACGGCCACATCATCACCATCGAGGACCCGATCGAGTTCGTGCACGACCACAAGAACTGCATCATCACGCAGCGCGAGGTCGGGGTGGACACCGAGTCCTATGACGTGGCGCTCAAGAACGCCATGCGCCAGGCGCCGGACGTGATTCTGATCGGCGAGATCCGCGCCCGCGAGACCATGGACCTTGCTGTGCAGTTTGCCGAGACCGGTCACCTGTGTCTGTCGACGCTGCATGCCAACAACGCCAACCAGGCGCTCGACCGCATCATCAACTTCTTTCCGGACGATAAGCGCCAGCAGCTGCTGATGGACCTGTCCCTCAACTTGAAGGCCATCATCTCGCAGCGCCTCATCCCCATGAAGTCCGGCAAGGGGCGCGTGCCGGCGGTCGAGGTGATGATCAACTCGCCACTGATTGCCGACCTCATCATGGAAGGCAACATACCGGGCATCAAGGAGATCATGGCCAAGTCGACCGAGGCCGGGATGCAGACCTTCGATCAGTCGCTGTTCAACCTCTACGAGGCCGATCTCATCTCCTACGACGAGGCGCTGCGCAATGCCGATTCGGTCAATGACATCCGCCTGCGCATCAAGCTCGAAGGCAAAGACTCGAAGAGCCGTGAGCTCGGCGAATCGATGCGCAACGTGACCTTCAAGTAATCAACAAGCGCGGCGGCGAATCTTGCGCGCCGCACCATCACTATTCACCATGGAGGCAATGCGATGAATACCCGATTGATCGTTGGCGCGGCGGGTCTGATCCTGGCGGCAGGCGTCCTGCTCGGGCTGAGCGCCTGCAGTGCTATCACGACGACCACCGACGGCATCTCGGCCGGCTTCGGCTCGACTACCGATGCCAGCGCCAGCACCATGCCCGACAGCAGAAGCGCCACCGGCACAAGACCTGAGGCCTTCGTGCGCGAGCGCTTGGAGGCAATTCGCTTCGAGGCCGCGCGCGGGGAGGGCGAGAACCTCGACGCGCTCGCCGCGCTGCTCGGCGAGCGCGATCGCACCGCCTTTGGCCAGTGGATGAAGCGCAACTACGCCACCCTGTTCGCCGACCTGCGCCAGCCGGGCGACCTGCTCGCGCGCATCGAGCGAGGTCGCGGTCACAGCGGTTAGTCCGTCGCACGCCGCCCGATTGGACAAAAGCCCCGGTGACGGGGCTTTTGTTTTTGGCGGCGCATTCGCGCCGCTTCGAACAATGATGCGGTGCGCGCTCAGGTGCGCTCGTAGACGAGCCGGCCACCAACCAGGGTATGTGTGACGCGCCCGCGCAGTTGCCAGCCGAGGAAGGGCGTGTTGTGGCCACGGGAAACCATGTTGTCTTCGCTCAGCGTCCAGCGGGTCTCTGGATCGAAGATGCAGACATCGGCAGTCGCGCCGACGCCAAGCTCGCCGGCGTCGATGCCGAGGATGTTCGCCGGCTTGTGAGTCAGCAGCGCGATTGCCTCGCTTCGCGTCAACAGGCCCTCCTCGACGAGCCTGAGCGTCAGCGGCAGCAGCGTCTCCAGACCGGAGATGCCGGGTTCGGCCTCCGCGAACGGGGCGAGCTTGGCGTCGGGCTCATGCGGCTGGTGATCCGAGCAGATTGCGCTGATCACGCCGCTTTTGAGCGCCACGCGCAGGGCGTCGCGGTCGCGGCGCGCGCGCAGCGGCGGCAGCACGTGGCACTGGGTATTGAACTGGCCGATGTCGTGCTCGGTGAGGTGCAGGTGGTGGGCCGTGACATCGGCGCTCACCGGCAGGCCGCGCGCCCGCGCCTCCGTGATCATCGCCACGGCGCGGGCGCTCGAAAGTCCGCAGAAATGCGCCCGCACCCCGGTCTGTTCGATCAGCGCCAGGTCGCGCGCCACACCCACGGTCTCGGCGGCCTCCGGGATGCCGGGGAGCCCCAGGCGCGTGCCGACCTCGCCCTCGTGCACGCAGCCGTTGCCGGCAAGCCACGGGTCCAGCGAGTGTAGGAACACCGTGAGGTCGAAGCTCGCCGCGTATTCCATGGCGCGGCGCATCACGAGCGTGTCGGTGACGGGCGCGAGCGCGTTGGTGACCCCGACGCAACCGGCCTCGTCGAGCGCCTCCATGTCGCTCAAGAGCTTGCCTTCGAGATTCTGGGTGAGCGCCCCGAGCGGATGGATGAAGGCAAGCCCGAAGCGCCAGGCGCGCGACTGGATCATTTGCGCCATCGCCGGGGTGTCGATGACCGGATGGGTGTCGGGCGGGCAGGCGAGCGTGGTGATGCCCGCGGCGACGGCGGCACGCGTCTCGGACTCGATGGTGGCCTTGTATTCGAGCCCCGGCTCGCGCAGGCGCGCCCGCAGGTCGACGAGCCCCGGACAGATGATCCGGCCGCGCGCGTCAAGCACGCGTTCGGCGACGAAACCATCGGGCGCCTGCCCGACGCCGACCACAAAGCCGCGCGCGTCGATGAACAGGTCCGCTGGCGCGTCGACACCGTTGGCGGGATCGACAAGATGCCCGCCCTTAATATGCAGGCTCATCCGCGGCGGCCCTCCGGCGCGGGCGATCCGCCAAGGATCAGCGCCATTACCGCCATGCGCACGGCGATGCCGTTGGTGACCTGCGGCAGGATCACCGACTGCGGCCCGTCGGCGACCGCCGAGTCCATCTCAAGGCCGCGATTCATCGGGCCGGGGTGCATGACGATCGCATCCGGTTTGGCGTGGGCAAGCTTGTCCAGGGTCAGGCCGTACAGGTTGAAGTACTCCTGCTCGCTCGGGATGAGCGCCCCGCGCATGCGCTCGCGCTGCAGGCGCAGCATCACCACGACGTCCGCGCCATCGAGGCCGGCGATCATGTCGTTGTAGGCGCGCACGCCGAGGGATTCGACTGCGGTAGGCAACAGCGTCTTCGGCGCCACCACCCGCACGTCGGGCGTGCCGAGAATGCGCAGCGCATGAATCAACGACCGCGCTACGCGCGAGTGCAGGATGTCGCCGACGATGGCGACGCTCAGCCTGTCGAAGCCGCCTTTCATCTGGCGGATCGTGAAACAGTCGAGTAACGCCTGGGTCGGATGGGCGTGCGCACCGTCACCGGCATTGATGAGATGCACGTGCGCAGGCAGGTAGCGCGCGATCAGGTAGGCGGCGCCGCTTAAGTTGTGACGCACGACGAACAGATCGGTGTGCATCGCCTCGAGATTGCGGATCGTGTCGAGCACGGTCTCGCCCTTCGTCGTGCTCGAGGTCGATACCGCGATGTTGATCACGTCTGCCGACAGGCGCTTGGCGGCGATCTCGAAGGTCGTGCGCGTGCGGGTGCTGGATTCGAAGAACAGGTTGACGATGGTCTTGCCGCGCAACAGCGGGACCTTCTTGATCTCGCGCTCGCGGAAGCTGATGAAGGACTCGGCGGTGTCGAGGATGTCGGTGATCGTCTGACGGGGCAGCCCTTCAATGGTCAACAGGTGCCGCAACCGGCCCTGACCATCGAACTGGATGTCGCCCGTCAAGCGCTAGCCTCCTGGATCTTGAGCTCGAGCCGGTCTGGCCCAGTGAGTTTAACATGCTGGCTGCGGTCGAGCTTCAAGTGCGCGCCCACCACCTGCGCCTCGATCGGCAGCTCGCGTCCGTCGCGCTCGATCAAGACTGCGAGCGTGACGGACGCCGGTCGTCCGTAGTCGAAGATCTCGTTGAGCGCGGCGCGGATCGTGCGCCCGGTGTGCAGCACATCATCGACCAGGATAATGTGCCGATCATCGATGTCCACCGGCAGGCTGGAAGCGCGCACCTGCGGGTTCATGCCGATGCGCGTGAAGTCGTCGCGATAAAAGGAAATGTCGAGCGTGCCGAGCGGCTCGCGCAAACCCAGACGCTCGTGCAGGCGCGCCGCCACCCAGGCGCCGCCGGTGCGGATGCCGATCATGAGGGGATTGCGTGCGAGATAGGGGCGCAACGCCTCGGCCATGCGCGCGAGGGTTGCTTCCACATCAATGGCCGGTGCCGTCATCGAGCTCAGTGGCCTGATCGTTGAGAAAGGCCTGCAAAATCGTCTGGGCGGCGAGCTTGTCGAGGTGGCGCTTGTGGCGCGTGCCGGCGATACCGGCCTCGTACAACACGCGTTTGGCGTCGCGCGTCGAGAGCCGTTCGTCCACCCAGTGTATCGGCAGATTGTAGCGGGCCTCGAGGTCCCTACCAAACCGGCGCGCCGCGCGCGTCATGGCATTCACCGTGCCGTCCATATTGAGCGGCAGCCCCACCACGAGCGCCGCCGGGTGCCACTCGTCGATCAGGCGCGCGATGTGCGACCAATCGGGCCCGCCCTTGCCGACGCTGACGGTGGCGAGCGGCTCGGCTAAGCCGGTGTGCGTGCTGCCAACCGCGACACCGATGAATTTCTGCCCGTAGTCGAAACCGAGAACGGTCTTGGCGTTCAAGCGTGCCCGGCCTCGCCGGACAGGTTCGTCAGGTCGGTGCCGGCAAGCTGCATCGCCGCCTGCCAGCGCAGCTCGGCGGCGGTCTGGAAGAGAATTGCGCGGTTGGCCGGCGTATTGAGCCAGGAGTTCTCTGTGATCTCCCGCTCGAGCTGCCCGGGCGCCCAGCCCGCATAGCCAAGCGCTACGAGATAGTTGTCGGGACCGCGATTGTCCGCGATCGCCTCGAGGATGTCGCGCGAGGTGGACACCCCGAGGGTGTCGGTGACCGCGAGCGTCGAGCCCCAATGTCCAAGCGGCTCGTGCAGGACGAAGCCGCGATTGTTTTGAACCGGGCCGCCGAAATAGACAGGCGCGTTGGCGTGCTCGCTGGCCCCGGCATCAATGCCGAGCTGCTCGAAGATTTCGCGCAGCCGCAGGTCGGTCGGCCGGTTGACGATGATGCCCATGGCGCCCTCGCGCCCGTGCTCGCAAATAAGGGTGACGGTGCGCGCGAAGTTCGGATCCGCGAGCGGCGGCATCGCGATCAGGAACTGGTTGGTGAGTGAAGTGACTTCGGCCATGGCCCTAGTATCCGGCAGGGGCGGGCCGCGCGACAAGCTCGACCCGACGGTTCAGTCAGGCGGTTGAAAACGTGGAGATTCGCCACCGGCCGTCGCCGATCGGATCGAGGCGAGGGCCACGCGCCACGGATGGCGCGCCTGTGG
>CAYZVX010000044.1:12354-22769 GCA_964482055.1 uncultured Acidiferrobacteraceae bacterium
TCGCCGATCGGATCGAGGCGAGGGCCACGCGCCACGGATGGCGCGCCTGTGGTTTCAGTTCTCGCTGGTCAGGGTCTCGTTGAACTTCCAGGTGCGCGTGATATTGATCTCGTCGGTGTCGGCGCGGATATCCGGCGGAAACGGCGCAAACGGGGCGGCCAGCTCGACGATACGCAGCGCCGCATCGTCCAGCAGCTTGTAGCCGGATGAACGGCGCACCGCCATGGCCGCGACCGAGCCGTCGGCGCGGATGGTGACATCCAGCACCAGGCTGCCTTGCAGCCCGCGGCGCTTGGCCTCCTCGGGGTAATTAAGGTTGCCGATGCGCTCCACCTTGGCCCGCCAGGCATCCATGTAAGCGGCGTACTTGTACTCCTGGGTGCGGGCGTTCAGGAACTTCTTGCGCGGGCGGTTCTGGAATTCCTGCCAGGTGCGGCTGATCTCGGCATTGAGCCGTGCGCGCTCCTCGCGCAGCTCGGGCCGCTCCAGCAGGCCGGGAACCGGCGGCTGCGTATGCAGGGGCTTGTCCTGCGGTCTCGGCTCCGGCACGCTCACCTGCATCTCCGACTTGAGCGTGAACAGATCGGCGATCTCGCGCGCCGAGGCCTGGCGCTGCTGCGGCGCGGGACGGCTGGCCGGAATATCGCGACTGCGATCGTCGATCTCGCGCACCGGCAGGGGGCTGCGCGCAATGTCGGCGCGGTTGCCCTCGCCGCCGCCGTCCTGGTTCGCCTGCGCAAGGAACTCGGGCTTGTCGGGCGCCTTGTCGCTTTGCGTCTGCACGAGCGTGATCTCGAGCGTTGGTAGCCCCTGCAGGTCGCGAAGCTTTGGCACCGTGAAACCCACCCCGAGGATCACGATGATGTGCAGCAGGGCGGAGCCGAACAGGCTGACGCGGATGCGCTCCTGCTGCGGCAAGGTTGCCAGACCGGCGCCGAGGCCCGAAACGGCCGTGGGAATGATGCCCGACTTCATGGGTGCGGCTCAGTATACCGCAGGCGCACGGGGCGGGGGCTCAGCCGCGCGCGGCGAGCGCCCGCTCGATAGCGTCAAGCAGCGCCCCGGCGATGTTGAGCCCGAAGAGCTTGTCGAGCTCGCGGATGCAGGTCGGGCTTGTCACGTTGATCTCGGTAAGGTAGTTGCCGATCACATCGATGCCGACGAACATCAGCCCCTTCTCGCGCAGCACCGGGGCGAGCGCGGCGCAGATTGAGCGGTCGCGCGCCGACAATTCGACCCCCGTGTACGAGCCGCCAACGGCCAGGTTGGCGCGACTCTCGCCGGGCGCCGGACGGCGCGCCAGCGCGTAGGGAATCGGCTCACCGTCAATCAGCAGGATGCGCTTGTCGCCGTGCACCACCTCCGGGATGAAGCGCTGCGCCATGATGTGGCGCGTGCCGTGCCCGGTCAGGGTCTCGATGGTCACGTTCACGTTCGGGTCGTCGCGGCGCACGCGAAATACCCCCGCGCCGCCCATGCCGTCGAGCGGTTTAAGAATGATGTCGCCGTGCTCGGCGAGAAAGCCGCGCAGCCGATCGTGTTCGCAAGTCACCAGCATCGGCGGGGCATACGCGGCGAACCACGTAACGAACAGCTTTTCGTTGGCATCGCGCAGGCTGCGCGGGCGGTTGACTACCAGCACGCCGTCGGCTTGCGCGCGTTCCAGAATGTAGGTGCAATAGATGTAATCCAGATCGAACGGCGGGTCCTTGCGCATCAGGATCACGTCGAGCTCGGCGAGCGGCCCGTCGTGCGGCTCGCCGGCGAACTCGAACCAGCGCGCCGTGTCGCGATGCACCGCGAGCGCGCGCATGCGCGCACGGGCCTGGCTGTCGCGCACGTAGAGGTCGCGCTGCTCCATGTACGCGATCGACCAGCCGCGGGCCTGGGCCTCCCACAGCATCGCGAGGGTCGAGTCCTTGTGGTAATGGATCGACTGGATCGGATCCATCACCACGCCAAGGCGGATGGTCATGCGTGGTTTGAGCTCTGGCGCGTTGCCGCCTGTCGTCTCACGCCGCGGCCGAGGCGCGCTCCTGCGCTACCGCCTTGAACTCGTGCGCGGCGGCGAGGCAGGCCAGGCGCCCGATCACGCCATAGGCGTAGAAGCGGTTGGGGGCCGGAGTGATCAGCGCATGCGGGCTCGGCGGCGTGCACGGTCCCGCGAAGGCGAGCGGCTGGAAGTGCATGCCCGGGGCGTTCAGGTTTTCGTCCGGCCCGCGCTCGGTGTGCACGCGGTAGAACCCGCCCACGACGTAACGGTCGATCATGTAGACCACCGGTTCGGCCACTGCTCCTGCCGCCTCCCAGGTCTCGAAGGTATACACGCCTTCCTGCACGAGCACATCGGTAACGGGCTGACCGTCCTTGGTGCGCGCCATCTTCGTGCGCTGCTTGCGGTTGAGATTGCGCACATCGTCCGCGCCCTTGACCGTCATGATCGCCATGCCGTAGGTGCCGGCGTTGGCCTTGACGATAACGAACGGCTGCTGGGTGATCCCGTATTCGCGGTACTTGGCGCGCATGGCCGCCAGCACCTCCTCGACGCTGGCGGCGAGTCGGTCTTCCCCCGTGCGGCTCTGGAAGTCGATCTCGCTGCAGCGACGAAACACCGGATCGATGAACCACGGATCGATATCGATGAGACTCGCGAACTCCGCCGCGATGCGCTGGTAGTGGGCGAAGTGGTTGGACTTGAGGCGCCGCCACCAACCGAGCGCGAGTGGCGGAATGATCGGCTGGTCGAGGCCCTTGAGAATGTCCGGCACGCCTCCCGACAGGTCGTTGTTGAGCAGGATGGAGCAGGGCTCGAATTCCTCGACACTGATGCGGTTGCCCTCGCGATGGATGGGCTCCAGCACCAGGCGCCGCCCCGACGGCAGGGTCAGCGCCTGCGGCTCGGCGAGGTCCGAACGCAAGGAACCGATACGCACGCGCAGCCCGGCCGCCGTCAGGATTTCGGCGAGCGCTCCGAGGCTTTCGAGATAGAAGACATTGCGCGTGTGGCTTTCCGGGATCACCAGCATGCCGCGTGCCTCCGGGCAGATATGCTCGATGGCCGATTGCACCGCATGCACGCACAGGGGCTGAAACGCGGGGTTCAAGTTGTTGAACCCGGCGGGGAACAGGTTGGTGTCGACTGGCGCCAGCTTGAAGCCGGCATTGCGCAGGTCCACGGAGCAGTAGAACGGGGCCGGCGTCTCCCGCCAGCGCGCCCGAAACCACTGCTCGATCGAGGTCTGGTGCTCGAGCAGATGGGTCTCGAGCTCCTGCAAAGGCCCGGTGAGCGCCGTAGTCAGGTGCGGGACGGCGGGATGGAATTCGTTTCTCATGATCGAGGGCCCTGTCATGTGTACCGGCCTGATCCTATCGCAACTGGCAATCTTGCTCTGTGGAGCGGGCAACGCTCTGGCACACTTCGTGCACCGAACCGGTGCTGATCCGTGCGGGTGTGGAGCCCGCCCCATCCCTCTGGCTGCCCCGCTGTCCGCCGCGCGCGGCCGCCGGGCTGGGCTATATTTCAGGGGGTGCCTGCTCGGAACGTAAGCCACGAGCCTTGGCGGCGTTCCTGAATTTGTGCTAACAAATCATTATTGTAGGGAAAAATCTACACGCATCACGTAAACGAGTCGAGATGCGGCCGATTTTCCGCCTATTCGGGGGGCGCGGCGGATGCAATCACTTTCCTTGGACAGTCTGGGCATCGGGTGCAAGCACGTGGCCATCAAAGTCATGATCATCGACGACAGCAACACCATACGTCGCACGGCCGAGGCGTTGCTCAAGAAAGCCGGATACGAAGTGTTCACCGCCTCGGACGGGTTCGAGGCGATGTCCATGATCACGGACCACCATCCTGACATCATCTTCGTCGACATCATGATGCCACGCCTGGACGGCTACCAGACCTGCCAGCTGATCAAGAACAACAAGCAATTCAGGAACACGCCGGTGATCATGCTGTCGAGCAAGGACGGGCTGTTCGATCGGGCCCGCGGCCGCATCGCCGGCTCCGAGGAGCACGTGAACAAGCCGTTCACGCAGGAAGAGCTGATCGATGTCATCAACAAGTACGTCCACTGACGGTCGATCGCCTTAACATTTCACGCGGAGCTCAAGCATGGCAATCAAAAAGGTTCTGGTCGTCGACGATTCCCCGACCGACACGCATTTGCTGACCGAAATGCTCAAGAAGCATGGTTACACGGTCGTCACGGCGGGCAGTGGAGAAGACGGCATCAGCAAGGCCAAGACCGAGAAGCCGGACCTGGTGTTGATGGACATCGTCATGCCCGGCATGAGCGGTTTCGAGGCGACCCGTGCGATCAGCAAGAACGCCGAGACCGCGAGCATCCCGATCATCATCTGCTCAACCAAGGGACAGGAAACCGACAAGGCTTGGGGCCTGCGCCAGGGCGCCAAGGACTACATCGTCAAACCGATCACCGAAAAAGTTCTGCTGGAAAAGATCCGTTCGCTCTGACCCATGGCCCGTACCCTGCAAGATCCCCTCGCCCTGCTGCGCCAGCTGCAGCAGCGCAGCGTGGCGAATGCGCCGAAGCTGCCGCAAGAGGTGGAGGCGACGGTCTTGTGGTCGGGGGTCGGCTTTCGGCTCGATGAGCTCAAGCTGGTGGCGCCGCTCGACCAGGTCTCCGAGGTGCTGCCGTGCCCGGCCATGACGCCGGTGCCCGGCACCAAGCACTGGCTGAAGGGTGTGGCGAACATCCGCGGCAACCTGATCACGATCATCGATTTGGCCGAATACTTCGGCAAGACGCCGGTCTACGCCGACGACAAGGCGCGCATCCTGGTCATCAACATTCCGGGCCTGAGCTCGGCCGTGATGGTTCACGAAGTGCTGGGGCTGCGCCACTTCGATGAGGAGCTGGAGCGCCAGGACCTGAGCGGGCTGGACGACCCTGTGCTCGCACACCTGAGCGGCGCGTTTCTGCAAGGCGATGCCTTGTGGGGCGTGTTTGACATGAAATCGCTGGCCGACAGCATGACGTTTCGGCATGTGGCCGCGTAACGGGCGCGAGACGGTTCGCGCCTTCGGCAGTTCACTAATTTTTGGGAACGTGGGTTAACGACGCGTCGAGGTAGACAATATGGCCAAGCGAAACAAGACTCAGATTGATCAGCCGTCCGAGGACCTTATCGATCTTGCCGACGAGCAGATCGCGCAGGCGGGCGGCGCGGACTTCGTCGACGTCGGACAGGGCAAGAGGACATTCCTGCCCGGCAACCTGGCGGGCCTGCTGACCGGCCTGCCGTTCCTGCTCGTCAGTATGGTGCTGTCGATCATTGCGGTGGTGTGGCTGCTCGCGGTGAACGCCCAGCGCTCCGAGCGTGAATCGAAGTACATCGAACAGTCCTCGCAGCTGCTCATGCTCTCGCAGCGTCTCGCCAAGGACGCGCGCGAGGCGGTGCTCGGCCAGCAGGTCGCCTTCAAGACCCTGAAGGAATCGCGCGAGCGCTTCGACTCGATCGTGACCAATCTGCGCGACGGCAACGCGCAGCTCGGCATCCCGCCGACCGCGCGCGACACCGCCGCCGGCCAGGCGCTGCAAGGCGTCATCAAGCTGTGGGCGCCGAAGCCGAACGAGGGTATCCGCGCGCAGGTCGACCAGATTCTCTCGCAGGAAAAATCGCTGTTTGCGATGCACGATCACGTGCTCGCCATCAACCAGACCAGCCCCCTGCTGCTCGCGGTATCCGACGAAATCGTCGAGAAGGGTGCCGAACTCGGCATGAAGCAGCAGGACCTGTACGTCGCCAGCCGCCAGGGCATGCTCTCGCAGCGCATCGCCAAGGACGTCAACCTGTTCTCTCAGGGCGGCAACGAGGCGGCCGTGGCGGCCGCCCAGTTCGGCAAGGACGCCAAGCTCTTCCGGCAGACCGAGGCGCAGCTGCGCAAGGTGGCGCCGAAGGCGCTGCTGCCGAAGCTCGATGAGTCGGCGGCGATCTTCGCCGAGATCAATGCGCACGTCGAAGGCATTCTCGGCAACGCCGCGGAGCTGTTCGTCTCGCAGCGCGCCAGCCAGCAGGTGTTCGAGCAGTCCGATCCGCTGCTGCGCGCGTCGCGTTCGCTGGTCGATGCCTACTCGGCCCTCGGCGAGGAACGCGCCTGGATGCGTACAGCGATTGCCGTGCTGGGCGTGGCCGCGATCGGTTTCCTCCTCATGCTGGCCCGCAAGCTGGTGGTGGATGCGCGCGAGCGCGCCCGCACCAGCGCCGACCAGAACCGCCAGACCCAGGACGCCATTCTCAAGCTGCTCGATGAGATGGGTGATCTGGCTGACGGTGACCTCACGATCCAGCCGGAGGTGACCGAGCAGATCACGGGCGCCATCGCGGACTCGATCAACTATGCGGTCCGCGAAATGCGCAACCTCGTCTACCGCATCAAGAACGCCGCGCAGCAGGTGGCGGTGGCCTCCGAGCACTCGCGCCAGACGGCGACCGAGCTTACCGAAGCGGCGTTGCGTCAGGCCGCGCAGATCACTGAGGCGACGAGCAAGATGACCTCCATGGCGCGCTCCATGGACGACATGTCGAAGTCGGCCGAGCGCTCTGCCGAGGTCGCGCAGGGGTCGGTGCAAACCGCCAAGCGCGGCGCCCAGGCGGTGCAGGACACGATCCGCGGTATGGACCAGATGCGCGAGCAGATCCAGGAGACCGCCAAGCGCATCAAGCGGCTCGGCGAATCCTCGCAGCAGATCGGCGAAATCGTCGAGCTCATCAATGACATCGCCGAGCAGACCAACATCCTTTCGCTCAACGCGGCGATCCAGGCGGCCATGGCCGGTGAGGCCGGCCGCGGCTTCGCCGTGGTCGCCGACGAAGTGCAGCGCCTCGCCGAGCGTTCCGCCGAGGCAACCAAACAGATCTCTGACCTGGTGAAGACCATTCAGGCCGACACCAACGAGGCGGTGGCCTCGATGGAGCAGGCCACCAACGGCGTGGTCGAGGCGACGCGTCTGGCCGACGCCGCCGGCCAGGCGCTCGGGGAGATTCAGTCGGTGTCCGAGCAGCTGTCGAACCTGATCGTCAACATCTCGCGCGATGCCCATCGGCAGTCCGAGTCGGCGACCGACATCTCGCACACGATGGCGAAGATCCAGGAGGCGACGACCCTCACCTCGACCGGCACGCGCCAGACGGCCGAGTCGATCAGCAAGCTTTCGGATCTCGCGCGCGAGCTCCAGGCCTCGGTCGCGGGCTTCAAGTTACCGGCGTAAACCGAAGGGTTGAGGGACGAGGGGCGAGGAGAGACACGGTCGTAATCTCCTCGCTCCTCGAATATCGTACCTCGCGCCTTTACTTCGAACATGAGCACAAGCACCAAGGTCGACCCCAGCACGCTCGGCTGGGTGAAAACCGAGATCGACGACACGCTTAAGCAGGCGCGGCTTGAGCTCGAGGCGTTCGCGGAAAACCCAAGCGACAAGACGCGGCTGCGGTTCTGCATCACGCACCTGCATCAGGTTGTCGGCACCCTGCTCATGGTGGAGCTCGACGGCGCGGCGCTGCTGGCACGCGAGACCGAGGCGCTCGCTAATGCCATCCTGAACAGCCAGGCCCCGCCCGATGGCGCCCAGCTTGAGACGTTGACACGCGCCATCCTCACGCTCCCCGACTATCTCGCGCGTCTGCAGTTCGGTCAGCCGGACGTCATTCTTCGGCATGTGCCGCTCATCAACGAGATGCGCGCCGCGCGCGGTGTCGAGCCGCTCGCCGAGGCCGAGCTGTTCTCACCCGATCTTTCGGTGCGTCCGCCACGCGACGCGGCAACGCGCGCCAAGTTATCCGATGATGAGTATCGCGCGCTCGCCCGCCAGCTGCGTCCCACCTACCAGTCGGCGTTGCTGCACTGGCTGCGCGACGCCGCGAACGATGCGGCGCTCGCGCAGATCGGCGCCACCTTTGAGGAGCTGCAGACGCACAGCGGCTTGCCGCCCGCCGAGCAGCTATTCTGGGTGGCCGGTGGTCTGGTCGAGGCGCTGCGCGACGGCGGGGTCGAGCCCACGCCGGAGCGCAAGAAGTTCCTTGCCCGCATCGACCAGTACACGAAGAAACTGATCGACGGCGCGGAGCGGGGTGCGCTGCGCAAGGCGGCCGAGCCGATGATCAAGGGCATGCTGCTTGAGGTCGGTAAGGCACGGTCGCGCGGCGCGCGGGTCACCCAGCTCAAGCAGGCGTTCGAGCTCGAACAGCTGCTCGGAATCGCGACGCCCGAGTCGGCGCTCGAGACCGCCGACCTGCCCACGCCGGAAGTGCTGCAATCCGTTTCGCAGGTGCTGAGCAAGGAGCTCGAGCAGGCGCAGGACCTGGTGTCTGCGTATTTTGAGCCACCGCAAAAGGATGCGAGTGTGCTCGCGCCGCTGGGTGAGATCCTGCACAGGATGTCCGGCACGCTCGAGATGATCGGCGTGCCGCTGCTCAAACAGCTGATCGACGCGATTGCCGAGGTCGCACGCGCCTTGCAGGAAGGCCGCTTGACCGATGCCGATGCCGCATCCATGCCGATGGCGCAGGCGCTGCTTCTGGTGGAGAACAGCGCGCGCGATATCGTGCACTCCGCCGGCGGCTGGCGCACGCAGATCGAGCATGGCATTCAGCGCCTGCGCGGCCTGCTGTCGCGCGAGGCGCGCCCGGCCGCCGACGGCATCGAGGTGGGCGAGGCGCAACTCTCCGAGGCCGAGTTCCGCCAACTGCTCGGCGTGGTCTCCGGCGAGGTCGGCGCCAACCTGAGCAAGATCGAGGAGGCGCTCGAGGCGTTTGCCGCGGACACCGGCAAGCTCGCGCCGCTCGACGAGGTTTCCGGCCTGCTCAACCAGATCCAGGGCGCGCTGCAGATCCTGGGTCAGGAGCGCGCCGCCGCGCTACTGCGGGATACGCACAAGTACGTCGAGGATCTGCGCAGCGGGCATCTTGCCCCGAACGGCGCCGTTCTCGATGGGCTCGCCGTAAGCATCGGCACGATCGGCGCATACGTGGAGGGCCTGCACAGCGGCCGGCGCAACCTCGAGGCCTTGCTCGAGTCGGCCGAACGCGAAATGCGCGTCGCCATGCGCAGTGTGCAAGGCACGGTCGATCCCGCCGTGCTCATCGCGGAGGCGGAGCGCGCCTACACGGCGTGGCGGGTGAGCCCGGGCGGCGCAACAGCCAACGCGCTGCGCGATGCGTTGCAGGCGCTCGGCGCCGCGGCGAAAGCGCAAGGCCAAGACAAGATCGGGCGCATCACGACCGAGATGGAACGGGCGCTCGCGCACGTGGCGCAGGATCCCTCGCAGCTCTCCGCTGCGGTGCACCAGACCCTGGCGCAGTCGATGGCGGCGCTCGGGGCGCTCGCCAAGCGCCAGCTCGCACCCGCCCCGGCCCCGGCCGTGCCCGTGGCGGTGGCGGCGACACCGGCTGCCGCCGCGAAGGCGGCGCCAGCTCCTGCTGCGGGCGAGGGCGATGAGGAGATCATGCAGATCTTCATCGAGGATGCGCGCGATGTGCACAAGAACATCGTGCGTGAGTTCGCGGTCTGGCGCGCCAACCCCGACAACCAGAGCGCGCTCACCGAGTTGCGTCGCGGTTACCACACCATCAAGGGCAGCGGCCGCATGGTCGGCGCCAGCGAGATTGCGGAATTCGGCTGGGCCATCGAGAACATGCTCAACAAGTACCGCGACGGAAAGATTCCGCTGACCGATGCGATGGTCGAGGTATTGGACGGTGCGCAAGCCGCAATCCCGCAGCTCATCGACCAGCTCGAAGGGGGGCCGGCCCCGGCGATCGACTACGCGGCGCTGCGCGAGAAGGCGCATGCGCTCGCATCAGGCGGCGCGGCGGCCTCCGCACCGATTGCAGCGGCCCCCGCACCGGCTGCAGCGGCCGAGCCGGCCTTGGCCGGATTGCCGCGGCTCGATGGCGTGCTGCTCGAGATCTTTACCAATGAGGCGCGCGGCCACGTCGCCACGCTGCGCGCGGAGATCGCCGCCTGCCGCGAGGCCGGCGAAGTGCGGCTCGTGCCGGATACCCTGTGCCGTGCCACGCACACCTTGCTCGGTAATGCCCGGTCGCTCGGCATCGCCATGATGGCGGCCGCCTGTCACGAGGCCGAAAAGCTCCTGAACGCGCTGCGCGCGCAGCAGGAGCCCTTGCATAGCTCGCACATCGACCTGCTCATGCGCCTGGCCGATACCGTTGAGGACATGATTGCCGCCCTCAACGGCCAAGCCGCAGTGGCGACGACTATTCCACAACGCTTCGAGGCGATCGGGCGCGAAGCGCATGTCGAACATCAGCGTCTCATGGAGGCTGGTTTGCCTGCACCGGGCGTGGCGCCGGCCGCAGCGGCGACCGAAGCGCTGCTCGCGCCGCCCGCTCCAGCTGCTCCGCGCGCGCCGGTGGTGCCGCTGCCG
>CAYZVX010000045.1:0-22602 GCA_964482055.1 uncultured Acidiferrobacteraceae bacterium
TGCGCGAGCGCGCGCGCCGCCCGCACCGCCGCGCGCAAGTCATGCGCGTGCGTGACCGGTACGGTGCCGGTGAGGACCGACTCGATGCGCGCGGCGTCACGCCCGATCAACACCACCGCACGGGCGCGCGCGGCGACCGCCGGCTTGAGCGCGGCGAAGTCCTGACCCTTGCCGTCGCCGCCGGCAATGAGAATCACCGGCCGGGTCATGCCGTTCAATGCGGCGACCGTCGCACCGACGTTGGTGCCCTTCGAATCGTTGATCCACTGCACGCCATCGCGCTCGGCGAGAAGCTGCGTGCGGTGCGGCAGACCGCGAAACCGGCGCAGCGCATCACGCTGCGCCTCGACGGATACGCCGACCACACTCGCCATGGCCATGGCCGCGAGGGCATTGGCAAGGTTGTGGCGGCCGGCGAGCGCAACGTCGGCCACCGGCAGCAGTGCCACGCTGCCGCGCGCGAGCCATTCCGCACCGTCGCGGCGCACCACGCCGTAGTCCTGCGGCCCGTTTGGCGTGCTCAAGCCAAAGCGGATCGTCGGGCGGCCCGCTGAGCGCATGGCCATGACGATCGGATCGTCGGCGTTGAGCACCATGGTGCCGTCGCCGCGAAAGACGCGCGCCTTGGCCTGCGCGTAGTCCTCAAGCGTCGCGTAACGATCCATGTGGTCGGGCGTGACATTGAGCACCGTGGCCGCGCGCGCGTTGAGGCTATGCGTGGTCTCGAGCTGAAAGCTCGATAGCTCCAGCACGTACACATCCGGCGTCGGCTCCTCGAGCAGCGCGAGCGCCGGCACGCCAATGTTGCCGCCCACCAGGGTGCGAAGCCCGGCCGACTTGCACATCTCGCCGACCAGCGCCGTGACCGTGCTCTTGCCATTGGCGCCGGTGATGGCGAGCACCGGCGCCCGCGCGGCCTGGGCGAACAACTCGATGTCGCCGACCGGCTGGATGCCGCGCGCGATCGCCTGCGCGATCGGCGCCTCCTGGACTGATACCCCGGGGCTCACCACCAGCAGTCCCGGCCGCTCGAACAGCTCCGGCTTGAGTCCCCCGGTATGCAGCGTCGCGGACGGAAACTCGCGTCGAAGCTCGTCGAGCCCGGGCGGCGCCGGGCGCGTATCGACGCCCGTCACGCGGTAGCCGCGCGCCGTCAGATGGCGCAGGCACGACCGACCGGTGAGGCCGAGCCCCACGACCAGCGCGCGCTTGTCCGCATCCGCCTGCAACACCGCGTTCATGCTCAACGTATCTTCAACGTCGCCAGCCCGACCAGGACCAGAATCAAACTGATGATCCAGAAGCGCACAATCACGCGCGGCTCCGGCCAACCCTTGAGCTCGAAGTGGTGATGGATCGGCGCCATGCGAAAGATGCGCTTGCCGGTCAGCTTGAAGGAAGCCACCTGCAGCATCACCGACACCGTTTCCATCACGAACACCCCACCCATGATGAACAGCACGATCTCCTGCCGCACCGTGACAGCCACCACACCGAGGGCGGCGCCCAGGGCGAGCGCCCCGATGTCGCCCATGAACACCATGGCCGGATAGGTGTTGAACCACAGGAACCCCAAGCCGGCGCCGACGATCGCCGCGCAGAACACGAGCACCTCGCCCACGCCGGGAATGTACGGAAAGCCGAGATAACTCGCGAACTTGATGTGGCCGGTGACGTAGGCGAACACCCCGAGCGCTGCGGCGACCATCACGGTTGGCATGATGGCGAGGCCATCCAGGCCGTCGGTCAGGTTGACCGCGTTGCTCGACCCGACGATTACGAAGTAGGCAAACAGGATGAAGCCGGGGCCGAGGTCGAACACCACGTTCTTGAACAGCGGCACGATCAACTGCGTTTCGGCCGGCAGCTTGGCCGTGACGTACAGGAACACGGCCACCGCCAAGCCGGCCACGGTCTGCCAGAAGTACTTGGCCTTGGCACCGATGCCGCGCGGGTCCTTGTTGACGATCTTCTTCCAGTCGTCGGCCCAGCCGATGGCGCCGAAGGCGGCGGTCGTGAAGAGCAGCGCCCACACGTAGCGGTTGGCGAGATCGCCCCACAGCAGCGTGGCCACGAAGATCGCCACCAGGATGAGCGCCCCGCCCATGGTCGGCGTGCCGGCCTTGGCGAGGTGCGTCGGCGGCCCGTCGTCGCGTACCGTCTGGCCGAAACGCTGGAAGCTCAGGCGACGAATCAGCGTCGGCCCGATAATCAGGCTGATGAGCAGCGCCGTCAGCACGCCCAGAATCGCGCGCAGCGTGATGTAGTGGAACACATTGAAGAACGAGTAGTGCTCCGTCAGCCGTTCGAAGAGGTAGACCAGCATCGGCTAGCGACTCTCCGCCAACGGGGTTGACTGGCGCACGATGCCGGCCACCACGCGCTCCATGTGCATGGCGCGCGAGCCTTTCACCAGGATCGTCATGTCGCCGTGCATGGTATCGAGCAGCGCGTCGATGAGCGCCTCGTGACTGTCGAAGCGCCGCCCGCCCTTGCCGAAGGCGATGACGGCGAGGCGCGCCAGCTCGCCCATCGCGTAGAGCCGCTGGATGCCGAGCCGCCGGGCGAGATCGCCGACACGCTGGTGCAGGGCCGGGCCGGCGGCTCCGAGCTCGCCCATGTCGCCGAACACCAGCACACGCTCGCCCGCGAACTCGCGCAGCACCTGAAGGCCGGCCGCGAGCGAGGCGGGGTTGGCATTATAGGTGTCATCGATGACGCGCGCGCCGTTGATGCCGTCCTTCATCTCCAGGCGTCCGGCCACGGGCTTAAGCTTCTGCAGGCCGTTGCGCACGTCCTCAAGCGGCGCGCCCGCGGCCAGCGCCGCGCTGCTCGCGGCCAGCGCGTTCATCACATTGTGTCGACCGAGCAGTGGTAGCCGCATGTCGATGTCTCCATGGGTGGTTTGCAGATGAATGGCGCTGCCGTGCCGGTCGGCCTGGTACTGGGCAGTGACGAAGGCCTTGGTGTCGAGGCCGAAGGTCAGGTAGCGGCGCGGGGCGGCGAGCGACTTCCACAGCTCGGCGAACGCGTCATCGGCATTGATGATGGCAATGCCGTCGGGCGCAAGCCCAGTGAAGATCTCCCCCTTGGCGCGCGCTACCGCTTCGACGCTCCCAAGGCCGGCCAGGTGCGCCTCGGCCGCGTTGGTGATGAGCGCGATGGTCGGACGGGTGAGCCTCGACAGGTACTCGATCTCACCGCGGTGGTTCATGCCCATCTCGATGACCGCGAAGCGATCGCCCTGGCGCATGCGCAGGAGCGTGAGCGGTACGCCAATGTCATTGTTGAGGTTGCCGCGCGTCACGCAACCGCCGCCGCGTTCGGAAAGGATCGCGCCGATCATCTCCTTGACCGTGGTCTTGCCGTTGCTGCCGGTCACCGCGATCACCGGAATCGTGAACTGGTTGCGCCAGAAGGCGGCGAAGGCGCCGAGCGCGGCGCGCGTGTCCGCCACCCGCACGCAGGGCAGCGGCGTTTCGATGGGGCGCGCCACGAGAGCCGCAGTCGCACCCGCGGTGATGGCCTCGGCGAGGAAGTTGTGCCCGTCGAAGTGCGGGCCCTCAAGCGCAACGAAAAGCTCGCCGGGCTTGAGCAGACGCGTATCGGTGCTCACGCCCGTGAAGGCAACGTCGGCACCGACGAGCTTGCCCTTCAGGGCGTCGGCAAGAATGCCAAGCGTAAGCACTTAGGCCGCCTCCCCGAGCAGCTCGCGCACCACTTGCCGGTCGCTGTACGGAACGCGCGTGTCGCCGAACTGCTGGTAGTCCTCGTGACCCTTGCCGGCAATGAGCACGATGTCCTCGGCACCGGCCTCGCCAACCGCCAGCGCGATCGCCGCTTTGCGATCGCGTACCACACGCGGGCGCGTACGCATGCCGGCGCGGATCTCGTCGATGATTGCCTCGGGCTCTTCGTGGCGCGGGTTGTCGTCGGTGAGGATCACGACGTCGGCAAGGGTCTCGGCGATGCGCCCCATCTGCGGGCGCTTGCCGCGATCGCGGTTGCCGCCGCAGCCGAACACGCACCAGAGCCGGCGCGGGCCATGCTCGCGCAGCGCGCGCAGCACCTGCTCGAGGGCGTCCGGGGTGTGCGCGTAGTCGACCACCACCAAAGGCGCGCCCGGCCGGCGACCGAAGCGCTCCACCCGCCCGGGCGCCGGATGCGCGTGGCGCAGGCGCGCAGCCGCCTCGGCCGGGTCGAACCCCAGGGCCATGAGCGTGGCAAACACAGCCAGCAGGTTCGCGGCATTGAAGCGGCCGAACAGGCTGCTCTCAAGCGCCACACGCCCCTGCGGCGTGGCGACGGTCAGGCGCATGCCGTCATGCGTGAGCTCCAGGTTCTCGGCGCGGATCTCGCCGTTGGCAAGCCCGTAGCTCAGGGTCGGCACGCGCGCGCCGACGCGCGCGGCCAGCTCGCGCCCGAAGGCGTCGTCCACGTTGATCACTGCGTGTCGCAGACCCGGCATCTCGAACAGGCGCGCCTTCGAGGCGCCGTAGGCGCGCATGTCGCCGTGGTAGTCGAGATGGTCGCGCGTGAGATTGGTGAACACCGCCACGTCAAAGGCAACGGCGTTGACCCGGCCCTGCTCGAGGGCGTGTGACGACACTTCCATGCTGATGTAGCGGGTGCCGGCCGCCGCGTACTCGCTCAACAGGCGCTGCAACGTGATGGCGTCGGGCGTGGTGTGCAGCGATTCGTTGAGCGCGCCGGGATGGCCGTAGCCGAGCGTGCCGATCACGGCGCAACGAACCGGCGCGGCATCCAGCGCCTGGGCGAGCAGCTGCGTGCAGGTGGTCTTGCCATTCGTGCCGGTGACGCCGATCACCACCAGCCGCCGTGAGGGCGAGCCGTAGAAGCGGTCCGCGACCGTGCCGATGTGGGAACGCAGCCGTTCGATGCCGATCGCGGGGATGTCGAGGTGCGGAACCTCGGCACCGTTCGTCTCGTAGACGATCGCGGCCGCGCCGGCCCGCGCCGCGGCGGCCATGAAGGTGCGCCCATCGGCCTGTGTCCCGGGTAGCGCGCAAAACAGCGCGCCGGGGCGCACCCGGCGGCTGTCGATCTCAAGCGCGGAGATCTCCCGATCGTCGGCCGCAGCGACCTCGGCAATGCCGCGCAACAGCTCGCTCAGGCGCGCCGTCATGGGTGCACCACCTCGTAGCGGGCCGTAAGCAGCGGCTTGGGCGCGCGTGGCGCGTCCGGTGCGACATCCAGCAGCCGCAACGCGTCGGCCATCACCCTGCCGAACACAGGTGCCGCCACCTCGCCGCCGTAGTAGCGCCCGCTGCGCGGCTCATCGATCGCCACCACCATCACCAAGCGCGGGTCGGATACCGGCGCGAAGCCGGCGAACCACGCGACGTAGCGATCTTCGGCATAGGAACCGTTGAGGAGCTTGCGCACTGTGCCGGTCTTGCCGGCGACCCGGTAGTCGGGCACGCGCGCGCGTGCCCCGGTGCCGTGCGGGCCGACGGCGAGCTCGAGCATGGCCTGCACCGCATGCACGGTGCGCGAGGACAGCAGGCGCTCGCCCTCGGGCGGCGCGTCGCGCTTAAGCAGGGTGAGCGGCACGACCTGACCGTCGTTCGCCAGCACCGCGTAGGCACGCGCCAGCTGCAGCGGCGTGACCGAGAGGCCATAGCCGTAGGCGATGCTGACCTGGTCGAGCGGCACCCAGCGCGCCGGTGCATGCAACAGGCCAGGGCTTTCGCCCGGCAGGTGCACACCGGTCTCGGCGCCAAAGCCAAGCCCGCGCAGCAGCGCCCACATGTCCTTCTTGTTGAGGGCGAGCGCGATCTTGGCCGCGCCGACGTTACTCGACTTCTCAATCACGCCGGCGACCGTCAACACACCGTAGTTGTGCACATCGCGCACCGCCTTGGTTCCCACCAGGAACGTGCCGGGGGTCGTGTCGATCACCGTCGACGGCGCAAACCGGCCGCTCTCGAGCGCCAGGGCCACCGTGAAGGGCTTCATCGTGGAACCGGGCTCGACCAGATCGGTGACCGCGCGGTTGCGGAACACCTGGCTTTTCAAGTGCGCGCGGTTGTTGGGGTTGAAGTCCGGCTCATTGACCAGCGCCAGCACCTCGCCGCTGCGCGCATCGAGCACCACGGCCGAGCCGGCACGCGCCTGATGCTGCTCGACCACGTTCTTCAATTCGCGGTAGGCCAGGTACTGAATGCGCCGGTCGAGACTGACGGTAAGGTCCTTGCCCGGTTGCGGCAACGAGAGGCTCTCGGTCATCTCGACCGTGTTGCCGTGCAGGTCGCGAATGACGCGCTTGCGCCCTGGCACGGCACGCAGCCATTCGTCGTGCGCCAGCTCGATGCCCTCCTGGCCCTGGTCGTCGACATTCGTAAAACCGATCACGTGGCCAGCGACAGCGCCGAGCGGGTAGTAGCGGCGATACTCGCGCAGCAGCGACACGCCGTCGACGCCAAGCGCCAGCACGCGCTCGGCCAGATCCGGAGGCACGTGACGCTTCAGATACATGAACTCGCGCCCTTCGTGCTTGGCGAGCATCTGCGCGAGCTCGCGGTGGGACAATCCAAGCAGCGGTGCGAGCGCCGGCCAGCGCGCCTGCTCCTGGGCGAGCGTGGCCGGATGCGCCCAGATCGAGTCGACCGGCGTGCTCACGGCGAGCGGCGCGCCGTGCCGATCGAGGATCATGCCGCGGTGCGAATTGTCCTTGACGATCCGCGAATGGCGCTGCGCGCCCTGGCTCTGCAGAAAGTCGGCGTGAAGCACCTGCAGGTAGGCGGCACGCGCGGCGAGCACGACCAGACCGAACAGCAGGCTCGCCAGCACGAGCCAGAACCGCCACGGTTGCTGCAGGCCCGAGCGGCGCGCGCTCATGGGCGCTCCGCGTGCGGCAACTGCACCACGACGATGCGCTCGGCGCCCGGCAGGTCCATGCCGAGGCGCGCGCGCGCCGTGGACTCGATGCGCCGGTGCTGCGACCACGCCGCCTCTTCGAGCAGCAAGCGCTCCCACTCGGTGTTGAGCGCATCGCGCTCGGCCTGCAGCGTCTGCAGACGCGCAAACAGCTGGCGACTCTCTTGGCGCGTCTGCACGACCAGCAGCGAACACAGCACGACCGCCGCCACGAGCACGATCAGCAGCACCCGCTCAGGCACGGGCGGCACCTCCGTTGAGCCGCGCGGTGCGCTCCGCCACCCTCAGCACGGCGCTGCGCGCGCGAGGGTTACGGGCGATCTCCGCCGCGCTGGCGCGCACCGCCTTGCCGATGACACGCAGCCGGGCGTGCACCTCGGCCGCACGGACCGGCAGGTCCGGCGGCAGGTCACCGCCGCGCGCCTCGCGCGCGAAGAAGCGCTTCACCACCCGGTCCTCGAGCGAATGAAAGCTGATGACGGCAATCCGCCCGCCCGGGGCGAGCGCGGCCACGGCTTGCGGCAAGGTGGCCTCCAACTCCTCGAGCTCGCGGTTGACGTGGATGCGCAGCGCCTGAAAGGTGCGTGTCGCCAGATGCTGGCCGGGCTCGCGCGTCGGCACCGCGCCGGCCACGATCTCGGCGAGCTGCAAGGTCGTTGTAATCGGCTGCCGGTCCCGCGCCCGAACGATGGCGCGCGCCACGCGTCGTGCAAAGCGCTCCTCGCCAAACTCGCGGATGACGCGCTCGATCTCCGGCTCGGTTGCGCGCGCCAACCACTGCGCGGCCGACTCGCCGTGCGTCGGGTCCATGCGCATGTCGAGCCGGCCTTCGGCCCGAAAGCTGAACCCGCGCTCGGCCTGGTCGAGCTGTGGCGAGGATACGCCGAGGTCAAAAAGCGCACCGTTGACCTTGCCGTTCGCGCCCTCCTGTTCGAGCACACGGCTCAACATCGAGAACGGGGCATGGTGCACATGCACGCGCGCGTCGGCGGCAAAGGCATCCCGCGCGTGAGCGACCGCGGCGGGATCACGATCCATGGCAATGATGCGACCGCGTGGACCGAGGTGGCCGAGGATGGCGCGAACATGACCACCTCGACCGTAGGTTGCATCGACATAGATTCCGTCCGGCGCGGGCATCAACGCCTGCACCACTTCGTCGAGCAGGACCGGGAGATGGGCGCGATCATTCACCATCCTGTCTATAGCGACAATGATTCCAACCCCGCGGCCAGATCGCCGTCGGACTGCTGCGCCTCTTGCGCCAGCCACTCGCTGCGGCGCGCATTCCAGGTCTCCTCGTCCCAGATCTCGAATTTGTTGCCCTGCCCGATCAGCACGACCGATTTGTTGAGAGAAGCGAATTCGCGTAGCGGCGGTGGCAGGAGGATGCGGCCGGCGGCGTCGAGCTCGCATTCCGTGGCGTGACCGACCAGCAGGCGCTGCAGACGCCGCGCCTGCTTGTTAAAGCTTGGCAGCTTGACGAGCTTGCGTTCGATGTCTTCCCACTCGGGCAACGGATAGAGCAGCAGGCAGTGGTCCCGATCGACGGTCAGCACCATCTGGCCATTGCAGTGGCGCGCCAGCGCATCGCGATAACGCGTCGGGATTGCAATCCGGCCCTTGGCATCGACCGTGAGCGCGTTGACGCCCCGGAACATTCAGTCCCCCTCCTATCCTCTTGCTTCCACAAAAAGACACAATTCCCCACTTAGTTGCACTATAGGAAGCAATATCCTGGTCTGTCAAGGAAAAGAGCGTCATTTGTTCAGCCGTAACTCCAATGACAACAACTAGTTACAAACGGTGAGATATGCGGCGGGGTCTTCTCGAGCGCTGAGCTGCGCAAATGTGCCAGAAACCGCAGAAGATAAGAAGCGAATCAGAAAACGAAATGGCTTGTTAAACAGTATGATAGGTACGTAATCTCAATCGAATAAAAAAATTGGAGTCGGCCGATAAGCCGGGTTCTGTCGTGGACAGCCATTCATCTGGGGCACATGTCGCCATGTGCCTCGTGCGGCCTACCCGGGAACGGTGCGGGCCACACCATTGTTCCCCTATTCGGCCTTGCTCCAGGTGGGGTTTGCCGTGCCGCGTGTGTTGCCACCCGCGCGGTGCGCTCTTACCGCACCTTTTCACCCTTGCCGGTCCTCGCGGACTTAGGCGGTATGTTTTCTGTGGCACTTTCCATGGGCTCGCGCCCTCCAGGCGTTACCTGGCACCTTGCCCTGCGGAGCCCGGACTTTCCTCTGCGGTTGCCCGCAGCGGCTGTCTGGCCGACTCCAATATGCATTCTACCAGTGTCAGCCCTCGTTCTTCGAAAGTTCCGCGCGCAGAGCGAGCGCCCGCTGATACAGACTATGGCGACTCGCGCCGCTAATCTGAGCGGCGAGCTCCGCCGCCTGGCTCGTGGACAACGCCCCAAGAAGAATGCGCAGCACCCGCTCGGCCTCGGCAGCGCGCCGATCCGCGGCGGGCGGCGCGCCCTGCACCAGCACCACAAACTCGCCCTGCTGCTGGGCCGTATCCCGCGCCAGCCATTCGGCCAGCTCCTGCAGGGTGCCGGCACGGATGGTCTCGAAGTGCTTGGTCAGCTCGCGCGCCACAACCGCCGGTCGGTCGGCGCCGAACACCTCGGCCATGTCGCGCAGGCTCTCGAGCGCACGATGGGGCGCCTCATAGAAAATCAAGGTGCGGGCCTCGGCTTTGAGCTCCTGAAAGCGTTGCTGCCGCTGGCTGGCCTTCGCGGGCGGGAACCCTTCAAACACGAACCGGTCGGTTGGCAGGCCCGCGGCACTCAGCGCCGCGATCGCAGCACAAGCGCCCGGTACCGGCGTCACGCGGATTGCCGCCGACTGGGCGGCGCGCACCAGATGCCAGCCCGGATCGCTGACCAGCGGGGTACCCGCGTCGCTCACCAATGCGATAGACTCGCCGGCCTGAAGCCGCGCCAGCAACCGGGGCACCTGTTCGCGCTCGTTGTGCTCGTGCAGCGCCACGGTGCGCGTGCTGATCCCGAAGTGACGCAGCAGCCTTGCCGTGTGGCGCGTGTCCTCGCAGGCAATCAGTGCCACCTCACGCAAGGTCCGCAGCGCCCGGGCGCTGATGTCCTCAAGATTTCCAATGGGCGTCGCTACTACGTAAAGCGCGCCCGGATGGTTTGACACGCTGGATCCCGCCTCCGATACTTTCTTCCCCATAAAACAGGATCTTACATGAAATACCCGGCGCAGAAATGGCTGCTGGCCGCGCTGACCGCGGCCGTGTTGGCGGGGTGTGAGACACCGCGCGTCGTCACCCAGCCGAAGGTCGAGCCGCAGATCAGCACCGAGACGGCCGACAAGGCGGAGCGCGACGGCGAGTTCCTCGTGGCGGCAAGCGAGTACCGGCGTCTCGCACTGGCCGCACCGCCGCCGCAAAAGCAGAATCTCCTGCTCAAGGCGGCCGACAACCTGATCAAGGGCGGGCAGATCCTCGAGGCGCGCGCCGCGCTCGAGCAGATCGATGTGCGCAGTCTCGACAGCTCCGTCCAGGCGCGCAAGAAGATTTTGGAGGCGCGCATTGCGTCACTCACCGGCGCGCACGAGCGCGCGATCCGCCTGCTCGATCAGGCGCAGGAGGCGCGCAACCTGGACCCCGCCGTCATTGCCGAAATCTACCAGGGCCGCGCGCAGGCCGAGCTTGCGCTCAACAACCCCATCGGTGCGGTGCGCAACCGGATCGCCCGCGAGCAGTACATTGCCGCGCGCGAAACCGTCGCCGAAAACCAGAAGCAGATCTGGGACCTGCTCCGGGCCCTGCCCCGCGAGCGTCTGGTCAACGAGCTCAACGTCACGCGTGACCTGGTGCTGGCCGGCTGGATCGAGCTGGCGATCGCCGCACATGACAGCGGTGGCAGCCCCGCGGCGCTCGCTGCCGGCGTCGAGCGCTGGAAGCTCTCCTATCCCAAGCACCCGGCGTACGAAAGCCTGATACCAAGCCTGATCACGGGAGCGCCGGAGCTGATCGGTCGCATCGATCGCATTGCGCTGCTGCTGCCGCTCACCTCCGACTACGCGGTCGCCGCGCAAAGCGTGCGCGACGGATTCCTGGCGATGGATGCCAGCAATTCCGATCCGGCCAAGCCGCTGGTGAGCGTCTATGACATTGGAGCCGATCCCGCGCAGGTGGCGGCCTTCTACGAACAGGCCGTACGCGACGGCGCGCAGCTTGTCGTCGGCCCCCTCGGGCGCGAGGCCGTCGATGCCCTGATCCGCAGCCGCGTCGTGACCCTGCCCACGCTCGTGCTGAGCCACAGCGACGAGCAATCGGGAGCAGCCGGCAAGTACCTGTTCCAGTTCGGCCTGCCGCCCGAACAGGAAGCCAAGCAGGCGGCCGAACGCGCCTTCCTCGATGGCCACCGGCGCGTGGTCGTGCTGTACCAGAAGGGCAGCTGGGGTGAACGCATGCAGGCGGCGTTCGTGACGCACTGGGAACGGCTCGGCGGTGTCGTGCTCGCGGCCGAAGCTTACGCGGAGACCGGCAGCGACTACTCCGAACCGATCAAGAAGCTGCTCAATATCACGCACAGCGAGACGCGCAAGGCGGCCCTCGAGCGCCGGCTCGGGCAGAAGCTGCAGTTCGAGTCGCGCACCCGGCAGGACGTCGACGCCATCTTTCTCGCGGCCGACGCCGCGCACGGGCGCCTGATCAAGCCGCAACTCAATTTCTTCCACGCCTCGCGCGTGCCGGTGTACGCCACCTCGGCCATCTTCACCGGTCGCAGCGACGAAGTGCACGATCGCGACCTCGATGGCATCGTGTTCGGCGACATGCCTTGGATGCTGATAAGCGAGGGTCGGGTCGGCGAGCTGCGTGCCAGGCTGCAGGGCGACTGGCCACACGCCCGTAGCGGTCTCGATCGGCTATATGCGCTCGGCATCGACAGCTACGCCATCATCCCGCATCTCAACCGCATCATCAGCGACGAGAGCGCGCGCTTTAGCGGCGTCACCAGCAGTCTGTCCGTCGACCGCAGCGGCCGGCTGCAACGCCATCTGTCGTGGGCGCAGTTCAGCCGCGGGATGCCACGGCTCCTCGACAAGAACCTCAAGGACAAGGCCCGGCTCGCGCTTGAAGCCGTGCCCGGCGGCTGATGCCGGGCACCCATCCCTCCCACCTGCGCCGCGGCGAGGCCGCCGAGCGGCTCGCCTGCGAGCACCTGCTCGGCCACGGCCTGTCGTTGCTGCGGCGCAACTACCGCAGCCCGCATGGCGAAATCGATCTCGTCATGCAGGCCGCAGGGACGCTCGTGTTCGTCGAGGTTCGCTACCGGCGCGCCAGCCAGTTCGGCACTCCGGCCGAGACCATCGATGCGCGCAAGCAGGCGCGGCTGCGCGCCACGGCCGAATATTTCCTGCAACGTCACGCGCCGGGCTGCAAGACGGCGTGTCGTTTTGATATCGTAGCCGTGAGCGGCGAGGGCGCAGATGTGCGCCTCGAATGGCTGCAAAACGCGTTCTGATGCCGGGCAACCCCGTGGAGCCAACGATGGATGAAGCGCTAGTCAACGCGCGCGTGCGCGGCATCTTCGCCGACAGCGTCAAGACCATCAGCGAGGCGGCCGCTCCCCTCACGCCCGCCATCGGCGCGGCGGCGCAACAGATGCTGCGCGCGCTGCGTGCCGGCCGCAAGATTCTTGCCTGCGGCAACGGCGGCTCGGCGGCCGATGCCCAGCACTTTTCGGCCGAAATGCTGAACCGCTTCGAACGCGAGCGCGCACCGCTGCCCGCGATTGCGCTCACCACGGACACCTCGACCCTCACCTCGATCGCCAACGACTATCACTTCGACGAGGTTTTTGCCAAACAGGTCCGCGCCCTCGGCCAGGGGGGTGACGTGCTGATCGCAATTTCCACCTCCGGGAACTCGCCCAACGTGCTGCGCGCGGTGCAGGCCGCGCACGAGCGCGACATGATCGTCGTGGCGCTCAGTGGGCGCGACGGCGGCAAGCTCTCCGGGCTGCTGCGCGGCGGTGACGTCGACATCTGCGTGCGCGCCCAGTCCACCGCCCGCATTCAGGAAGTGCACGGCATCGTGATCCATTGCCTTTGCGATCTGATCGACTACCAGACACTCGAGCGCCGATGAACTGGCGCCACGTCGTGCCGGTTCTGGCCGCCGCGGTTTGCCGGTACGGCTGCACGCCGGCGGCTGCGGTGGCGGGCAGCGCCTCGGCAGTGATGGTCGCGCAGGATCCTCGTTCGGTGGGCGCGCAGATCGAAAATCAAGCCATCGACCGGCGGGCCGGCTCGGCCATCGCGGGCGAGGCGCGCGCCAGCCAGGCGGCGCGCAGCGTGGCAGCGTAGAACGCGCCGTGCGCATCTTCGAGCACCGCGAGTGAGCCCGAGCCAGGACAAGGTCGTTACCGAACGCCGCGCGCTGGCGGCGCGCGTCGCGGCGCTGCCGCGCCCGGTGGTGTTCACCAACGGGGTGTTCGACATCCTGCACCGCGGACACGTCGCCTACCTGGAAGAAGCCGCGGCGCTTGGCGCGAGCCTCGTCGTCGGCGTCAACGACGACGCATCCGTGCGGCGCCTGGAAAAGGGCAACGATCGCCCGGTCAACCCGCTTGAGGACCGCATGGCCATCCTGGCCGCGCTCGAGTGCGTGTCGCTCGTCACGCCTTTCAGCGAGGACACCCCGCTCGAGCTCATCAAGATCGTGCGGCCCGATCATCTGGTCAAGGGCGGCGACTGGCCGCCCGAGCGCATCGTCGGCGCCGAGCTCGTGCGCGCCTACGGCGGGGCCGTCCATTCGATTCCGTTTCGCTTCGAGCGTTCGACGACCGCGCTGCTCAAGCGCATCCGCGGGCATGACTGAGCTGCCCGCGCCGTTTCGCGCGCGGCTCGCGGACATCGTGGGTCACGCCAATCTGCTCACCGAGGCCGCGGACCGCTGGGTGTACGGCTACGACAACTCGCGACGGCACGTAGCGCCGGATCTGGTGGCGTTCGCGACCGATGCCGGCCAGGTGCGCGACATCGTGAGGCTCTGCCACGACGCGCAGGTGCCGATCGTGGCGCGCGGGCGCGGCAGCGGCACCACCGGCGGCTCGGTGCCACTCGCCGGCGGGCTGGTGCTGGCGCTTGAGCGCATGAACCGGATCGTGGAAATGGATCCTCCCAACCGCCTGATGCGCGTCGAACCCGGTGTTACCAACGAGGCGGTCCAAGTCGAGGCGGCGCGGCATGGCTACTTCTGGCCGCCGGATCCCACGAGCAGTGCCTACTGCACGGTCGGCGGCAACATCGCGCTCAACGCCGCCGGCCCGCGCGCGGTCAAGTATGGCGCTACGCGGGACAACGTGCTGGCGCTGAGCGCCGTCACCGGAACCGGCGCGGTCATCCACACCGGGTCGCGCACGACGAAGAGCGCCGTTGGGTTTGACATTACGCGCCTGCTGATCGGCTCCGAAGGAACGCTTGCGATCGTCACGGAAGCGACCCTCAAGCTCACGCCGCTGCCCGAGGCGCGCCGCACCCTGCAGGCCGTCTACCGCGATATACGCAGCGCCACCGAGGCGGTCGTGGCGATCATGGCGCAGCCGACCACACCGAGCGCGCTCGAGCTCATGGATCAGGCCTCGATTGACATGATCCGCGGCTACGCCGGCATCGAGCTGCCGCACGACGCCGGCGCGCTGCTCATGATCGAGGTCGACGGGTCCGAGGCGGCCATCGACACCAGCGCGAGCCGCATCATGCGCAGCGCCTCGAACGCCGGCTGCCTGCGTATCGCGGCCGCCGCCAGCAAGGCGGAGGCCGAGGCCCTGTGGGCGGTGCGCCGGGCGCTGTCACCGGCGCTGCGCAACATTGCACCCAACAAGCTCAACGAGGACGTCGTGGTGCCGGTGTCGCGCATCCCGGAGCTGATCGAGGGCGTGGCGGCACTGTCGCGCGAGTTCGGCATTCCGATCGTCAATTTCGGGCATGCCGGCAACGGCAACATTCACGTCAACCTGCTCTACGACACGCAAGATCCGGCACAGGAGCGCGGTGCACTGCCCTGCCTGTCGCGCGTCTTCGATCTGGTGCTCGCGCTCGGCGGCACGCTGTCGGGCGAGCATGGCATCGGGCTCGCCAAGCGCGAGTACCTGGCGCGCGCCATCGATCCCGCCACGCTCGCGTTGATGCGCGCGATCAAGCGTCAGTTCGACCCACTCGGCATCCTCAATCCCGGCAAGGTCTTTCCGCCACAGTAGGCAACGTCGACCGGTTACAGGCGCAGGCCCGCACCGGCCAGCGCGGCAGACACCGGCGCACCGAGCCGGGCGCAGCGATCACGGAACCCGGCCGATGCCACGA
Organism: uncultured Acidiferrobacteraceae bacterium; assembly: GCA_964482055.1. Classification (GTDB taxonomy): domain Bacteria; phylum Pseudomonadota; class Gammaproteobacteria; order Acidiferrobacterales; family Sulfurifustaceae. The sequence goes on from CAYZVX010000045.1 coordinate 15,249, forward strand.
CCTGGGTGCTGCCCGCCTCGGGGTGCAGCTTCGCACGGTGCGCAAGCGCAACGACCTCGGCCATCGCCACCTCACCCGCAAGCCGCCACTGCCCGGCGCCGTCCACGGCGAGATGCACCGCGTGCAGCGCCCAGGTCACGATCGGGTGCGAGGCCTGCGCGTGCCGCGCGGCGCTGCGTTCGATGACCAGCAGTGAGCGTTCGAGCACGGACAGAGCATCGGCGAGCGCCGCGCGCTCCTGCGCCACCGGCACCAGCCAGTAGAGCTGCAGGCTGTCGCGAAAAAAGGCGTGCAGGAGCGGCGCGCTCTTGAACAGCGGCGCGGTCACCACCGCGTGGCGCGCGACCCCGGCTTCCTTCTTGATCTCGGCACGCAGCCGCAGGCTGGCGTTGTGCGTCGGCAGCCGGATCTCGGCATGGGCGAGTACCACCAGACAGTCCTGGCCTTCGTCCAGCACGCGCGAGAAGTACGGGTGCCCGTTGCGGTGCAGTGTGGCGCAGCGATGGGCAACGCGCGCGATGGTGAAGTACAGGAGGCTGAACACGAACGGTGCCGTCAGGTCGACGAACACGGTCGAGACATTGAGCACCAGGTAGGCTACCGCCAGCAGCCCGGTCTGAAACACCGTGAACACCAGGCTGAGCAGCCATTGATCGATGCGGTAGACGAACGCCGCGGCAAGCAGCACGAGCGCCAACAGCGTGACCGTGACGGTCACGTAGACCGGCAACAGCACCAGGTAGTCACCGTTACGGAGATTGTCGATGCTCGTTGCCAGGATCTCCACACCCGGATGCGCCTTGGCCACCGGGGTCGCCTTGTAGTCAAACAGCGCCGGCGCCGTCGATCCGACGATCACGATCTTGCCGGCAAACTCGTCCGGCGGCCGGGTGCGTTCGCGTCGTTGCAGATCGAAATAGACCTCGTGGAACGAGACGTGCCGGTAGGACGGCGGGCGCCCGCGCCAGTTGAGCACGATCTGCTGCGCCTCGGGCAACTCGGCACCGAGGCTCGCGGCCACGTTCGCCGGCAAGGAGTAGAGGCGCCAGCCCTGGACATCGAGGTAGACATGGTAGCTGCGCAGGATTCCCTCGGCATCGGCGAAAAGGTTGGTCGTGCCTGTGCGCCGCTCGCCCAGCGCATCGAGGAAGTACGGAACGATGGCGGCAATCGTGGCATCGGGCGCAGCGCCCGCGTAAGGCCGGGCGCCGGCGAGCTGGCGAATGCGCAGGCTGCTGCGCGCGTCGCTTTCTTCGTCGAGGCGGATGATGGGAAAGAACGCTTCGGGCGTGCGCGCCACCACCTCGCGCAGGTAGCGGTCGCCCTCAGCGTTGTAGACGTCCGGATCGCTGAACGTGATATCGAAGACGATGGCGCGCGGCTTCTGCGCGGCGATGCCCTCGATCAGCTCGCCCATGGTGTTGCGCGGCCACGGCCAGCGCCCGTACTCCGAGGCCATCGCCGCGAGGCTCGGCTCGTCGATATCCACGATCACGATGTCCGGATCGGCAGCCGGCTGCAAAAACCGGTACTTCATGGCCAGGTCGTAGGCCTGGTTGCGCATCGCGTGCGTCTGGCCGCCGAGAATGGAATAGGTGCTGTACGCCATCACCGCCATCGCGAGCGCGACGTAAAACGCATTACCGGATCGCTCCACCGCGACCGAGAGCGGGATCAAAAACCATCGGCTCACGCGATGAATGAGCTCTACCGTGGACATGGCCTTGCAGTCGCAGTCGTGGTGGGGATATGGCTTGCGGGTTGTTGCGCCAATTGCATCATGGCCGGCGCGCCGACGAAATGCGCGTGCCGGCGCGCTTGAATTCCGCGACCATCTGCCTTACCCTAGCGCCCGACAAAAGCAGTCAGGTATTGCTGCATCGTTTCCGTACCGTACCAGACACCGAGGAAAAACCATGAAAAACCCGCTCGACAGCCTCTGGGGCACGATCATTTCCGGTCTCGTGCTCACGCTCATTCTGTACGTTTTTGTCGCCAACTTCCTCATGAAGTAACCGCGACCCGCTTACTCGGACCCAGAACTCAGCAAACCAAGAAACTCGGGAGACTCGACTATGGATCTCATACTTGACCGCTGGCTTCACGTGGTGGCCGGCATCATGTGGATCGGATTGCTCTACTACTTCAACGCTGTGCAGGTTCCGGGCGTCGCCGCCGCCAAGGCCGACGGTACCGCCGCCGGCATCACCAAGCACATCGCGCCGCGCGCGCTGCTGTGGTTCCGCTGGGCGGCCGTGGTGACGTGGTTGTCGGGGGCCTATTACCTCGAGCGCTCGGGCATTGGCCTCGGCAACGCCTTCCTGCTCAAGGGCGGCGCGGCGCCGATCGGCATCGGCGCGTGGCTCGGCACCATCATGATCTTCAACGTCTGGGTGCTGATCTGGCCAAACCAGAAGAAGGTGCTCGGCATCGTGCAGGCCGATGACGCCGCCAAGGCCAAGGCCGCCCGCGTCGCCTTCCTGGCCTCGCGCACCAACACCATGCTTTCCCTGCCGATGCTGTTCTTCATGGTCGCCGGTCCGCACGGCGCCGCGCTGTTCATGAGGTAACGGCACCATTCGGCCGCAGACACCGAGAAGCCCGGCCATCCGGCCGGGCTTCTGCGTTGTGGCCGCACCGGTTAACCACCGGCGGCTGCGGCAGACAAGCGCAAAAGCCTTGCGCCACTCCGGCAAATAGCTAGAATCTTGGGCTTTAGAAACGGCGCCCTCCCGCAGGGCGCCGTTGCGTTTTCTGGTCAGCCAAAGAAAACTATGCCGACGTCGTATCAAATGCCGGTTTTCGCGCCGTTGCCGGTGGCTTTCAGCCATGGTCACGGGGCCTGGTTGTGGGACACGCAGGGGCGCAAATACCTTGACGCCATGTGCGGCGTGGCGGTCGTGGGCCTGGGCCACGCCCACCCCGACATCGCCAAGGCCATCTGCGATCAGGCCGGCAAGCTGCTGCATACCTCCAACTGGTACGAGATCCCCCTGCAGGAAAAGCTCGCCGAGCGCCTGTGCAAGCGCGCCGGCATGGATAACGTATTTTTCTGCAACTCCGGCGCCGAGGCCAACGAGGCGGCGATCAAGCTCGCGCGGCTGTACGGCCACCGGAAGAAGATCCTGAACCCGACTATCGTCGTGACCGAGGGGAGCTTCCACGGACGCACGCTCGCCACGCTGTCCGCGACCGGCAACCGCAAGATCCAGGCTGGCTTCGAGCCGCTCGTCAGCGGCTTCAACCGCGTGCCGTACAACGATCTGCAGGCGGTCATGCAGGTGGCCGAGCACAACAAGGATGTGGTGGCGGTATTGGTCGAACCGATTACTGGCGAAGGCGGCATCGGCATCCCGGACGCCGGCTACTTGCAGGGCCTGCGCCGGATCTGTGATGAGCGCGGCTGGCTGCTGATGCTAGATGAGATCCAGACCGGCATGGGCCGCACCGGCAAGTGGTTTGCCTTTGAGCACGAGGGCATCCGGCCCGACGTCATGACGCTCGCTAAGGGCCTCGGCAACGGCGTGCCGATCGGGGCGTGCCTCGCGCGCGGCGCGGCGGCCCGGGTCTTTCAACCCGGCAACCACGGCTCGACGTTCAGCGGCAATCCGCTGGTGTGCCGCGTGGCGCTGACCGTGCTCGATGTGCTCGAGCAAGGCGCGCTCGATGCGCGCGCCGCCGAGCTCGGCGGGCGCATCCTCACCGGCCTGCGCGCGGCCCTGGCCGGCGTGGGCGGTGTGCGCGACATCCGCGGCCGCGGCCTCATGCTCGCCGTCGAGCTCGACCGCCCGTGCAAGGACATCATGAAGCTCGCGCTCGACGACGGGCTGCTGGTCAACGTGACGGCAGACACCGTGGTGCGACTGCTGCCGCCACTCATTCTGAGCGACGCGGAAGCCGAGCAGCTCACGCAGGGCGTGGCGCGCGTGGTGCGCCGGTTCCTGGAGGCCTAGGTTGCCGGCACGTCATTTCCTGACGCTGCTCGACTTCACGCCGCAGGAGCTCTCGCGCCTGCTCGCGCGCGCGATCGAGCTCAAGCAACTGCACCGCGCCGGTCGTGACCCGACCCCGCTCAAGGGCAAGACCCTGGCAATGCTGTTCGAGAAGGCCTCCACGCGCACGCGCGTGTCGTTCGAGGCCGGCATGGCCCAGCTCGGCGGATCGGCGATGTTCCTGTCGCCGCGCGACACGCAGCTCGATCGCGGCGAGCCGGTCGAGGACACGGCGCGCGTCATGTCGCGCATGGTCGACGTCATCGTGATTCGCGCCAACTCCCACGCCATGATCGAGCGTTTCGCCGCGCACTCTAGTGTGCCGGTCATCAATGCCCTGTCCGATCTGCACCACCCCTGCCAGTTGCTCGCCGACATCCAGACCTATGTCGAGCGGCGCGGGGATATCCGCGGCAAGTCGGTGGCGTGGATTGGGGATGGCAACAACGTGTGCAACTCCTGGGTGCACGCCGCCGCCCGCTTCGACTTCCACCTGAACGTGGCGAGCCCCCCGGGCTATGGGCCGCACCCGGATATCACGGCCTGCTGCGCCGAGCGCGTCACGCTCAGCACCGATCCGGCGGCCGCGGTGCACGATGCCAGCATCGTCGTGACCGACACCTGGGCGAGCATGGGCCAGGAGGCGGAGAAGGCCGAACGCCTGAGGGCCTTCCAGGGCTACCAGGTCGATAGCGCGCTCATGCGCCGCGCCAGGCCCGACGCCGTGTTCATGCATTGTCTGCCGGCCTATCGCGGCTTCGAGGTCGCCGCCGAGGTGATCGACGGCCCGCAGAGCGTGGTGTGGGACGAGGCGGAAAACCGCCTGCACGCGCAGAAGGCACTGCTCGAGTTCCTGCTCGGCTGACGGGCGGATTGGCAGCGCGCGCGGCCGCGCCAGTTCGGCGTGTCCGGCCAAGCGGCAGTGTTATCATGCGGTTCGTTCCATGTCCGATTCCACGCCCGCCCCTACACTGAGTCTTCGGGACATCGAGTGCCGCTATGACGGCCGCCCGGCCGTGCGCGGACTGTCCGCCCACGTGAACGCGGGAAACATCGTCTGCCTGCTTGGGCCCTCGGGGTGCGGCAAGACCACGGTGCTGCGCGCCATCGCCGGCTTTCACAATCTCGACGCCGGCGAGATTCGCATCAAGGGGCAGGTGGTTTCGCGGCCTGGCGCGACACTGCCCCCGGAGCGGCGCTCGCTCGGCATGGTCTTCCAGGACCACGCCCTGTTTCCGCACCTGACCGTGGCCGACAACGTCGCCTTCGGGTTGCGGCGCCACGGGCATGCCGAGAAGCAGCGCATCGTGGCCGAGACCCTGGAGCTGGTGGGCCTCGCGGAGCTGGCGGCGCGCTTCCCGCACGAGCTCTCCGGCGGCCAGCAGCAGCGCGTAGCGCTGGCCCGCGCGCTGGCGCCCGAGCCCGACCTGATCCTCATGGACGAGCCGTTTTCCAGCCTCGACGTGGAAATGCGCGAGCGCCTGTCGGCCGAGGTGCGCGATATCCTGAAAAAACGCGGTACCACGGCGGTCCTGGTCACCCACGATCAGCACGAGGCCTTTGCCCTGGGGGACCTCGTCGGGGTCATGCGCGACGGCAGGCTCCTGCAGTGGGACACCCCCTATAACCTCTACCACGAGCCCGGATGCCGATTCGTTGCGGATTTCATCGGCCAGGGGGTGTTCTTGCCTGGCACGCTGCTGGCCCCGGACACGGTTGAGACCGAGGCTGGCATATATAAAGGTAACCGCGCCTATAATTGGCCTAAGGGGACACGCGTCGAAGTCCTGCTGCGGCCCGACGACATCGTGCCGGACCCGGACAGCCCGTTGCAGGCAGTGATCGTGCAGCGGGCCTTCAAAGGAGCGGAGATTCTGTACACGCTACAGTTACCGAGCGGCGGGCGGGTGCTGTCGCTGTTTCCGAGCCACGCCGATCACGCGCCGGGCGAACGCGTCGGCATCCGCGTGCAGGCCGATCACCTGGTGGCGTTCCCGCTGGATGCCTAGACAAACCGTATCGACACGCTTGGGATCCGATGGCTGACAAGAAAATCCTGCGCCTGCTCCTCGTCGATGAGTCACCCGACGACACGGAAGCCACGGTCCAGGCGATTCGCAAGAACGGCTACATGCTCAAGCAGTTGCGCGTGCACGACCTCGCCTCCATGCAGGCCGCGCTCGACAAAGGTACGTGGGATGCGGTCGTGTCCGAATACACGCTGCCGCACTTCGGCGCGCAGATGGCGCACGACCTGTTGCGCAACGCCAACCTCGACCTGCCGTTCATCGTCGTCACACGCCAGATCAAGGACGACGACGTCCTGCGCCTCATGCGCGCCGGCGTGCACGACGTGGTCCTGAAAAGCCAGCTGGCACGCCTCACTCCGGCGCTGGAACGCGAGCTCAAGGCCGCACAGGATCGCGCGGCGCTCGCTGCCGCCACGCGCCGCGTTGCGGAACTGGAACACAAACACCACGCCGTGATCGAAGGTTCGCGCGATGCCATCTGCTACAGCCAGGACGGCATGCATGTCGACGCCAACAAGGCCTATCTCGACCTGTTTGGCTACGGGCAGATGTCGGACCTGGAAGGTATCCCGGTCCTGAACCTGATCGACAAGAGCGATCATCCGCGCTTCAAGGATTTCCTGCGCAAGAGCGCCACCCGGACCGAGACCGAGGCCCAGGAATTCCTCGGCGTGAAGCAAGACGGCACGCGCTTTCCGGTCGAGATCGCGGCCTCGGCAATCCAGTTGCAGGGCGAGAACGGCGTGCAGCTCGCGGCCGCCGACGTTTCCAGGCGCAAGGCGGTCGAATCCAAGCTACAGTTCCTCAACCAGCACGACCCGCTCACCGGTCTGTACAACCGCCACTACTTCCTGCAGGAAGTCGGCAAGGCGGTCGAGAAGGCGCAGCGCAACGAGGCGCGCAGCGCGATCCTGTACATCGATCTCGAACAGCTCAAGAGCATCAACGAGGCGCTCGGCTATGCGGCCGGCGACCGGTTGCTCATCAAGATCGCACGTCTGTTTCGCGAACGTCTCGGCGAGCCGGTGCTGCTCTCGCGATTCGGCGGCGATGAATTCGCGGCGTTGCTGTACGACAAGAACGAACGCGAGCTACAGGAGATTGCCGACGCGTTGCAAAAAGCGCTCAAGGACACGAGCTTCGTCGAAGACGGCAAGACCTACCACTGTCAGTGCACGCTCGGCGTCAGCGTCATCGACGCCCAGGCCGAGAATGCGCAAAAGGTCATGCTCAGGGCCTACCATGCCGCGCAGCGCGCCACGCCCAAGGCAGCAGAACCCGCGCCGGGCGCGAGCGCTGCTGCACCGGCCCCGGCGCGCCGGCCGCCCGCCG
>CAYZVX010000046.1:0-22344 GCA_964482055.1 uncultured Acidiferrobacteraceae bacterium
GGCACTGGCCGGTCGAGCGCCCCGACGTGCACGAAGCGCTCTATCGCGTGCTGTACGGCGGGCGGGCCGCGATCGAGGAGGCGCTGGCGCAGCAGCGCGCCGCGGCGCTGCCGGCGCTGACGGTCCTTGCACCCGTCGCGTCGGCCGCGCCCTCGACCCTCATCGAGGGCGTGCGCATGCACAGCGGTGACATCGTCCTGTCGCGCGGCGATGCGCCGACCTCGGCCCTGATCGCGCGCGGCAATCCCTTTCCCGGGAACTTTTCGCACGTCGCCATCGTGCACGTGGAGCCGCAATCGGGAAAAACAACGGTGATCGAGGCGCTCATCGAGCGCGGTGTGGTGACCAGGAGTGCTGAGGATTTTCTCCGGGAGAAGCGCCATCGACTGCTCCTGCTGCGGCTGCGGCCGGAGCATCCGGCGCTACAGGCCGATCCGCTCGCGGCGCATCGCGCCGCCAGCGCCATTCTCCAGCGCGCCCGGGCGGCGCACGTGCCCTACGACTTCGGCATGGACTGGACCGATGACGCGCGCATGTTCTGCTCCGAGGTCGTGCACCACGCCTACCGCGCCGCGGGCATCGAGCTGTGGGCAAACCATGCGCAGCTCACCTCGCCCGGTCTGGTGCGCTGGCTCGGCGACATGGGCGTCACCCAGTTCACGACACTCGTGCCCTCCGACCTCGAATACGATCCGCGGCTGGCGCCGGTGGCGGAGTGGCGCAACCTCGAGACGCTCAATGCCGAGCGCCTCGACAACGTGACGCTCGATGTGCTGCTCGAGGCTGCCGAGCGCGGCGACCGGCTCGGCTACGACCCGCTCACCATCCTGCCCGGCGGCCTGGCGAAACTTTGGTCGGGGCTTCAATCGGCGCTCGGCGCCGCACCGCTCATTCCGGCCGGCATGAGCATCGATGCGGCGCTGCGCGCGCGCTCGCTCAACGACACGGTGCATCCGCGCCTGCGCGCCGCGATCGGCACCGCAGCCGAGCAGTACCGCGCGCAGCGCGGCCATCCGCCGCCGTACTGGGCCCTCACCGAACTCGCGCGCCAGGCGCTCACGTCCCTGCGCTCGAGCCTCGCACCGCAGCTCATCGCGGCGACCGAGGTGCCGTAAGCCGCGGGGCTCGGCAACCCCGCGCCGGCACGCGGAAAACGCGCTCAGTACACCAGCACGTTCGAGGCCTGGGCGTACTCCGACACGAACGTCGCAGCGCCCACGATCTCGGCGTTGTCGAGCAGCTCGTGCGCCTCGATGTGGCGCGATCCGATGCACGGCCCGCACAGGTACGGCCGGCCACCGGCCTTCGCGTAGATGTCCATCAGCTCCTTGAGCGGCGGGAAGCCAGGGGCGGTGGGGCGCTCGGCCATGCCGCGCATGGCGAGGAACGCGCCGTTCGCGACAAAGCCCATGACGACGTCGATGTCGGAGGCGAGCGCGGTCGTCGCCATCACGAACGGGATGGTGGCGAGCTCCGGATTCTCCGGCCCGTGCGTCACCATGAACACCAGCTTTCTCTTTTCGACCATGGCGGCCCTCCTCGGTCGGCGGTTCGGCGGCGCGAACGGCGCTCGCGCTCATCGCCGCCATCGTGGCAAAAGCAGCAGGGCGCAGGAACTATCCAGGTCAATTCTGCCGCGGGCGGTCACGGGGGCCGTGCCAACGTACGTCGCGGCCGATTGCCGGCGACCCGCGCTCCGCGCCAGCCGCCGGTGGCGGTAGAGTGTGGCAATGGGCATTGCCAGACATCCGTCTGTCGTGACGCTGCCGGCCGTCGAGCGGCCCTACCCCACGATCCTCGAGTTCCTGGCGCGCACTTTCCCGCACGTAGCGCCGGCCGAATGGGCCGAGCGCCTGCGCGCGGGCAAGGTGAGGGACGCGCGCGGCGCCCCCGTGACCGCGGATTGCCCCTATGTCCCGGGCGCGCGGATCGTCTATTTCCGCGAGGTGCCGCACGAGCCGGTCATCCCGTTCGCGGAACGCATCGTGTTTCGCAACGACGAGATCCTGGTTGCCGACAAGCCGCACTTCCTGCCAGTCACGCCGGGCGGCGACTTCGTCGAGGAGTGCCTGCTCAATCGCCTCATCAGGCGCACCGGCATTGCCGGGCTCGTGCCGCTGCACCGCCTGGACCGGGAGACCGCCGGTCTGGTGCTGTTCTCGGTCAACCGCCAGACGCGGGGGCGTTATCACCACCTGTTCGCGCACGGGGAGGCCGAAAAGACCTACGAGGCGCTGGCGCGGCTCGAGCGGATCCCGCGCGAAGGCGAGTGGACGGTGGAAAACCGCATCGAAAGGGGTGAGCCGCGTTTCCGCATGCAGGTCGTGCCCGGCGTCCCGAACGCGCGCTCGATCATCCGGCTTCTCGAAATCCGTGACGAACTCGGATGGTTTCGCCTGCGCCCGCTCACCGGCAAGACCCATCAGCTGCGGCTACACATGAGCGGGCTCGGATTTCCGATCGTGAACGACCGCGTCTATCCAACGCTCCTGCCGGAACGCCCGGACGATTACGACCGGCCGCTACAGCTCATCGCCAAGCGGCTGCGCTTCCGCGACCCGGTGAGCGGGCGCGACCTGGAGTTCGAGTCGCAGTGGGAGCTGCAAGAGCGGCGGCCGTGAGGGGCGCACCCGCCGGCGGCGCGCTGATCAGCGCCGTGAGCCGTGCGGCGTATGATTGAACGTGTATTCGCCAACGACGCGCTCACCGTGCGCGTCGACGGCAAGCAGCCGCACGCGCATGCTCGAGGCCGGCAGGGCGCGCAACCAGTCGACCGGCTGGGTGAGCGTCACTCCGACGCTCGCGGTGCTGAACGGGACGTCCTCCAAGCGCGCCAGACGGCGCCCCTCAGAGTCGATCTCCATCACGTCGAGGCGCCGGATGCCACTGAGCGGCGCCTCCAACCGCGAGATCATGACCTCGTCCTGCGGCGCAATCGTGCAGTTCACCGAGCCGTTGCACGGCACCCGGTACTCGCGCACCCGCACGCCGCGTGCGCGGAGCCGCTGCACGAAGGCATCGCTCACCACCGCGTGCACCGCGCCCGCGCGTGTCAGCGTCCGCACGCCGTCGGCCAGCGCGGCGAACGCCTCGAGCCGCCGGCTGCACGCCGCGCAACCGAGCAGATGCTCCTCGCTGCGCGCTTCGCTCGCGGCGTCAAGCTCGCCCTGCCAGTAGGCCAGGAGCGCCGGCCACTCGATGGGTGATCGGCAATGCGACTGGCTCATGGCCATTCTCCGGTCACACAGGCACGCAGGCGCTCGATACCGCGGTGGCGAATGACGCGCACGTTGGCCGGTGAGAGCCCGAGCTCGCGTGCCAGCGCCTCGGCAGGAAGGTCATCGTAGAAGCTCATCACCAGCACGGTGCGCTCGCGCTCGCTCAGGCGCGCGAGGCAATCCGCGAGCCGCGCGCGGTCGGGTCCGGGCGCCGGCACCGGGTCCGGCACCAGCACCTCCCCGTAGGTTTCAAGCAGGCGCGCGCGCCGCGCCTGTCCGCGGCGCAGGTCCAGCACCACCATGCGGCACATACCGAGCACGAACGACGCCAGTTGCGCCGGCTCGCGCAGCGCCCCGGCACGCAGGCGCTCGATCACCATGAGCAGCACCTGCTGCCTGAGATCGGCGGCGGCCGCTTCGCTGCGCAGATGGCGCAGCCCGTAGAGCCGCACGCGCGGGGCGAGCCGGCGGCAGAGTTCGGCCTCCGCCTTGCGGTCGATACCGGGCGCCGCGCGCGCCACGCGCAGCGCAAGCGCGGCGTCGTCTGACTGCCTCTCGGCATCCGGTTCGAGCATGCGGCCAGCATATGCCTGCCTCGGTCGCAGAGGAAGTGTAACGAGGGCGCCGCTCGTTACACCTCCTTGTCAACCCAACACAGGAGGCAAGCGTGATCACCAACACCGAATCCGGAACCAATGTCCACGAAATCGCCGAGGGCATCTACCGCATCAACACGCCGGTGGCCCTGCCGGGCGGCGCGTTCAGCTTCAACCAGTACCTGGTGGCCGACGAGCAGCCACTGCTGTTTCACACCGGGCCGCGACGCATGTTCCGGCTGGTGCGCGAGGCCATTGCACACGTGCTGCCGGTCGCGCGGCTGCGCTACATCGGCTTTTCGCATTACGAGGCCGACGAGTGCGGGGCGCTCAACGATTTCCTCGCTGAGGCACCCGCGGCCGAGCCGGTGTGCAGCCAGGTCGCGGCGCTGGTGTCGATCAACGACGCCGCGAATCGCGCGCCGCGCGCGCTCGCCGACGGCGAGGTGCTGCGTCTTGGGCGCCACGCGCTGCGCTGGTTCGACACGCCGCATCTGCCCCACGGCTGGGAGACGGGCCTGATGCTCGATGACACCACCCGCACCTTCTTGTGCGGCGATCTGTTCACCCAGAGCGGGGAAGGAAAAGCGCCGCTGGTCGAGAGCGATATCCTCGGCCCGAGCGAGGTGTTTCGCGTGGCCATGGACTACTACGCGCACAGCCCCAACACGCGCGCGATGCTCGAGCGCCTGGCGGAGGAATCTCCCACCACCCTCGCCTGCATGCACGGCAGCGCGTGGCGCGGTGACGGAGCAGCCTTGCTCCGCGCGCTCGCCCTGTCCCTCGGCCAGCACCAGGCCCGGGCGGCGTGAGCGCACCGCTATGACGGGGCCCGCCGCTGGCGGCCCCCGTGAGCTTTCGGCAATGGCGGACAGAGTTCGGGCCGCGGGCGAGGCGCCGCCGCCCAGCGCTGAAAGACGGCTCGCTACCGCAACCGGGCTTTCGGCGCCGTCAGGTCTCGGCGCGGTTCATCATCTGCTCCAGCACGAGCAGCAGCGAGCTCGTGTCCTGCTCGCCGAAACCGCTGCCCATAAGCGCGTTGAGCTGCTGCATGACCTGTGCCGTGACCGGCAGCGGCACGCCGGCCTCGTGCGCGAGATCGAGCGCCACGCCGATGTCCTTGTGGTGCAGCGCGGCGACGATGCCGGGGGCGAAGTCGCGCTCGACCATCTTCTTGCCGAGCACATCGAGCATGCGGCTTGCGCCATAGCCGGTCATGACCGCCTCGCGCACCTTGGCCGGGTCGGCGCCCTGCTCGGCGGCGAACAGCAACGCCTCGGCGGCGCCTTGCAGGCAGGCGAGCTGCGCGATCTGATTGGCGAACTTGGTCACCTGCCCGGTGCCGAGGGGACCCATGTAGAAGATTGACTTGCCGGTCGACTTCAGCAGCGGCCGCGCGCGGTCGAAGACGGCCGGCTCGCCGCCGACGAAAATAGTGAGCGTTGCGGACCGGGCCGCTGGCACGCCGCCCGAGACCGGCGCATCGAGCATGGCGATGCCGCGCTCGTTGAGTCGCTCGGCGACCCGCCGCGCGACGCTGGGCGAGATCGTGCTCAGGTCGACGACGAGCAGTCCCGGCGCGCCGCCCTCGACAATCCCGCGCGGCCCGAGCGCGACCGACTCGACGTCGGTGCCGGCCGTCACCATGGTAAACACCACTTCGCTCGACCGCGCGACCTCGGCGGGCGAGGCGAGCACGCTCAGGCCAAGCCGCGTGGCGTTGGCGCGCGAACGCTCACCGCGCGCGAACGTGCTGAGCGTGTGACCGGCGGCAAGCAGGTGCCGCGCGACCTCGCTGCCCATGTTGCCGAGACCGATGAAACCGATACGCATGAGTCTGCTCCTGTGCTGGCGCGCTGCTGACATTACCGCATTCTGCGGCCAAATCGGCTGACCGTTCAGCGCGCGCCTTCGCGTGCCCGCGCGGAACAAGGATAATTGCCCGGAGACTGCCTTGTATGCCCCCGGTCCTGTCGGTTTTCACCCTGCGCAAACGCTTCGGCGACAAGCTCGCCGTCGATGGCGTCTCCTTTGAGGTCGGCCACAACGAGATCGTCGGGCTCCTAGGCCCCAATGGCGCGGGCAAGACCACGACCATCAACATGATCCTCGGCGTGCTCGAGCCGACCGCGGGCACGATCCGCATCGAGGGCCGCGACGTCGCGACCGAACGCGCCCAGGCGCTCGCCTGCACGAACTTCACCGCCGTGTACGCGCCGCTGCCCGGCAATCTCACCGTGTACCAGAACCTGCGCTTCTTCGCGCTCATCTACAACGTCAAGGGCGTGGGCGCGCGCATCGAGGAGCTGCTCGAACAGTTCGAGCTGCGCGCGTTTCGCAACGTGAAGTGCGGCCTGTTGTCTTCCGGCGAGCAGACGCGCGCCGCGCTCGCCAAGGCCATGCTCAACCGCCCGCGCCTGCTGTTGCTCGACGAGCCCACCGCCTCGCTCGATCCCTCCAAGGCGCGCGAGATCCGCGCCGTGATCCGCGCGCTCGCCCGCCGCGACGGGGTCGGGGTGCTGTGGACCTCGCACAACATGTACGAGGTCCAGGAAGTGTGCGACCGGGTGCTGTTCCTGTCGCGCGGGGCGATCCTGCTCGCGGGCGACCCCAAGACGCTGCCGCGCGAGCACGGCAAGGACTCACTCGAGGACCTGTTCGTGTCGGTGGCGCGCGAGCCGCTCACGCTCGAGGCCGGATGAGCGGCATGCGCCTGCGCCCCATCCTCGCCATCGTGCTGCGCCAGTTCTATCTCATGCGCGGCAGCCCCGCGCGCCTGTTCCCGCTCGTCATCTGGGTGGCGGTCGACATCCTGCTGTGGGGCTTCATCACCAAGTACCTCGAGACCGTCGCTGCCCCCGGCTTCAATTTCGTCTCGACGCTGCTCGGCGCGGTGCTGCTGTGGGACTTCTTCGGGCGCGTCATGCTGGGCGTCACGACGACCTTCTTCGAGGACGTGTGGTCGCGCAACTTCCTCAACATCTTCGCGACGCCGCTCTCCATCGGCGAGTACGTCGCGGGTCTCGTGCTCACCAGCGTCATCACGAGCCTTGTGTCGCTCGTCCTGATGATCGCGCTCGCCACCGCCGCCTTCGGGCTGTCGTTCTTCGCCTACGGCGTGATGCTCGGGCCGTTCCTGCTCGTGCTGTTCCTCGCCGGCATCGCGCTCGGCATCTTCGGCGCCGCCATCGTGCTGCGCCTGGGGCCGGCCGCGGAGTGGCTGGTCTGGCCGATCCCGGCGCTCGTCTCCCCGTTCGTGGGCGTCTTCTACCCGCTCGCCACACTCCCGGCGTGGATGCAGGCGATCGCCTATGCACTGGCGCCGTCCTACGTGTTCGAGGGCATGCGCGCCATCGTTTCGGGCGCGGCGTTTCCGGCGACACACCTCGTGTGGAGCACGGGCCTTGCGGCGCTTTACATCCTGTTCGCCGCGCTTTTCTTCGTGCGCGTCTACCGCCACGCCGTGCGCACCGGCCTGCTCGCGCGCTACAGCGCAGAGAGCGCAAGCTGAGGATGGTCGGGCTCTTCCTGACCAGGTTTCTCGGTTAATCGCTGGATTGACCCAGCAGTTCCGAAGTGTGACAGCCGGGAAACAGCGGTTGGGCTTCGCTTCACCCCAAGCGCCCGGATCAGTTTTTCTTCGTCACCAATCAAATTCTTGAGTTTGTTGCACGACGGGGAGTCATGCACAGTCCGGCTGTCGACGCCGTGCGCCGGACGCTGCGCCCATAGCAGGCCAGCGCCGAAATCGGTATGGACGCGCGGCGCGACTCTTACGGGAAACAACAAACGGAGGAGAATCATGCGTATCACCGCTGCTGTCACATTGACCGCCCTGCTGTTCGCCGCAACCGTCCAGGCGGACGACAAGCGCCACCAAAGCAATGAGGCCTGCCCGGTCGGGTCGCTGAATCCCGCCCTCTATCCGAATCCCGCCACGGCGCTCGACGACGAGTTTGGCCCGGGCGTCGGCGCGCTCACCAAGTGCAATGACAAACGGCATCACGTCAAGGTCGTCTTCCAGCTCAACACCAGCCAGGTGGTTCCGCCCGCGACCCCCACCAGCCCGGCGCTCAACTGCTACGGGCTCGGCAACATCGCAAACGTGATCGACGACTACGAGATCACCCACGGCATGGTGCGCGGGCGCGATTATCAAATTGCCGTGATTGTGCACAGCGGCGGCGGCCTGATGGTGGTCAAGGACGGCGTGAACGGTAAACCCAATGGGTGCCAGGGCCAGGTGGAAGCACTGATCGCCAAGGGCGTGAAGTTCTATTTTTGCCAGAACACCACGCGCGCCTACCTCGCCAATGGCCGACTGACCCCCGGTCTGGTCAAGGACCAGGTCATCGATGGCGTGGAGTACGTCACGGCCGGTCTTGGGGCCATCGCGGACTTTCAGGCCAGCGGCTGGAGGTACGTGCAGCCGTAAGCCGTTCGACTTACCGGCAGTTAGAACCCCGGTGGCGGAAACGCCCCGGGGCTTTTTTTGTTGCTGCGCATACTGCGGTGTGCGCGGTGCCTATCGGATTGCTCGTGCGCGACAGCACTGAGACAGCTCGTCAAGGGCGGTTTGCGACTCGGCTGGGTGCGTCACTTGCATGGGCCGTTCGCCCCGCAGTCACTGGCGTCCGCGCCTTTGCCGCGTGCAGTGAGCGCCGACCCTGATCTAACGCCGGATCTCTCTTGGCGAGTGCGACGTCTGGCGGTTTGAACCTGGGCCCTAGCGCCGGTTCGGGTCGAACACGGTGGCATTCGACCGCAACCGTTCGGCATTGGCCGTGTTCTCAACCGCACACTGGCGCCACTGCCCGGCATTGGGCGAATCCGGCGCGTGTTCGAGAAAGCACTGGCACTGACAGGCGGCGGCGCGGTAGCACGGCTCCTGGTTTCGTCCCTGCGCCTGGTTCTGGCACTGTGACATGAGGCCGGAGCAGCGGCTGCTGCACGCCGACGCGATCTGCTGCGCCGGGGCCTTGCTCGGCGCGGCCGCCCCGCCGGTCCCGGCTGCACCCGCGGGAGCGCCCGCGGCGCGCGTGAGCGATTGCGTGAGATCGCCGAGCTCTTCCCGGTCTCCGGTGGCGGCCAGGACGCCCCCGCGGACCATGACTTCGCTGCCCTGGTTGAGCATCGCGGCATTGCCGGTGCGCTCGCCTTCGGCCGCCATCATGCCGCCGGCGAGCGCCGAGGCGAGACCGAGAAACCGTGCAGCGGACTCCTGCTGGCTGCTGCGCGCCTCGCCCCTTGCCACCCTCGCGCGCGCCGCTTCTTCATCGGCACGCAGCGCCGCGCGCTGCTGCTTCATGGACTCGCCGGTGAGCGCCTCGACCGCCACCTGCCACAGCTCGTCCTGCGTGTAGCTCATCTTGGCCGACAATGGCACGACGTTCGACTCCTCGCCGCGCGCATCCCGGATCGGCTGCGCGCCGGCGACCGCGGCGAGCTCCGTGGGCCAGGCGTTGGCGAGGGTCGGGTCCCACTGCGCCTTGCTGCGCGACACCACCCACTTGAGCGCCTCGGACCAGAGCACCGTGCCGGTGCTCGCGCCGCGGTTGTGCAGGTTCTGCATGGTGATGCGAATCCGGTAGACGTCGCCGGGAATCCACAGGTAGCCGTTCTGGTATCCGTCCTGCTTGCCAACAACCTCGTAGGTGTAACGCCGGCCGTGCGCCCAACCGGACGTCTTGCTGCCGTAGGCGGTCTTGCCGTGCACCTCGAAGCTCAGTCGATTGCCGATCGCCAGCGGGAAGAGGCTTCCAGACAGGTTCTCGACCTCGCTCGTGCGCCGGCGGCTGTCGGAACAGGACAACGTATCGAGCTCGCCCGCCCAAAAGAGCCCACCACCAAGCATCACCTCGGAATTCGTCCAGTTCACGACCTGCGGACTGTTGGCACAGCGGCGCTCCGGCTGCACCCGGTTGCTTTCCTCGTTCTGCACCGCGCCCGTCATCTGCGCGCTCGCGATCACCATGCCCTGATCGGCCTGGTCGATGCGGGCGGCCCCGACGCGGACCCAGCGCGAGCCCCACAGCTGCACCTCCGTCGCCGCGGCGAAGTTCGCTTTGCCGGCGCCGGCGAAGGCGGCGCGCAAGGCGTCCGGCACGTCCGTCGTCTTTTCTTCCGGTGTGTAGGCGATCTGCCGGGAAGAAGCGCAGGCGGCGAGCAGGCCGAGCAGCAGCAGCGGCAATACGTGGCGCGTCATGGCTCTCCCCCTGTTCTGGAATTGTTCAACGCCGGTCCCGATAGCGGCGCCGCGCGCGCCTTGTCCCGATCAACAGCGGTCTGCGCTGTGCGATCAGGAAAGCCTAGGTCGCGTCCTGCCGAGAGTCAAGCAGACTGGTTTCAAATCGCGAGACTGAATGGAAATGCAGCAACAGCGCGCGGCGGGGGTTCACGGGACTTTAGGTAACGCACACTTGCACGGGAAATCAGGCGCGCCTGGCGCAGGGCGCGACGGGCAGCCGCTTCAGCAATCAGGCCCGCGCCGCGGCGATCGACAGCAGCGGCAATATTTTCCTCGCTGGCATGCTGCACGGCCAGCTCGATGGCCAGGCCTTTGCCAGTGCAAATGAACACGGCGTGTTGTTCCTTCGGTATTAGGGCCGCGGCACGTGTCGAAGAGCGGGATGGAGCTGGCCGCGGTGCGCTCCCTGCAAGGCGGGTTAGCCCGATCGAGGTCCGTTGGAGGGGCGCGTGCGGCATCGACACCCTCGTCCAGTGGTATATCCTCGGCCAAGCGCACTATTAGACGATGGGCAAGACCGCCCGCTCCGCTTGCCGGAGGCTCAGGATCGCTTTCTCAGTTTCCTTGAAGGGGCGAGTCATATAATCAGATTACTTCACTCGCAGATTTATTCAGTCACGACCCGTCACGCCACTCCAGGTCATGTCCAGGGTGGATTGCGGAAGATTGGGATCGGCAAATCCCGCTCCCGGCGGCGGCAACCCTCATAGAACGGGAGAAAACGCTACTCATACACCACAAACCCTGCTGCGGGCACTGCGATCCGCACCGCCTTGCCGTTGCGTGCCTCGATGTCCACGGTCCGGCCGACGGCCGCGGCATCGGTCGCGCAGATGCAGGTGAGCTTCTCGCCGGCACGGTGGAGGCTGTCGTCGATCGTGGCCCAGGCGGTGAGCGCGTTATCGGGGTCAGTGTTGATGGCGAGCAGCAGTTCGCAGTCATCGAACAGGCGTGACCACGGCACGAGCGAGCGCACCCGCCGAGCAGGTGCGGGTAGCCGATGTCCTCACCGTTGTCCGAGATCTGCCATAGGTGTTACCGGCCGCAGCGGAGAAAGCTGGAGAGCGATGATACGGGCCGTGGGCCCGGATGTAGGCCTCAAGATCGAGCTCGGCCAAGCTGCGCTCGAGCTCATGGTGCGTGCGGTTGTCGATCGGCATGCCCCTGCCTCCGGCGGACGTATCGCGAGCCACAGGCCGTGGCATCGCGAATCATAGGGGAGGCCACCGGGGTTTTACATCGGGCGTGCGCGCGCTGCCGCCCGACGTTGAGCCCTGCGCGCCCTGCATTCGCGCGTCGGCAACGGGCTTCGTGTTTTGAGGTTCCCAACGCATGTCACACAGGTGAAGCACTGCGCCTCTTCGCTTCGGGCTCGCGAATAGTCGGCTTAAGAAACATTTAGGGTTCTCTGAGCCAAGATTTAGCAACGCCGTTTCGAGCGCCTGCGTATGCTCCTCCTCGCATGAACCACCCCCGATCCGAGGAGGACACCGTCATGAAAACCAACGCCCTGCGGTATGCCCTGCCGCTACTTTCGTCCATCGCGCTATCCGCCCCCGCCGCCACCGATGAATCGACCGAGTGGCAGGCGATCGAGCGCGGCCGCTACCTGACCGTCGCCGGCGGCTGCAACGACTACCACACTCCCGGCTATCCGGAGGCCGCCGGCAAGGTTCCGGCCGCGCAGTTGCTCGTCGGCAGCGCGGTCGGCTTCCAGGGCCCGTGGGGCACGACCTACCCGGTGAACCTGCGCCTGTACGTGCAGAACATGACCGAGGCGCAGTGGCTGGCGCGCGTGCGTGAGCCGATGCGCCCACCGATGCCGTGGTTCAACCTGCGCGACATGAACGACCGCGACCTGATCGCCATGTACCGCTACATCCGTGCGATCGGCCCGGCAGGCGAGCCAGCGCCGGCAGCGGTCGGCCCCGGCGTGAAGGTCGCGACGCCATACATCGAGTTCGTGCCGAAGAATATGCCGAAGCAGGCGCGGGCCGCGCGCTAACGTCCTTTCCTTCACAGATGGAGACCGTCATGTCGACGATTCAGAGCGATACGATCACACCCCGCCAAGGCGCCAGCGTGACGGCCGTGCGCCGGCGGCTCAACCAGGGCCGGCGCCGCAGCGACGCCACATCGCGCACCGATCTGTACCTGTTCGTGCACAAGGGGCTGCGCGCGTTCCTCGCCGACACGCTCAACCGCTGCGGGCGCATGGATGTCGCGGACAGCGCCGAGGTGACCGATACGCTTGGGTAGGTGCGCGGCCTCATCGAGCTTTGCCGCGCCCACCTGCGCAAGGAAGAAGAGTTCCTGCACCCGGCCATGGCGGCGCGGCGCCCGGGCTCGGCGGGCGAGACAAGGGGCGATCACGCCTCGCACCTGCAAGCCTTCGCCGCCATCGAGACCAGCGTGCGTGCCGTAGAGGAAGCCAGCGGCGCGGAGCGGGCGGCCGCGGCGCTTCGGCTCTACCATCAGCTCGCGCTGTTCGTGGCGGAGAACCTCGAGCACATGCACATCGAGGAAACCCAGAACAACGAGGTGCTGTGGGCGGCCTACAGCGACGAGGAGCTGCGCGCGCCGCAAAAGGAGCTGGTCGGCTCAATTGCGCCGGCCGAGATGGCGCTGTTCCTGCGCTGGATGATCCCGGCGATGGCGCCGGCCGAACGCGCCTTGCTGCTCACTGGCGTCAAGCAGAACGCCCCGGCCGGGGCGTTCTGCCAGACGGTGAACCGCCTCAAGATGCATCTGACGGAGCGCGACTGGAACAAGCTCATGGCGGCGCTCGCCGGGCTGTGAGCCGGCAGCCGAGTCTGCGGCGGATGCGCCTGCCCGCCGGGGTCAGCGGCTCTGGAACTTCGGCAGCCCGATGTCCCAGCGGATGGCAATGAGGCGCACGATGAAGATGAGGGCGCCGGCCGCGGCGGCGGCGCCGGGCTCCGCACCGTAGCGAATGGCAAGGATCAGCAGCAGCGAGCCGAGCCAGGCGACGGTCGCGTAGAGCGTGCCGCGGAAGACGAGCGGCTCTTGGTTGCACAGCACGTCGCGCAACACGCCCCCCCCATCACGCCGGTGATCACGCCCATGAAGCTCGCCATCGGCCACGGCATGTTCACGGCGAGCGCCACGTTGGTGCCGGCGACGGTGAAGAGCGCGAGCCCGGCGGCGTCCGGAACCAGGAACAGGTTCGCCGGCAGTCGCACCCAGCGCGCCGCGAAGAAGGTCGCGAGCCCGGCGCCGAGCGCCGCTAGCAGGTAGTTCTGGTCGGCGACCCAGAACACGGTGCGGTTGAGCAGCACGTCGCGCAGTAAGCCACCGCCGAGCGCGCTGGCAAACGCGGTCAGGAGCATGCCGAACAGGTCGAAGCGCTTCTTGCCCGCCTCGAGCACGCCGGCGGCGGCCGACACCGCCACCGCAAGCGGCGTGATCCAACAGGTCGCGCTGCTCACTCGGTGCCCTTGCGGTGCAGGCCGAGCAGCGGCGGCGAAACGGCGTGGGTGCGGCGGATCATCGGGGCATGATCACCGGAAAACGCGACCGCGGCAGTCGATCGCCAGGATCGAGCCCGCTTTGGATTGGCGCGGAAGGCAAGCGCGACCTCCCGCGTCGGCGTTGGCGGCGCGACGGCGCTACTGCGGCAGACCCGCCTTGCGCAGGCCGTCGAGCAGGATTTCGACCTGGGCGCGATCCCTGAACGGAAACGCATCCTGTAACCGCGAAAGCGATGCCGTCGGATGGCGCAGGGTGAGCTGCTCGATCACCCAGCGCGCGTCATCGACCCTGCCCGCGTGGGCGAAGGCCGCAGCGAGCCAGAGATGAACGCGCGGGCCACCTTTGCTGCGCCCGACGTGGTGGCCAGGGTCCGCAAGCATTTCGACGTCATCGGACTGGAAGTGCTGAGCGACGCGGAGATCACGGACCTGGACGGCCGCGTCCTTCGGGTGAAGGACTTTGCCGTCAAGGCGAAGGCCCGCCTCACGCCCACCATGATTTTCTACGGCGAAGGCGGACGCACACTGCTGCACCTCGTCGGCCAGCACCCGCCGGACAGGTTCCGCGCGATTCTCGACTACCTCGAGGGGCGCCACTACGAATCGCAGACGCTGCGCGTGTTTCTTGCCGCGCGCGCCGCGCCGCCACCGCCCACGGCCGGCGACATCGTGCGCCAGTCCGGCCTGTTTGCCGAGCCGCCGCACCGGCTGGATCGCCGCGCGCCCGGCGGGCGGCCGCTGCTCGTCGTGTTTGAACGGCCCGGCTGCGCGCCCTGCGAGAGCCTGCACGCGACCGTGCTGCGCGATGCGTCGGTGCGCGATCTGCTGCGCCAGTTCGACGCGGTTCAGCTCAACATGGCGGACGAGACTACACGCCTCCTCACGCCGGCCGGCAGCAAGCTCAGCCCGAAGGCGTGGGCCGATCAGCTCGGCCTGATATCGGTTCCGGCGCTGGTGTTCTTCGACGGCAGCGGCACGGAAGTCTTGCGCATCGACTCCGAGACCGGGCGCTATCGCCTGCAAGGCGCGCTGCAGTACGTGCTGGAGAAAGGCTACCTGGAGCAGCCGCAGTTTCAGCAGTGGCGGCACAAGAAAGCGCTCGAGTCGCGGTCGAACGACACCAGCGGCGAGGGGCTCAGACGGTGAACCTGGCCACCGGGTCGTGCCGCGAATAGGCCTTGAAGGCGAGCCGCGTTTTCGTCTTTTCGTTGCCGTCGATCTTCAGCCGATGGCTCGTGACGAGCTCGGCCAGATCGTCGTTGCGCTCGACGCGCACGATCGCAATCAGGTCATCGTGGCCGCTCACCGAGTAGACCTCGGAAATCTCGCGCATGCCGGCCAGCTGCTCGCCGATGTCGTTGACCTTGTGGCGTTCGATATTGTCCAGAATGGTGCGACGACCATGATGATCCGTTCCGGGTTGGTGTCGACAAACTGCCAGCCCCATCCGGCCCGCGTAAACCGCAGCTGGCCCAGGGTAGTTGAAATGCCACCCCATTGGCTGCCACGCCAATCCGGCATCGGACATTGCGCTTGTGCGAGGCGCACACGAACCGTGGGGCTCGGAGCGCTCGTGACGGGGTGCTCATGGATGCGGCCTTCCCGGCGATGCGGCGGCCGCCGAGGCAATCTTGGGTGGCCGCCGTCGCCATGGTGATTGGCCGGGAGCCGGCCATCCAAGCAGTCAGGTGAGACAAATGTTGTATGATGGCGCGAGGACATATAATCGATCGGGGCAAGAGTCAGCGCCTGCAAACCGTTGCCCATTCAGATTCACCGGAGTCTTGCCGCATGAAGTCACATCTGGTCGCTGCTGTGCTGCTGTTCGCACCGGCCGCCTCGCCCGCAGTGGCCGGCCCGCTCGCCTGTCCGGATCTCGCCACTGCCATGCAGGTCGGGAACTGTCCTGACGAGCAGGAACTCAAGTACAGCTTCACCGCTCATTGCAGCGACAACGCACGCCTGTACAAGCCGGATGACCTGTGCGAGGACTTCGAGCGCTACCGCCGCGCGAAGACGGTCGCGCTTTGGGAAGCGGGCCACGGCTCCTTTCACGCCTATCTGTCCTGCGAGCTGCCGGTCGCGACGATCAGGGCCGCCAAGGCGTCGAGTGTCGCGGTCTCGCGGCAAGGCGGGGTCACCCGAGTGGTGTGCAGCTACGAGAGAGGAATCGCCTTCACGCATCGGGCGAAAGGCCACTGCAAGGTGCAAGGCAGCGCCGACTGCGCGGCCAACCCGGCGGCCTGCAAGGTGACCTGCGACTGAGGCGCGAGCCGCCGCGCTTCGGCGCCATGGTCGCCGCGGCGCCGAAGCGGGACGTCACGCTTTCCTGTAAATCTCCGCACCGGCGGAAACAAACTCCGCCGCCTTCTGTGCCATGCCCTGCTCGAGCGCGTTCTGTTCCGAAAGTCCCTGCGCCCGGGCAAAGTCCCGCACTTCCTGCGTAATCTTCATGGAACAGAAGTGGGGGCCGCACATCGAGCAGAAATGCGCGAGCTTCGCACCCTCCTGCGGCAAGGTCTCGTCGTGGAATTCCTGCGCCTTCTCCGGATCGAGTCCCAAGTTGAACTGGTCGGCCCAGCGGAACTCGAAACGCGCCTTCGATAGCGCGTTGTCCCGCAGCTGCGCGCCCGGGTGACCCTTGGCAAGATCGGCGGCGTGCGCGGCGATCTTGTAGGTGATGATGCCGTCGCGTACGTCCTGCTTGTTGGGCAGCCCGAGGTGCTCCTTCGGCGTCACGTAACACAGCATGGCGGTGCCGTACCAGCCGATGTTGGCCGCACCGATGGCGGAGGTGATGTGGTCGTAGCCCGGCGCGATGTCGGTGACGAGCGGCCCCAGGGTGTAGAACGGCGCCTCGAAGCAGTCCTTCAGTTCCTTGTCCACGTTCTCCTTCACCAGGTGCAGCGGGATGTGGCCGGGGCCCTCGATCATCACCTGCACGTCGTGTTGCCACGCGATTTTCGTGAGCTCGCCGAGCGTTTCGAGCTCGGCAAACTGCGCCGCATCGTTGGCATCGGCAATCGAGCCCGGACGCAGCCCATCGCCGAGCGAGAAGGCGACGTCGTAGGCCTTCATGATCTCGCAGATTTCCTCGAAGTGCGTGTAGAGGAAACTCTCCTCGTGATGCGCGAGGCACCACTTGGCCATGATCGAGCCGCCGCGCGAGACGATGCCGGTGACGCGATCGGCGGTGAGCGGGATGTAGGCAAGGCGCACGCCGGCGTGGATCGTGAAATAGTCCACACCCTGCTCGGCCTGCTCGATGAGCGTGTCGCGGTACAGCTCCCACGTGAGCTCTTCGGCCTTGCCGCCGACCTTCTCGAGCGCCTGGTAGATCGGCACCGTGCCGACCGGCACCGGGCAGTTGCGGATGATCCACTCGCGCGTCTCGTGGATGTTCTTGCCGGTGGAAAGATCCATGAGCGTATCGCCGCCCCAGCGTACCGACCACACCATCTTCTCGACTTCCTCCTCGATCGAGGAGGTCACCGCGGAATTTCCGATGTTCGTATTGATCTTCACCAGAAAATTGCGCCCGATCACCATCGGCTCGGATTCCGGGTGGTTGATGTTGGCCGGAATGATGGCGCGGCCGCGCGCCACTTCGGACCTGACGAACTCCGGCGTGATCTCATCCGGAATGCTGGCGCCCCAGCTCATGCCCTTGTGCTGGCGCAGGAGCCGCGCGTAGCGCGGGTCGCGGCGGTATTCGTTGAGCCGCAGCGTCTCGCGGATCGCGACGTATTCCATCTCGGGTGTCACGATCCCGCGGCGCGCATAGTGCATCTGCGTGACGTTGGCCCCGCGCTTCGCGCGGCGTGGCTTGCGGATGTGCTCGAAGCGCAGGCTGGCGAGCCTCGGGTCGCGACTGCGCGCGCGGCCGTATTCGGAGCTCAGGTCCGAGAGCTCTTCGGTGTCGCCGCGCTCGAGGATCCACGGCGCGCGCAGGGCAGGAAGCCCCTTGCGCAGATCGACGCTCGCCGCCGGGTCGGTGTACGGCCCGGAGGTGTCATACACGGTGATCGGGGGGTTTTCCTCCGCGCCCTGGCTGGTCGGTGTGGGCGTGAGCGTCACCTCGCGCATGCCGACCTTGAGGTCGGGCCGGCTGCCAGGCACGAAGATCTTGCGCGAGCTCGGGAACGGGCGCCTCGCCTCGTCCGACAGCGCGGCGGTCTTATTAAGGAATTCCTTCGGGATGGCGCTCATCGTCGACTCCTCCGCCGCACAAGGCGGGCATGGCACGGCGAAGGGGAATGCAGACCGACGGTGGGCCAGCCTTCCCTACGCCGGGACTAACCGGGTCAGGTTCGAAGGGTGTTTCTCAGCCGGCCCCGGGCCGGCACCCCTAGCTGTTCGGCGATCCAAGCTAATGGAACGGCCGGTCAAATGCAACATAAGCAATGAGTTTGGGGGTATGAAGGCAGTTTGCTTGCCTGCACCCGGGTGAGTCCTTACCCTTAGCGTCCCGTTCAAACCCACTGCCGGTGACTGCGTATGACGCTTGACCTCGAAGTCGCCCGACGCAACATGGTGCTGCAACAGGTGCGCCCCTGGGAGGTCTTCGACCAGCGCGTGCTCGACCTGATCGCACGCGCGCCGCGCGAGGATTACGTGCCGGCGGGCATGCGCAATCTCGCCTACGCGGACATGAACATCCCAATCGGCGGCGGGCAGGTGATGATGGCGCCCAAGTACGAGGCGCGGCTGCTGCAGGAGCTCGAGATCAAGCCGACCGACAAGATCCTCGAGATCGGTACCGGCACCGGCTATCTCACCTCGCTGCTCGCGAGTCTCGGCAAGCACGTGTACAGCGTCGACATCAACCCGGAATTCACGCGCGCGGCAGGCGAGCGCCTCGCCGCGCATGGCATCTACAACGTCACGCTCGAAACCGGCGACGGCGCCAACGGCTGGCCCAAGCACGCCCCCTATGACGTGATCATCATCACCGGCTCGCTGCCGAGCATTCCGCCGGCCTTCCGCCAGCAGCTCGCGCCGGGCGGACGGCTCGCCGCGATCGTCGGCGACTCTCCGGTGATGGAGGCCGTGATCGTGCGCCGCCTGGACGCGGAGAACTTCAGCGAGACGGCCGTGTTTGAAACCGACCTGCCGCGCCTTGCCAACGTCCGGGAGCCGGCCAAATTCGTGTTTTAGCCGCCGCATCTCGAGGCGAGGGCCGACTCCCGTACGAGGCAAAGCGCTTTCGGCGGGAGCCGGCGGGTCGCCACGACAAAAGAGCACAATGAGTCGCCAAGTCGCCGCGGTCACAAGGGCTTACGTCGCGCTCGGTGGCGACCATTCCGAGAGCTCGGCCGGAGCGCCCGTGGATATCCAGTCTGATGCGTCCAGCGCCGCCCATGGGCGTAGGGGCCCTCAGTTGCGGCGCTGGGCGCCCGGCGCGGCGCGGCGATGATCCGCCAGCTGAGCGCGCGCGAGCTGAGCGACAAGCTCGCCGGTCCGGCCAAGCCGGTCGTGCTCGACGTGCGCGAGCCGTGGGAACTCGCGATCTGCAAGCTCCCGGGTGCGGTCAACATCCCGATGGGACAGATTCCCGCGCGCGTCGCCGAGCTGCCCAAGGACGCCGAGATCGTCGTGATGTGCCACCATGGGGTGCGCTCGCAGCATGTGGCGCTGTTTCTGCAAGCCCAAGGCTTCGACAAGCTCTACAACCTGAAAGGCGGGATCGCGGCGTGGACGCGCGAGGTCGACCCGCAGATGCCAACCTATTAAGTGGCTCGCCCTTGGCGACGCACCGAGGGGACGGTGGTGACGGAGGCGCAACGTGAATAGGCCGTTCTTTGGCACGCCGCAGGAGGCCGAGGCCGCCTTCTACCGCGCCTTCAGCCAGCGCGACCTCCTCGCCATGATGGCCGTGTGGGCGGATGACGATGACGTGGTGTGCATCCATCCCGGCGGCCAGACCCTGATCGGGAACGAGGCGGTACGCGCGAGCTGGGCGGAAATCTTTCGCAACGCGCCCGACATGCAGTTCGTCGTCGCGGAGAAGCAACGGTCGCAGAATGACACACTCGCCGTGCACGTGGTGCAGGAGCACATTCGAGCCGGCCGGGAGATGAGCCGCGCGCCGATCCTCGCCACCAATGTGTACCGGCGCACCGAATCGGGCTGGCGCATGGTGCTGCACCACGCCTCGCCGGGCAGCTCCGAGAGCGCAGCGCCGGACGAACCGCAGACGCTGCATTGACGGCGGTGACTCGTCATCCGTGATTCGCCATTGGTCACCAATCACGAGTCACGAATCACGGCGTCAACGAGCCGCAGCGTCTTCTCCAGCGCGCCGCGGTTCTCCTCGACCAGCCTGCGCCCGGCCTCGCCGGCCTCGGCCCGGCGCACGGGGTTGGCGAGATACGCCTTGAGCGCACCGGCCAGCTCGCCCGCGTGCTCGATCTGCGTGCCGGCGCCGCGTTCCAGCGTGAGCGCGGCGATCTCGCTGAAGTTGAACATGTGCGGGCCGAAGACCACCGGTTTTCCGACCGCCGAGGCCTCGAGCACGTTGTGCCCGCCGGTCGGCACCAGGCTGCCGCCGACGAAGGCGCAGTCGCCGGCGGCATAGAAAAGCTGCAGCTCCCCCATGGTGTCGCCGAGCACCACGTCGACGTCCGCGCCGATCGGGCCGGTGTAGGCGCTGCGCGGAACGGTGCGGAAGCCGGCCTTCTGGCACAGGCGCGCCACCGCGGCGAAGCGCTCCGGGTGACGCGGCACCAGCACCAGCAAGGCATCTGGAAAGTCCCGCTTGAGCGCGGCGTGCGCGGCGAGCACCGGCTCGTCTTCGCCCTCGTGCGTGCTGGCGGCGATCCACACCGGCCGGCCCGCCCCCCAGTCGCGGCGCAGCACCTCGGCCTGCTCTTGCAGACTCGCCGGCAAGCGCATCTCGAATTTCATGCTGCCGGTGACGTGCACCGCATCCGGCAACGCGCCGAGGGCGAGCAGGCGCTGCGCCTCGGTCTGCGTCTGCACGGCGAACGCGCGCACCGTGCGTAGTGTCGCGCGCGTCAGGCGCGCCACGCGCTGGTAGCCGCGCATCGAGCGCTCCGACATGCGCACGTTGGCGACCAGGATCGGCACGCCGCGCGCCTGGCAGGCGCGGAACAGGTTCGGCCACAGCTCGGTTTCCATGATGATCGCGATGGCCGGGTGCGTGCGCTTGAGGAAACGCCGCACCGCCGACGGATAGTCGTACGGCACGTAGCAGTGCGCGACGCGCTCGCCGAAAAGTGCCTGTACCGTGGCCGAACCGGTCGGGGTCATGGTGGTAATCAGCACCCGATGGTCCGGGTAGCGCTCGGTGAGCGCCTTGACGAGCGGGCCGGCGGCGCGTGCCTCGCCGACGGACACCGCGTGCACCCAGATCACGCGTGCATCCGGCAGGGCGTCGATGAAGCCGTAGCGTTCCGGGATGCGCCGCCAGTAGGCGCGATTGCGCAAGCCGCGCCAGATGAGGCGCAACGGAATCAACGGAAACAGCAACCGCAGCAGCCAGGTGTAGGCGACGATCATGGGTGGCGCGCGCAGGGGGCTGCGTCGTTGCGCGGCGGGCTCAGACGTCCATGCCGGCGGCGCGTATCTGCTGCGCGACCGCCGGGTCGGGACCGCGGAAGGTTCGCTTGCGCTTGGCGGCCGACGACAGCCGGTAGTAGAGCCTCCACCAGAGCTTGAAGCCGGTGCGGCACTGGCGCGAGAACACCGGGTACATGTTGCCGCCCTCGCCGGTGAAAATCGCCTGCGGCTTGAGCTCGCGATAGTCGAACAGCCACTCGACCGGCATGTCCGGAAATTTCGCGGGATCGAACAGGTCGTTCCTCACGAAGATCGCATTGACCTTGGTGCAGCACACAAGCTTGTAGCCCTTTTGCTCGCCCAGGCTCTCCAGCGCCTTGGCCGAGCACTTCAAATAGACATGACCCTCCGGGTCGTAGTATTCGATATGCGGCGGGATATGCTGATTGAACTCGATGACAACGATCTGCGCGTCCACGTAGTCGAGGTGCTTCCAGACGTGATAGTCATAGGAGTCGATGTCGATCGACAGGATGCCCACGCCGGGCGGCAGGCCGTATTCGCGGAAGATCTGGCCGAGACTGTCCGGCCCGCGCACGGTCACATAGCGCTCGATCGCCACGACGTCCTTGCCCGCGGTGTTCCTGACCAACTCCCGATACTTGGCCGTATCGCCCTCGATCAGGATCGCCTTCCATCCCTTGTTGTGCCACAGGTCGTAGACATTGGAGGCGTAGATGCCATCCCAGGCGCCGAACTCGCACGCCACCGGCAACAACCGGTCGCCAAGCTGCTGCGCGATATGCGCCAGGATCCCGTCCTCCCCGTGCTGAGAGGTGACGTTGCGGGCATGTACGTTCAGCTTGGTCTTCATTTCGTTTGGCAATTCCGTTCGTGCGGCGACAACGGCCGGCGGCATTCTATCGGCTGGGCCGACGTGAATACAGCAAGCGGCCTCGATGCGGGCCGGCGCGATCACCCCGGCGTTGAGGTCACCACAACCCCAGGTGCGCGAGCGCGGCCTCCACATCCGCGACGCTCGGCGACTTGCCGACGCCGCCGAGATTGAGGGCGCGCGAAGCATCGCCCAATACGCCGGTCAGCGTCGGGTCGGTCGCGGTGTAAAGCGCCGCGGTCGGCCGTCCCAGGGCGACGGCGAGATGAACCAGGCCGGTATCGACGCCGACCACCGCGCGCGCCTGGCCCAGCACGATCGCGAGCGCGCGCAAGCCCAGGCGCGGCAACACCACGGCGCCGGAGACCGCGCCGCC
>CAYZVX010000047.1:0-22311 GCA_964482055.1 uncultured Acidiferrobacteraceae bacterium
GACCATGGCGGCCAGCACATCGTCGCGGTCGATGAAGTGATGCTTGAGCGCCGCGCCCACATGCAGCACGACGAGCGCGAGCAGCGTTTTGTTCAAGACGTAGTGCACGGTCTTGAGGGCGTCGGCCACGGCCTTGTCCTTCGCGAGCAGGTCGGGCAACTGCCACACGCCGAAGTACACCACCGGCACCCCCGAGGCCGAGCTCATCAACCAGCCGGTGACCGGCACAACGAGCAGCAGCACGTAGAGCGCGGCGTGCGTGGCCTGCGCCGTGCGCCGCTCCCACGGCGCCATTCCCGCCGGCAGCGGCGGGGCCGGGTGACGCCAGCGCCAGGCGAGGCGCGCAAGCGCCAGTGCGAACACCGTCACGCCGATCCACTTGTGCCAGGCGTAGAGCTTGAGCTTCATGGGTGAGAGCTTCAGATCGACCGCGTACAGACCGATCGCGAAGCCGGCGACGATCAGCACCGCGGTGAGCCAATGCAGGGTCACCGCCGTGCGCGTGTAGCT
Source organism: uncultured Acidiferrobacteraceae bacterium (assembly GCA_964482055.1). Taxonomy (GTDB): domain Bacteria; phylum Pseudomonadota; class Gammaproteobacteria; order Acidiferrobacterales; family Sulfurifustaceae. The sequence continues at coordinate 511 of CAYZVX010000047.1, forward strand.
GGGGGTCTCGACGCCCATGCTGACTCGTGACTCGTGATGAGTGATAGCCCGCGCGCCTAGCTCCAGTTGACGGTCTTCACCCAGTCGCTGAAGGCGGTCGGGCGAATGCCGGATTCCTGCGCGCGCGCCTTGATGTCGGCGTCGTAGCCGACCCGGTCGAACCACTCGAGCATGGTCGCGAAATCCGCGCTCGCCTTGCGCACCTCTTTGATCGGCACGGAGACGAAGCTGATCGGCCGGCCGGCGGCATCGCTGATGATCTTGGCGACCTGCGGCATGGTCAGGGCATCGCCGGCGATGTCGAGCGCCTTGCCGTTGAGCTGCTGCGCGTAATCGAAGGCGTAGCGCCCGTACTTGCCGATGTCGGCGACGGCGATCATCTGCAGCACCGTGTCGGGTTTGAGGCCGATGGCGAGCTGCCCGTTGTCGATCGCCGGCTTGAACCACGGCGAAATCCAGTTCTCCATGAAGAACACCGGGCGCAGGATGGTGTACGTGGGAAAACCGAGGCGGCGGATCGTCTCCTCGACGCGCCACTTATTGTCGAAGTGCGGGATGCCGGTGTTGCGATGCGCCGAGCCGACCGAGCTGTAGACGAGGTGCTGGATGCCGGCCTCGCGGGCGAGCTCGGCGAAGCGCTTGCCCTGCTGCTCCTCCTTCTCCACACCCGCCTCCCAGGTGTTTTGCACCGCGAACGCGCCCCACACGCCTTGCAGCGCGCGCTTGATGGAAGCCCCATCCTCGAGGTCGCCCTGCACGACGGTGGCGCCGAGCTTCGCCAGGGCCTGCGCCTTGGGGTTTGCGGGGTTGCGCGTCAGCGCGCGCACCGCGTAGCCGTGCGCAATCAGCTCGCGCGCGACGGCGCCACCCTGCTGCCCGGTGGCGCCGGTGACGAGAACCTCTTTCTTCTGTGCCATGGCCTTGCTCCTTGTGGTTACCGAATGTTGGACATCACGCCGTGAAGATCGTGCCATCGGCAAGCGCCGCGCACATAAGCCTCACGCTGTAGGCGCCACGGCGCAACCGGCCTGGTGCCTTCCCGCTGCGCCGCGCGTGACTCAGGGCAGATCGAAGATCAGGACCTCGGCGGCCTGCCCCTCGGCCAGTGATACGCTCGTCTCATTCTCGAGGCGCGCGCCGTCGCCGGCGCTCAAGCGCACGCCGTTCACGCTCACTTCGCCGCGCGCCACGTGCACGTAGGCAGTACGGCCAGGCGCAAGCGTGTGCGAGACGCGCGCGCCGTTGGCGAGCTTCGCGGCGTAGAGGCTTGCGTCCTGGTGGATGGTCACCGAGCCATCGCGCCCGTCGGGCGAGGCGATGAGGCGCAGCCGCCCGTCGAGCGCGGCCGGTTCGAAGCGCTTCTGCTCGTAACCCGGCTTGATGCCGCGGGTCTTGGGCAGGATCCAGACCTGCAGGAAATGCACTGGGTCCTTGTCCGAGGCGTTGTATTCGCTGTGACGCACGCCGGCACCGGCGCTCATGCGCTGCACCTCACCGGGGCGGATGACCGAGCCATTGCCCATCGAATCCTTGTGCTCGAGCGCGCCTTCCAGCACGTAGCTCACGATCTCCATGTCGCGGTGGCCGTGCGTCGGGAAGCCCGCGCCCGGCGCCACGCGGTCCTCGTTGATCACGCGCAGCACCGACACGCCCATATGCTCGGGGTCGTGGTAATCGGCGAACGAGAATGTGTGGTAGCTGTCGAGCCAGCCGTGGTTGGCGTGGCCGCGTTCCGAGCTTCTGCGCACCGCGATCATGGTGGCCTCCGTGGTCAATCCTGAGTGTTCGGCTATGGTATGGGGGCGCGGTGCGGGCTCAAAAGCGGAAAAATCTGGTCGAGTCGTTCAGCCCGGCTGAACGACTTTGGCCAATCCCGTACGGCCGTACGGGAAACCGGGAGGTGGCAACGCGGCAGTAGCTGTTCGTTTTGTCAGGCGCACAAGGAGCGGCCCCGATTTTGCCGGGCGCGGGGTCGTTCGCTACCATCCGGTTGGCTGGCCATTGCGGTAAAGAACAACGGCCCGGCTGAGGGCCACCTTGGAGGAAAGCCATGACCCGCAAATACCCGAAAATCCTGATCACGTTGGCAGTCGCGGCGACAGTCGCCACACCGGCGCTGGCCCAGCAGTTCATCAACATCCTGACCGGCGGCACAAGCGGGATTTACTACCCGATCGGCGTGGCGCTGTCGAACGTCTACGGCAAGGTCCTGCCCGAGGCCAAGATCAGCGTGCAGGCCACCAAGGCCTCGGTCGAGAACCTCAATCTCCTGCAGGCCGGGCGCGGGGAGGTGGCGCTCACCCTGGGCGATTCGCTGTCGCTCGCCTGGGCCGGTAACCCGGAGGCCGGCTTCAAGCAGCCGCTCAAGAAACTGCGCGGTATCAGTGCCATGTATCCGAACTACATCCAGATCGTGGCGCGCGCCGACTCCGGCATCAAGACGCTCGCCGACTTGAAGGGCAAGCGCATCTCGGTGGGCGCGGCCAAGTCCGGCACCGAGCTCAATGCGCGCGCCGTGCTGGGCGCGGCCGGCATCAAGTACAGCGACTTCGCCAAGGTCGAGTACCTGCCCTACGACCAGTCGGTCGAGCTGCTCAAGAACCGCCAGATCGACGTGACCCTGCAATCGGCTGGTTTGGGTAATCCGGCGCTGCGCGATCTCGCCAACAGCGTGGACGTCGTGTTCGTGCCGGTGCCTGCCGACACCATCGCCAAGATCGGCGATAAGGCCTACATCGCCGGCACCATCCCCGCCAATACCTACAAGGGCCAGAACACCGATGTGCCGACCGCCTCGGTCATCAATTTCCTCGTCACGCACGAGGACGTGAGCACGGACGCGGTCTACAAGATGACAAAGAGCATGTACGAGAACCTGGGCGAGCTCGTCGCCGCGCACGCCGCGGCCAAGGGCATCAGGCGCGAGCGCGCCGCAGCCGACATGCCGATCCCGCTGCACCCCGGTGCCGAGAAGTACTACCGCGAGGTGGGCGTGATCAAGTAGGCCGGCGCGCGCCAGCCACCCCGGCATGAGCGTCGCGGCCGAGACGGCCACGTCCGAGGCGGGCCTGGTCGGTGCCTACGAGCACCAGCGCCGCCCGCCGGGCATCCCGTGGCACGTGATCGCCGCGATCGCGCTGGCGTTCTGCGCGTTCCAGATCTACAACGCCGCGTTTTCCCCGGTGTCGAGCATCGTGCTGCGCTCGATGCACGTGGCGTTCCTGCTATTGCTCGCGTTCGCAATCTATCCGGCGACGAAGCGCAGCCCGCACGCGCGCATCCCGTGGAACAACTGGGCACTCGGCGCGTTCGGCTTCGCACTCGGCACCTACCACTGGATCTTCGAGACCGAGCTGATCCAGCGTTCCGGCGAGCCGAACCAGGTCGATCTGGTGGTGGGCGCGGTAGTGCTCGCGCTGCTGTTCGAGGCGGCGCGCCGCGCCATGGGCCTGGCGCTGCCGATCATCTGCGGCGCGTTCGTGCTCTACGGTTTGTTCGGCGAGCACCTGCCCGGGGCGCTCGCGCACCGCGGCTACGGTTTCGATCAGGTGGTCAACCAGCTCTACCTCGGCACCGAGGGCATCTACGGCACGCCGACACTGGTGTCGGCGACCTACATCTTCCTGTTCATCCTGTTCGGCGCGCTGCTCGAGCAGGCCGGCATGATCCAGTTCTTCAACGACATCGCGCTCGGCCTGGTGGGGCGCCAGCGCGGCGGTCCCGGCAAGGTGTCAGTGATCTCCTCAGCGCTGTTCGGCACCATCAACGGCTCGGGGGTGGCGAACGTCGTGATGGGCGGACAGTTCACCATCGGCCTGATGAAGCGCTACGGCTATTCGGCCGAATTTGCCGGCGCGGTCGAGGCCACCTCGAGCATGGGCGGCCAGATCATGCCGCCGGTGATGGGCGCGGTGGCCTTCATCATGGCCGAGACCATCGACATGCCCTACGCCGAGATCGCGCGCGCCGCGATCATTCCCGCGGCGCTGTACTTCCTCACCGTATTCTGGATGGTGCACCTGGAGGCTGCGCGCGCCGGGCTGCATGGCCTGCCGCGCGCGCAGCTGCCGGACATGCGCCGCGCCCTGCGCGAGCAGTGGCCGCTGCTCGTGCCGCTGGCGGCGCTCGTGTACCTGCTGCTCGCCGGATTCACGCCGCTGTTCGCCGGCATGATGGGGCTCGCGCTCACCGCCGCCATCATCCTCGGGCGCCCGATCGCCACGCGCATCGGCGTCTATGGTCTGCGCGTGCTGTTCTGGGTGGCGCTCGGCTTCCTGGCGGCGAGCTTCTTCCGGCTCGGCGTGCACATCGTGTTTGCGCTGATCGGCATCCTGGTGGCGGTGAACCTGTTGCTCAAAGGCGGGCGCGAGACGCTGCGCGTCTCGGTCAACGGTCTGATCGAGGGCGCGCTCGGCGCGGTGTCGATCGGCGTGGCGTGCGCGATCGTGGGCGTGATCGTCGGCATCCTCACGCTCACGGGGCTCGCAAGCGCGATCGCCACCACGATCGTCAACCTGTCGGGCGGCTACCTGCTGGCGGCGCTCGCGCTCACCATGTTGACGAGCCTGGTGCTCGGCATGGGCGTGCCGACCATCCCGAACTACATCATCACCAGCGCGGTCGCCGCCCCGGCGCTGCTCAAGATGGGCGTGCCGCTGCTCGCCTCGCACATGTTCGTGTTCTACTTCGGCATCATGGCCGATCTCACCCCGCCGGTGGCGCTCGCGGCGTTCGCCGCCTCCGCCATCGCCAAGGCCCCGCCGATGCGCATCGGCCTGTTCTGCCTGCGCCTGGCAATCGCGGGGTTCGTGGTGCCGTACATGATGGTCTACGACCCGGCGCTGCTGCTGCAAGCGACGAGCGTGCTCGCCGTCGCCTATATCAGCTTCAAGGCGCTGCTCGCCGTTGGGCTGTGGGGCGCGGCGGCGATCGGTTATCTCTGGGCACCGCTCAACTGGCCGGAGCGCACGCTCGCCGCGGGCGGCGCGTTTCTGTTGGTCCTGGCGCTGCCGGTGACCGACGAGGCCGGCTTCGCCCTGGCCGCGGCATTTCTGCTCTGGCACTGGCGGGGCAGCCACAGGGCGCGCGCATGATCGGGCTGTGCCTCGCCGTTGCCTCGGTGCTGGTCGCGACGCTGCCGGCCGAGCGCTTCACGCTCGCCTGGACCCATTCGGTGGAGCGAATCCACTGGGAAGAGGACTACGTGATCCGGGCCGATCGGCTCGAGCTCATCGCCGCCCGCGTGCACGGCAGCGGCGCCGGCATGGAAATCCCGCAGGGCGCGCGCTATCGCAACGGGGCGTGGGAGTACCGGCCGCAGGTCGCGCCGCTCGCGCGGCTGCGCCTCGCGCATTCGGGCGCGGCCGGGGACTACATGCTGTGCTGGGCGCAGGGCTGCAAGACGCTGTCCGAGCTTGCCGGCCAGGACGTGCGTGATGCGGCGTACATCGAACTCTTTGCCTGCGGTGCACGCTGAGCGCTGCATCGGTTCACGCTAATGCCGCGTCGGCGCGCTGATACCTACCGCGCGCGGCTTGCACGTCGGCTGCGACGCCACGGTGTTCGTGATCGAGCTTGCAGCGCGCCCGCGCGCCCCGAATAATCACCACGCTACTCTTGAGAACAGACCGCCGTGCGCCTGACGCTGGACGCCCTGATCGTGCTCGACGCCATCGAGCGAAACGGCAGCTTCGCCGCCGCAGCCGAGGAGCTGCACCGCGTGCCCTCGGCCATCACCTACGCGGTGCAGAAGCTCGAAGAGGACCTCGGCATCCTGATCTTCGACCGCAGCGGGCACCGCGCGCAGTTGACCGAGGCCGGGCGCGAGCTGGTGCGCGAGGGCCGCCGGCTGCTCGACGCCACGGCCGAGCTTGAGGCGCGCGCCAAGCGCCTCGCCACCGGCTACGAGGTGGAGCTGCGCATCGCGGTCGATGACGTCATTCCGATCGAGCGGCTCTATCCGCTGTGCGAGGAGTTCTACGCCAGCCAGTGCGGCACGCGGTTGCGCCTGCTGAGCGAGGTCTACGGCGGCACCTGGGATGCGCTTGCTACCGGGCGCGCCGACCTCGTGATCGGCGCGCCGGCTGAGGGCCCGGTGGGCGGCGGCTACACGACACGACCGCTCGGCACGCTGCGCTTCGTGTTCATGGTGGCGCCGAGCCACCCGCTCGCGGCGCTGCCCGAACCGCTTGCCCCGGAACAGATCATGAAGTACCGCGCCGTGGCGGCCGCCGACAGCTCGCGCAGCCTGCCGCCGCGCACCTCCGGGCTCATCTCCGGTCAGGACGTGTTCACCGTGCCGACCATGCGCGCCAAGATCGCCGCGCAGGCCGCCGGCCTCGGCGTGGGGCATGTGCCGGCGCATCTCGCGCCGGCGCAAATCGCCGCCGGGCGGCTCGTCGCACGGCGCGTGGTTGAGCCGCAACCGGACATGCCGGTCTTCATCGCCTGGCGCAGCGCGCACCGCGGCCGCGCGCTCGAGTGGTTCCTCAAGCGCCTCGACGACGCGCAGCTGCTCGCACGGCTGCTGGGCGACGCCGACGCTTAGCGTTATAACGACAACGGGGGCCGGGTGGTCCGCGTTGCGCGCCGATGTGCCGGGCGTTACTTGATGACGCCGCAGGCGACGCGGCCGCCGCCACCGCCGAGAGGTTTCGGCTGATCCGCGTAATTGTCCCCGCCCTCGTGAATCATGAGCGAGCGGCCCTTGACGTCGGCAACCTTGAGGCGCGGGGCAACCATCTCGCCCTTGGCCGTGCCGTCCGCGCCAACCACCAGCGCCGGCAGATCGCCGAGGTGGCCGTGGCCCTTCGGGCCCTCGTGCTTGCCGGTCTTGGTCGGATCGTAGTGCCCGCCGGCGGCAAGCCCGGCCACCATCTTGCCATCCTTCTCCTTGGGGCCGCAGTCGGCGTTCTCGTGCACGTGGAAACCGTGCTCGCCAGGCGCAAGGCCCTTGAGACTGGGTGTGATCACGAGCCCGTTCGGTCCATCGCCCAGCGCGACTGTGCCGATGGCGGCGCCAATGCCCTTGTCGTCAATCTTGTGGATGGTGACAGTGAGCGCGTCGGCCGGGGCGGCGAACGAGGTCACCATCAAAGCGATACCAATTGCGTGTGCGGTGTTCTTCATCTGGGAGCTCCTCGCGCGTGCGCGCGTCACGTTGTCCGTGAGGGGTGCGGCGATCGAGCGTGCGGTTCGCCACGCCAGAGATTCTACGGAGGAGTGTCGGGGCCGGCTAGGCAGCGCTGTCGAGATTGTGCCCCTGCCAACCGTGCGTGAACCGGATGAGCTCCGGAAAGAACGCGAGGAAATCCGATTCGAGCGCGGCGTAATTGCCGGTGAGCTCCTGCACCGCGTCCTGCAATACCCGCGCGCGCGGAAAGCGATTGAAGCGCCGCGCGATGCCGTTGAGCGCGGCGTCAACCGATGCGATTTGCGCGTACGACGCCAGCCAGTCCTCGCGCGTCATGTGCGGCAGCACTCGTTGCAGGCGCTGCGGATAGCTCGCGCGCGGCGGCTGCAGCGCCGCATAGACCTGCGCGGTGAAGACCTCGAGCGGCGTGGTGCTGAACCGGCCCCAGTGGGCGGCGAGGAAATGGTCGTAGAACACATCGACCAGAATGCCCGCGAAGCGCCGGCGCGCGCGGCTCACGCGTGATCGGCTCGTTGCGACGATTTCGTGCTGGTCGGTGTAGCGATCGATGGCGCGGTGCAGCCGGATGGCGTCGCGGATCGCCGGCGTGTGCTCATCGCCAAGCGCGCCCTTGACGAAATCGCCGAGCAAGGCGCCAAGGATCGCGGCGTCGGACTCGTGGGAAAGAAAGGTGTGCGCGAGGTAATTCATGACCGCGTGGCGGACAACGGCCGGCATGATCGCACAACCGCCGAGGGCGCGAATAGTGTGCGTCCTTTTCCCGGGCACAAGCCTTAGTTACGATGCCGGGCCGGCCAGCTGCGCGTGCCGGGACCCGAATAACCACACGAGGAGCAGAGCATGAGCATCGAAGCTGATCTGGCAAGCCTGACCCCGAAGCCCAAGACCGAGCTCACGCGCCGCGAGTTCGTCGTAACGCTGCTGGGCGCCGGTTTTGCCGCCGCCGTGCAACCGGTGGCGTCTCAGACCGCCATCAAGACCGATACCGCCGGGCTCAGTGCCGGCGAGGTGAAGATCCCGACCACGGATGGGAGCATTCCCGCCTATCGCGCCATGCCGGCCACGGGCAGCAACTTTCCAGTGGTGCTGGTCGTCTCCGAGATCTTCGGCGTGCACGAGTACATCGCCGACACTTGCCGGCGGCTCGCCAAGCTCGGTTACCTCGCCGTCGCACCGGAGCTGTTCGTGCGCCTGGGTGACGTGCGCAAGCTGCCCGATGTCCAGACCATTCTCACTACCGTCGTGGCGAAGACGCCGGATGCGCAGGTGCTGTCCGACCTCGACGCCACCGCCAAGTGGGCGGCCGCCAACGGCGGCAATGGCGAGAAGCTCGCCATCACCGGCTTCTGCTGGGGCGGGCGCATCGTGTGGCTGTACGCCGCGCACAACCCGAAGCTAAAGGCCGGCGTCGCCTGGTACGGCCGGCTCACCGGCGACAAGGATGAGCTTCACCCCAGGCAGCCGATCGAGCTCGCCGCCGAGATCAAGGCCCCGGTGCTCGGCCTGTACGGCGGCGCCGACCAGGGCATCCCCGTCGAGGTGGTCGAGATGTTCCAGGACGACCTCAAGGCGGCGAAGAGCCGCTCCGAGATCGTGATCTATCCCGAGGCTCCGCATGCTTTCCACGCCGACTATCGGCCGAGCTATCGCAAGCAACCGGCCGAGGACGGCTGGAAGCGCATGCAGGCCTGGTTCAAGCAGCACGGCGTGAGCTGACCGGCTGCGCGCCAGCCGCCCGGGCCGACCCCCGCGGTCCGGGTGGTCCGCGCTCGTTCGGCGTTGACCGAAATCAAGTTGCAGCGCTGACGGATCGCCTGATAATGGTCGGCGCGCCGATGCGCGCTCGATAACTCTAATTGACCACCTGGAGGCAGCCCATGCCGCAGACCAAGATCCTGCTCGATGAGTCGGAGATCCCGACGCAGTGGTACAACGTCATCGCCGATATGCCCAATCCGCCGGCGCCGCCGCTCGGGCCCGACGGCAAGCCGGTGCCACCGCAGGCGCTGGGTGCGATCTTCCCGCCGCAGCTCATCGAACAGGAGGTGAGCGGCAATCGCTGGATCCCGATTCCGGAGCCGGTGCGCGAGATCTACCGCCTGTGGCGCCCGAGCCCGCTTTACCGCGCGCATCGCCTGGAAGCCGCGCTCGGCACGCCGGCCAGGATCTACTACAAGTACGAGGGCGTGAGCCCGGCCGGCTCGCACAAGCCGAACACGGCGGTGGCGCAGGCCTACTACAACAAGGAGGCCGGCATCCACCGGCTCACCACCGAGACCGGCGCCGGGCAGTGGGGCTCCTCGCTCGCGCTCGCCGGGCGCATGTTCGGCATCGAGGTGCGCGTGTACATGGTCAAGGTGAGCTACGAGCAGAAGCCCTTTCGCCGCTCCATGATGCAGACCTGGGGCGCGGAGGTGCTGGCGAGCCCGACCAACCTCACCGAGGCCGGGCGCAAGATCCTGGCGCAGGATCCGAACTGTCCCGGCTCGCTCGGTATCGCGATCTCCGAGGCCGTGGAAGAGGCGGCCACGCGCAAGGACACGAACTATTCGCTGGGGAGTGTGCTCAACCACGTGCTGCACCACCAGACCGTCATCGGCCAGGAAGCGAAGGCACAGATGGCCAAGGCCGGCGACTATCCGGACGTGGTGATCGGTTGCTGCGGCGGCGGTTCGAACTTCGCCGGCATCGCGTTCCCGTTCTTCGCCGACAAGGCCGCGGGCAAGAAGGTGCGTCTGCTCGCCGTCGAGCCCGCCTCCTGCCCGACGCTCACCAAGGGCGTGTATGCCTATGACTTCGGCGATGCCATCGGCATGACGCCGCTCATGAAGATGTACACGCTCGGCCACGATTTCGTGCCGCCCGGCATCCACGCCGGCGGGCTGCGCTACCACGGCGACTCCCCGCTCGTCTCGCAGCTCGTGCACGAGGGCCTGATCGAGGCGATCGCGGTCAAGCAGCTGCCAACCTTCGAGGCCGGTGTGCAGTTCGCGCGCGCCGAGGGCATCATCCCGGCGCCCGAGTCCTGTCATGCGATCCGCGCGGCGATCGACGAGGCGCTCGCCGCCAAGCAGACCGGCGAGCCCAAGGTGATCCTGTTCAATCTCTCCGGTCACGGGCACTTCGACATGGCGGCGTACGACAAGTACTTCGCCGGGCAGCTTGAGGACTACGAGTACCCGAAGGCGGCGATCGAGGAGTCGATCAAGCACCTGCCGAAGGTCGCGGCCTAGGCGTTCGTGCGCCGCATGGACCCGCGCAAGGTCGCGCTCGTCACCGGCGCCGGGCAGGGGATCGGCAAGGCCATCGCGCAGCGCATGCTGCGCGATGGCTGGGCGGTGCTGATCGCCGAGATCGACGAGGAGGCCGGGCGCGAGACGGTCGAGGAATACCAGGCGCTCGGGCCGCTGCGCTTTCAGCGCACGAACGTCGCCGATGAGTACCAGGTGCGGGCCGCCGTGGAGGCCGCGCTCGCCACCTTCGGTCGGCTCGATGCGCTCATCAACAACGCCGGCATCGGCCATACCGTGCCGCTCGCCGAGCTCACGCTCGCCGACTGGAACCACGTGCTCGGCGTGAACCTGAGCGGTGCGTTCCTGTGCGCCAAGCACGCGGCGCCGCACCTGCGCAAGACGCGCGGCGCCATCGTCAACATCGCCTCGACGCGCGCCTTCATGTCCGAACCGAACACTGAAGCCTATGCGGCGTCCAAGGGCGGACTGGTGGCGCTCACCCACGCGCTCGCCGCGAGCCTGGGCCCCGAGGTACGCGTCAACTGCGTGAGCCCCGGCTGGATCGACGTCTCGGCGTGGAAGAAGAAGCGCGTCGCCGATGGGAACGAGGCGAGGGCCGCGCGCCAGGGACGGCGCGGTTGCGGCTTTGCCCGGCAGGCGACCCTGAGCGAGGCCGATCACGCGCAGCACCTCGCCGGCCGCGTCGGCCGGCCCGGGGATGTCGCGGCGTGTGTCGCCTACCTTGTGTCGGAGGAGGCCGGGTTCGTCACCGGCGCGAACTTCATGCTCGACGGCGGCATGACGCGCAAGATGATCTACCTGTGAGCTGCGCGCGCGACCGCGCCTAAGAAGAGCGGCTGGCGGATTCGATGTCGATCACGCGGCGGTTGCGGAATACCACGGTGCGCGCCAGCGCCTCGCCCGTTCCGCGGTAGGTCCAGCGTTCCGTCGTAATCGTGTAGCGCCGGCGCAGTACCGGGTCGAGCGGCTCCGTGCGTTTTTCCGTCACCTGCGTGCGCGCCGCCGGCGGCCCGCATTTGCGCAATACTTCGAATTTGGTATCGCCAATCTCGACGATCCGCGCGCTGCACTCGCCACCCGGTGCCGGCGCATAGGGACGCGTGTCGATGGTTTTGAGCACCCCGTTGCGAAACCCGAGTATGCGGATCAACCGGTTCGGCCCGAGGTCGTAGATCCACTCGGCGTAGGCAACGGTCGTGCTGCGCTCGAAGGCCTCATCCGGCGATCGCTGCAGCAGTTCCTCCTCCCAGGTCTCGCTCCAGTCGGGCACCCCGCACTTGCCGAGGACCTCCTCTTCCCTGGCGTTGACCTCGATCAGCTGCTCCCCGCAGTAAAACGCCGGGGCCAGCGCCGGCGCCCACAGCAGGACCGCGGCGATCGCGCAAAGCGGGCGCGTCAACGGTGGGCGGCGCATGCGCGTAATTTTGACACCCCGGACCCGGGACCGACAACGAACCGGTTTTGATGAAGATCAACGAGTCGCGCCGCCGCGTTTGAGATACTGTTTTTCGACGAGCACTTGATCGGCGTGCCGCCATCGACCGGAGAGCTGCCAGCATGGCCCAGTTGTTTTCGCCGTTGCGCCTGCGTGAGGTCACGTTCCGCAATCGGGTCTTCGTCTCGCCGATGTGTCAGTACTCGGCGGTCGACGGCCTCGCCAATGACTGGCACCTCGTGCACTTGGGCAGCCGCGCCGTCGGCGGGGCGGGGCTCGTCATGGTGGAGGCAAGCGCGGTTGCGCCGGAAGGCCGCATCACGCCGGCGTGTCTCGGCATCTGGTCGGATGCGCATGCACGCGCCTTTGCCCCGATCGTCGGCTTCATCAAGGCCAGCGGGGCGGTTGCCGGGATCCAGCTCGCGCACGCCGGGCGCAAGGCCTCGACCGATCTGCCCTGGAAGGGTGGCAAGCCGCTCACCGAAGGGCAGGGCGGTTGGCAGACCGTGGCGCCGAGCCCCATCCCGTTCGCGCCGGGCTATCCGCTGCCGCGCGCCCTCACGGCCGCCGAGATCGACAGGGTGGTTACGCGGTTCGTCGATGCCGCGCGGCGCGCACTCGCCGCTGGTTTCGAGGTGGTGGAGCTGCACATGGCGCACGGCTATCTGCTGCACGAGTTCCTGTCGCCGCTGTCCAACCAGCGCACCGACGAGTACGGCGGATCGCTCGACAACCGCCTGCGCCTGCCGCTGCGCGTGGCGCGCGCGGTGCGCGAGGTCTGGCCGCCCGAGCGCCCGCTGTTCGTGCGCATCTCGGCGACCGACTGGATGCCGGACGGCTGGGACCTGGTGCAGTCGATCGAGCTCGCGCGCCGGCTCAAGGACGCCGGCATCGATTTGATCGACTGCTCGAGCGGTGGGCTCGTGCCCGATGCCAAGATGCCCGCGGGCCCCGGCTTTCAGACACCGTTCGCCACCGCGATCCGGCGCGAGGCGGGCATCGCCACCGGTGCGGTTGGGCTCATTACCAACGCGATGCAGGCCGAGCAGATCGTTGCCACCGGGCTGGCCGATGCCGTGTTGCTCGGCCGCGAGCTGCTGCGCGATCCGTATTGGCCGCTGCACGCGGCGCACGCGCTCGGCGCGCAGGCTCCGTGGCCCAACCAGTATCTGCGCGCCAAGCCGGGCTGACATCTTCTTTAGGATGTCATGCGCGGCACGAGCCGCCACCGTCTCGGCCCGGCCAGAGACGGTGCTTCGCCGTGGCCGCGCGCATCCGGCACGGTCGCGGTCGGGGCCGGCGCGATGGTGCGGCGCTTTTTTTTGCGGCGGACGCGTATGTCATAATGCTTACAGGACTGTGACAGCTTGGGGAGCAGCCGAATAACGAGGCTGCCGCAACAAAAAAGGAGCCGAGGCATTGCCTATGGATCGCGAAGCGGCAACACGTGCGATTAACCACACTGCGAGCGCCCAGACCGACAGCGTGACGGCGGCCGGCCGACCAGCCGAAAGCACGGCGGATCGGAGTGCCTTGCCCCTGTTCCGCAAGGTCCGCGACTACAGGATGGCGGACCAGGTGCGGGCCATGGGCCTGTATCCGTACTTCCGCGAGATTTCCTCGGCCCAGGACACCGAGGTCATCATCGATGGCAAGAAGGTCCTGATGCTCGGTTCGAACAGCTACCTCGGGCTCACCAACCACCCGAAGGTCAAGGAGGCCGCGCGCCGGGCGATCGAGCAATACGGCACCGGCTGCGCCGGCTCGCGCTTCCTCAACGGCACGCTCGAGATTCACATCAAGCTCGAGCAGGCGCTCGCGCAGCTGGTCGGCAAGGAAGCCGCGCTCCTGTACAGCACCGGGTTCCAGGTGAACCTCGGCGTGATCAGCGTCCTGGTCGGCAAGGGCGAGTACATCATCGCCGACAAGAGCAACCACGCGAGCCTCAACGAGGGCTGCATGCTGTCGCCGGGGCAGTTGCTGCGCTATGCGCACAACGATGTCGCCGCGCTCGAGCACCGGCTGAAGGGCATCGATCGTAACGCCGGCAAGCTGATCGTGTTCGACGGCGTGTTCAGCATGGAGGGCGACGTGGCGCCGCTGCCGGACATCTGCCGCCTGGCACGCGAGCACAACGCGGCGATCATGATCGACGACGCCCACGCGATCGGCGTGCTCGGGCGCAACGGCGCGGGCACCGCCAGCCACTTCGGCCTGACCGACCAGGTGCAGCTGATCATGGGCACGTTCAGCAAGTCGCTCGCCAGCCTCGGTGGCTTCATCGCCTCGGACGCGGCCACCATCGACTACCTCAAGCACCATTCGCGCACGCTGATCTTCAGCGCCAGCATGAGCCCGGCCAACGCCGGTGCGGTGCTGGCGGCGCTCGAGATCATGGCAGCCGAACCGGAACGCATCGCGCGGCTGTGGGCGGTGACCGAGCGCATGAAGAAGGGGCTGCTGTCGCTCGGCTTCGATCTCGGCGGCTCGCAGAGCCCCATCCTGCCGGTGTATTGCGGCAGCCTCATGAACGCCTTCACCATGTGCAAGCGCCTGCAGGAAGAGGGCGTGTTCGTGAACCCGATCGTCTCACCGGCGGTGCCGCCCGGCCGCGAGCTCATCCGCATCAGCCTCATGGCGACGCACACGGACGCGCAGATCGATTTCGCCCTCGACAAGCTGGCGAAGGTCGGCAAAGAGCTCGGTCTCATCTGAGCGGCGATGACCGCCGCCGCGCGGACGTCCGGGCAGCGCGCATGAAGGTCCTGCTCACCGGTGCGAGCGGGTTCGTTGGCAGTCATATCCTCGACCTTCTGGTCGAGCGCGGCATTTCCACCGCGATCCTGCTTCGGCCGGGCAGCCACCGGCACTTCATCGAGCCGCACCTGTCCCGTGTGGACGTGCGCGTCGGTTCGATCACCGAGCCGGCGAGCCTGGCGGCCGCGCTCGCGGGAATCACGCACGTCATCCACTGCGCCGGCTGCACCAAGGCGATCGGCCGCGCCGAGTATTACCGCGTCAACCGCGACGGCACGCGCAACCTCGTCGATGCGGTCAATCAACGTCAAGCCCAAATTCAGCGATTCGTCCTGATCTCGAGCCTCGCCGCCTCGCACCCGGCGCGCGCCGCGGCGCCGGCGCGCGAGGATGATGAGCCCGCGCCAGTGACCCACTACGGACGCAGCAAGCTCGCCGGCGAGCGTGCCGTGCGCGATCATGCCCGCGTGCCGTTCGCGATCCTGCGGCCGGCCGCGGTGTACGGCCCGCGCGACGGCGATTTCCTGCTCATGTTCAAGGCGGCGCGCTCGCGCTGGGTACCGAGCTTCGGCGCCGGCCGTCAGGAGCTGAGCCTCGTATACGTGCAGGACGTGGCGCGCGCGGTGATCGCGTTCCTCAATCGCCTGCCGATCGAGAATCGAATCTTCAACGTGGCGCACCGCGCGGTGACCACGGCGCATGAGCTGACCGCCGAGATCGGCCGCCAGCTGGGAGTGGACACCGTGCAGGTTCCGCTGCCGCTGCCGCTACTGTGGCCGGCGTGCCTGGCCGGTGAGGTCATCGCGCGAATCCGCGGACGGCCGAGTATCGTGAACCTGCAAAAATACCCGGAGCTCGCCGCCCCCGGCTGGGTGTGCGACGGCCGGCGGCTGCGCGAGGAGCTTGGCATCGAGCCGGCCACGGGTTTGCGCGAGGGCATCGCCAGCACGCTTGCCTGGTACCGCCGCCACGGCTGGTTGCGCTGAGGAGTGGCCCGCCGCACGTGACCCGGAGCTACCTGTTCGTCGACTATGCCACGCAGGCCTACCTGCTGCTCGTGGCGCTGATGGTGCTGCTGTTCCATGGCGGCACCGTGCCGCACTGGCCGTGGCTCATCGCGGCGCACCTGTCCGGCGTCGCGCTCGTCCATGGGCTCGTCAGCGCGCACGCGCGTGCGCCGCAACGGGTCGAGCTTTCCTTCTTCCGCCACTTCTACCCGATACTGCTGTACGCGCCTTTCTACCGCGAGATCGGTGCGCTCAACCAGATGTTCACGCACGGCGTGCTCGATCACCAGGTGATTCGCCTGGAGCAATGGCTGTTCGGGTTCCAGCCCGGCCTCACGCTGATGGACCGCTTCCCCTCGCGGTGGGTGAGCGAGGTGATGTACTTCTCGTACTTTTCCTATTACGTAATGATCGCCGGCGTCGGGCTCGCGCTGTATCTCAAGGACCGACGGCAGTTCTTCCACTTCGTGTCGGTCACCTCGTTCGTCTTTTTCTGCTGCTATCTCGCCTACATCTTCTATCCCGTGATCGGCCCGCGCGTGTTCTATTCGGAAGTCCCGGGCTACGTGCTGCCCGCCGATCTGCAGGCGCTCTATCCCGCGGTCACCTTCCCGGCGGCGGTGCAGGCCGGCGTGTTCTTCCAGATCATGGGCGCGCTCTACGACTACTTCGAGCCGGCCGGCGCCGCCTTTCCGAGCAGCCATGTCGCGGTGGCGATCGTGACCGCGATCTTCTCCGCGCGCTACCTGCCGCGCGTGCGCGCCCTGCACTGGTTCATGGTGGTGATGATGAGCATCGCGACCGTGTACTGCCGCTACCACTACGCGGTCGACGTGCTGGCCGGGGCACTGACGGCGCTGCTGCTCATCCCGGTCGCGGAATGGCTGTACCGCCGCTTCGGCGGCGCGCCGGCCAATGCCGCCGGTGCGGCGGGCTACAGCGGCCGTTCGTAGATGCGGTAGGTCTTGTAAACCTGCCCGCCGAGGCTTTCGATGAGCCGGTTGACGGCGACGTTGTCTTCCAGTGTCCAGGAGGCTTCGCACACCTGGAAACCCGCGGCGTAGCCGGCGCGCAGCGCCTCGGCCAGCATCACCGACTCGATGCCGCGGTTTCGGTATGGCGCTTTCACGCCGAGCACCAGCACGCGTGCGATGCGCGGGCGCTTCCAGCCGAACGCGTAGGGCAGGAATCCCAGCAACCGCGCCGTGAGCAGGCGGCCGCGCAAGGGCTTCAGCGCCTCGTTGAAGTCCGGCAGGGCGAGCAGAAAGCCGATGGGCTCCTCGCTCGCCTCGGCCAGCCAGACGATGCCTTCGAACAGCAACGGCTTCAGGCGTGCCGCCATGAAATCGATCTCCGCATCGCTCATCGGCACGAAACCCCAATTGAGCTCCCAGGCGGTGTTGTACACGTTCTTGATCTTCTGCAAGTCCTGCTCGAGCGCCGCCTTGCGCAGCGGGCGGATCGTGATGTCCTTCTGGCGGCGGCGGAACACGTCCACGATGCGGTCGAGCCGCTCGATCGAGCTGCCCGCGATGTCGCGGCGGAACGCGAACAGGTCCTTGGCCTTGACGAAGCCCGCGCGCGTGATGAGATCCATGTAGTAGCGCGGGTTGTACGGCATCATGATGACCGGCGATGCATCAAAGCCGTCGACGAGCAGCCCGCACTCCTCGTTGAGCGAGGGGTTGACCGGGCCGAGCACGCGGTGCATGGCGCGGCCGCGCGCCCAGTCGAAGACCGACTGGAATAGTCCCGCGCTCACCTCGGGATCGTTGACCGACTCGAAGAACCCAAAGAAGGCCGTGCGCTCGCCGTGCAGTTCGTTGTGGGTTCGGTCCACGATCCCGGCGATGCGCCCCACATCCCGGCGGCCTTGGCGTGCGATCCACAGCTGCATCTCGGCGTGCTGGAAGAACGGGTTGCGGTCCTCAAATACCTGCTTGAGGTCCATCATGAGCGGCGCCACCCAATACGGGTCGCCCGCGTAGATGGCGTACGGAACTCTGAGAAACCGACGGATTTCCGCGGCGCTGCGCGAGAGAGGAACAATCTGCAGATCGTCGCTCATGGATCGGAACGGCCGTGCTGCCTTGTTGTTATCCGAAGTCGTTAGCGCGGGCCCCGCGCACCCGTGTAAACGCGCGGCGCCACCCGGTCCCATGTTCCTACAGATCGGATCGTGGCACTAGTGCGGTTGGGGCTTGCGGGTCGAGACCCCGATGAAACGCACGGCCTGCGCGATGACGTCCGGGTCGCGCAGCACACGCCGATGTCCGAGCCCGTGGGTGCGCTGGAACTGCGCGCCGGGCCAGGCCCGCGCGAGCGCCTCGCCTTCCTGCCACGGCACGTCCGAGTCCTCATCATCGTGGACGATCAGGGCCGGGACGTTCATCCTGCCGGCCAGGCGCAGCGGGGAATAGCGCGTCCACAGGTCCGCACCGAAGCGCGCTTCGAAATAGCCGCGCATGGCCGATACGGCCGGCGCCGGTATCGCAAGCTGTGCGGCGAACTTATCGACCATGCCCTCGATGGTGGCGGGCGGGCTGATGCCGACGACACGCGCCGCGCGCAGCCCCTCGCTCAGCGCGTAGAGCGTGCACAGGACGCCAAAGGAGTGCGCAATCACGGCGTGCGCCGGGCCATGTTCGTGTGCTATCGCCCGGAGCACCGCGCTTACTTCCGGCAGGTTGGTGTCCGTGCCGGTGCTTTGGCCGTGCGCCGGCGCATCAAAGGCGGTCGCGCGAAAGCCAGCCGCCACGAGCGGCTCAACGAAGGCGCCCATCTGCGCGCCACGCCCCGACCAACCGTGCACCAGCAACACAATGGGTCCGTTACCCCAGGCGTAGATAGCGATTCGCTTGTCAGCGTGTTGCATCGACAGGTGCTGGGCGCGCGCGAGCAGCTCCCGTTCCCGCGCCGGCGGGGCATAGCGTGGCGGGCGGAACCAGAGGTGGGCCGCCCAGCGCCCCGCAAGTTGCGGAGCGACAGCGCCGAGCCGCCGAAACGCCGCCCGCATCAGCCGCAGCGCCACCGGCAGCGGTTTTCCTGCGCCATCGCGCGCACGCGTCCTGGTCGCGTCGGCAGCCACGGTCGCGATGTCGCTGTCGGATCGGGTCATGTCGTGCGCGCGCGTTGCCATCAAGGATGTAAGTATTCTTCCCGATCAACCGTGAGGGAAGCGGTTTTGCGCCGTTCCGCCACTGGTCGTGCAGAATTCGCACCGGCGGTTGTGTCGACACGCAGGCGCGGGTGTAGACTTCTTTTGGGTTTCCCGATAGTTGCGGTCGCGCCGATCGCGTACTTCCGGCAACGACGATCGGCCGCCGCTCAAAGGAGGTGTCCAATGCCTGCCACCACGGCCGAACGTACCGCAGCGCAGTTCGATGAAGACGGTCTGCTTGTCAACCCGGAGGCGTGGAACGAAGACCTTGCGCGCGAGATCGCGCGCCGCGAAGGATTGGGCGAGCTCGGTCCGGAGCACTGGGAGGTGATCCGCGCACTGCGCGAGCACTACGCGCGCTACGGCGTGGCGCCAGCGATGAGCCAAGTCTGCCGGCGCCATCACAAGGACCGGCACTGGGTGCACGATCTATTCCAGACCTGCCTCAATGCCTGGCGCGTCGCCGGGCTGCCCAACCCGGGTGAGGAGGCCAAGAGCTACCTGAGCGGGACCTGATCGCGCGCCTGCTCCGACCGGCGCTTGAGAGCGCCGCGTCAGCGTGCGGCAGGCGGTCGCGCGGCGCTTTTTTTGGCGCGCATGCAGCGAACTGTAACGCGGCGCCAGCGCCAGTGGTGGGCGATGCGCCGCGTTCATCTTGCTTTCCTTGTCGCGCCTTGATCGGTTAGTCGCGCCCGCGCGCGCCTCTTAGCGGTTAGCGGCGAAGGCACTGATGCGGCGCACGGCGAGGCCACCCCATTGATGCAGCGCAAGTCCCGACAGCACCAGGGCCGTTCCGGCCCAGACGCGCGGACCCACCTGCTCGGCGTTGAACACGCGGCCGACGAGCAAGGCGGCGACCGGCGTGATGAGCGTGATCAGCGCGACGCTGTTGGCGCGCACGCGCTTGATCACGTAGAAGTAAAGCGTGAACCCCACCATCGATCCAATCACGCCGAGGTAGGCGATGGCGGCGACGGCGCGCGCCGGCAGCGCCGCCGGGGCATGGCCGTCGATGACGAGCCAGGTCGCGAAGAATAGCGGCACGACGATGAGCAGCGCCCCGCTCGTGATCGTGAGGCTCGGCAGCTCGCTGCCGTAACGCTTGACGAGCACAAGGCTCAGGGCGTGCAGCAGCACGGCGATCGACAGCACGCCGAGCCCGGCCACGGCCTGCGGTCCGACGGCCAGTCCGTCGCCAAAGATGACCGCGAGGCCGGTGAGCCCGAGCGCGATCCCGGCGAGGTGTGCAGCCGTGAGGCCGCGCTCGGCGAGCACGTGTCGCGCCAGCACCGCCGTCACGAGCGGTGTCAACGCGAACAGCACCGCGATCAGGCCGGAGGGCAGGTGCTGTGCGGCCCAGTAGACGCACAACATCGAGCCGTAGCCGCCAAGCGCGCCGCTCAGGTACGCGCGCCGTGCCGCGCGGTGCCAGGGAAAATCGCGGCGCAGCGCGACGAGCAGCGCCACGCACAGCAGTGCCGCGAGCGTCATGCGCCCGAGCGCGCCGAGCAG
Organism: uncultured Acidiferrobacteraceae bacterium; assembly: GCA_964482055.1. Classification (GTDB taxonomy): domain Bacteria; phylum Pseudomonadota; class Gammaproteobacteria; order Acidiferrobacterales; family Sulfurifustaceae. Next base: position 20,789 of record CAYZVX010000047.1, read on the forward strand.
ATAGCCGGGGCCCTCGCCGCTCCACTTCACGGCGAGCGGCGTGGTCGACCAGATCAGGACCACGGCAAGAAAGGCAGCCGGTACCGACATCGAATGTCCCCTTCAGAAAGCGCGAAGGCCACAGAACTTGCGCCCTGTGGCCTTCGGAAGAATTAGCTTAGCTACGACCTGGCGCGACTGCTCAGCTCGTTCCCCCAAGGCACGCCGGCGCGCGCCACTTCACCCGGATGGTGCGGACCATCGGAATGCGGCGGCACACGTTGGGCGACAGGGTGAGCATGAGTCGGCAGTCTACAAGAACGCCTTTGTACGTCAAGCGCAGCCCAGGCGGCATGCAAGTTTGGTAGCATTGCGCTTGCCCGAGGAGGTGACCATGCGCAAACGGATCCCGTTGGCATTGAGTCTCATCTTGTTGGCGTCCGTCGCCACCGCCAAAGAGGTGGCCGGTGTGAAGCTGCCCGCTACGGTCGCGCTCGGGGCCGACCCGCCACCGCTCGTGCTGAACGGCGCCGGCGTGCGCAGCAAGTTCTTCGTCAAGGTCTATGTCGGGGCTCTCTACCTGCCGGCCCGCACGACCGACGCCGCGGCGATCCTGCGCCACAGCGGTCCGGTCGCGGTGCACATGCATTTCCTGCACAGCGAGGTCTCGAAGGAAAAGCTGGTCGACGCCTGGAACGACGGATTCAGCGCCAACCTGTCCGCGGCGCAGCGCGAGCGTCTCCAGGACCGCATCGACCGGTTCAACGCGCTGTTTCGCACCGCACGCCGCGGCGATGTCATTCGCCTCGAGTATCTGCCGGGGAGCGGAACGCGCGTCGTTGTCAACAACGAGCAGCAGGGCACGATCGAGGGCGAGGACTTCATGCAGGCCTGGCTCGGGATCTGGCTGGGCGACAAACCCGCCGACGGCGATCTCAGGCGCGCCATGCTGGGTGGCGACTGAGCCTGATGCGTCTGGTTTCGGTCAACGTCGGTACGCCGCGCCGCGTCGAGTACCAGGGCCGGACCGTTGCGACCGGCATTTTTAAGCGACCGGTTCCGGGACCGGTGCGCATCGGTGCGACGAATCTCGCCGGCGACGGCCAGGCCGATCTACGCGTCCATGGCGGGCCCCACAAGGCCGTCTATCTCTACCCGCGCGAGCACTATGCGCACTGGGCCGCGGTGCTCGAACGCAGCGATCTGCCGTTCGGGTTCTTTGGCGAAAACCTGACAGTCGCTGGCATGAACGAGGACGAGACGTGGATCGGTGATGTGCTGCGCGTCGGCAGTGCGGTCCTGCAAGTGAGCCAGCCGCGCACGCCCTGCTTCAAGCTCGCGCTGCGCACCGGCATCGGAGATTTCCCGCGGCTCTTTGCGGCAAGCGGCCGGACTGGTTTCTACCTGCGGGTGCTGGAGGAGGGGGAGGTTTTCGTCGGCGCGCCGGTCGAACGCCTGGCGCGCGATTCGGCCAGCCTGCCGGTGCGCGCGGTGTGCCAGTTGCGGCACGGTCATCCCGCTGCGCGCGATCGCGTCGCCCTGGA
>CAYZVX010000048.1:0-22153 GCA_964482055.1 uncultured Acidiferrobacteraceae bacterium
CGGGCCTGCTCGCGGCGCGGCGGGCGACCCGCGCGCGGCGCGGGAGCGGCGGGCACGGCTTCCTTCTTTTCTTCCGGCGCTCCGCCGAACAGCAGGCGGAAGAAGCGCGCCAGCCCGCCTTCGGTTTTTTTGGGCGCAGCCGGCGGTGGCGGCGGGCTCGGCACGTGGCTCAACGGTCCGATGACTGGCTGCTCCGGGCTCGGGGCGCCGGGCGGGGGCAGCTCTTCCTCTTCCTCCTCGTCTTCGACCATCTCGATTTCGTAGCTCGGGATGTCGGCCTCTTCTTCGTACTCTTCCAGGCGCAGGCGCCGGATGTGGTAATGCGGGGTTTCGAGCTCGGGCGTGGCGATCACCATGATCGGCGTGCCGATGCGCGACTCGATAGAGCTCAGCTCGTGGCGTTTTTCGTTCAACAGGAAGGTCGCCGTCTCGATCGGAAGGTGCACGTGCACGGCCGCGGTGTTTTCCTTCATCGCCTCTTCCTGGATCATGCGCAGCACCGACAGCGCCGAGGACTGCACGCCGCGGATGTGGCCGGTACCCTCGCAGCGTGGGCACACGAGACTTGAGGTTTCCCCCAGCGCTGGCCGCAGGCGCTGGCGCGACATCTCGAGCAGGCCGAAGCGCGAGATGCGCCCGACCTGCACGCGCGCGCGGTCGACCTTGAGGGCCTCGCTCAGGCGGTTCTCGACCTCGCGGCGGTTGCGCTCCGGGGTCATGTCGATGAAGTCAATGACGATGAGACCTCCGAGGTCGCGCAGGCGCAGCTGGCGCGCGATCTCCTCGGCCGCCTCGAGGTTGGTGTTGAGCGCGGTCTCCTCGATGTCGGCGCCCTTGGTGGCGCGCGCCGAGTTGACGTCGATCGTGACCAGGGCCTCGGTCTTGTCGAACACGATGGCCCCGCCCGAGGGCAGGCGCACCTCGCGCGAGAACGCCGATTCGATCTGGTGCTCGATCTGGAAGCGCGAGAACAGCGGCGTGTCGTCCTTGTACAGGCGCACCCGGTCGATGTACTGGGGCGCTACCTGCTGGACGAACTTGCGCATGCGTTCGAAGATCTCGGCGTTGTCGACCAGCACCTCGCCGATGTCGGCCCGCAGGTAGTCGCGCACCGCGCGCACCACCAGGTTCGATTCCTGGTAGATCAGAAAGGGGGCGGGGCGCTCGGCCGCGGCCTTGGTGATGGCGTCCCAGGTCGCCACCAGGTAGTCGAGATCCCATTGCAGCTCTTCGACCGAGCGGCCGATGCCCGCGGTGCGCGCGATCAGCGCGTAGTCGTCCGGAATCTTGAGCTGGGCCATTGCCTCGCGCAGCTCGGCCCGTTCCTCGCCCTCGATGCGCCGGGAGATGCCGCCGCCCTTGGGGTTGTTCGGCATCAGCACCAGATAGCGCCCGGCCAGCGAGATGAAGGTAGTGAGCGCCGCGCCCTTGGTGCCGCGCTCCTCCTTGTCGACCTGGACGATGAGCTCCTGGCCTTCCTTGATGACGTCGCGGATCTTGACCTGGCTCATGGGCGTACGGTCGTCGTAGCCCTGGAAGTAGATGCGCGATATTTCCTTCAGCGGCAGGAAGCCCTGGCGCTCGGTGCCGTAGTCGACGAACGCGGCCTCGAGCGAGGGCTCGACGCGCGTGACCTTGGCCTTGTAGATGTTGCCCTTCTTCTGCTGGTAAGTGGACGATTCGATGTCGAGATCGAGGAGCTTTTGGCCGTCAACGACGGCCAACCGCAACTCCTCGGGGTGAGTTGCGTTGAACAGAATACGCTTCATTGTGTTGTGAAATCCCCGACGCCCGGGCAATGCCCGCTCACGGCGGCGTAGCGCTGTCCTCTCAAATGCAGCGCCTGTCCAGCGGCTGGGAAGGCGGCTCACGTCCTGTCCGGACGGGCCCACGCTCACCCCAGAGCGGAGAAAACCTGTGCGTCTTGTCTAGTGCGCCTCTACGTCTCAAAGGGTGAGAGACGCGCAACCCTTTTTGGCCCCGACCCCTGTGGTTGTTCAGGCGAGTCGCTCGGACGGAAACCGTCGGGCCGATTCCCCGGGGCAGCTGATGCCCGGGGCGAAAAACCGTTAACGCCGCCAGCTACGGTTGGCTCGGGTCGCGGGTTGGCGCTCCAATAAAGTACGCCTCGCCGCGACAGCTTTTCGCAATATATCAACCAAGTAGCGCAGCGGCAATCTGTTATCATCAGATTGACATGAAAAACCAAACCCGCTCGCCCGATCTGGGCGTGCGCCACGTCAGCATCGACCGCCGGCACGCCGGCCAGCGGCTCGACAATTTCCTCATCCGCGAGCTCAAGGGCGTTCCCAAAAGCCGCATCTACCGCATCCTGCGCAAGGGCGAAGTGCGGGTCAATGGCGCTCGCGCCAGACCTGAGTACCGCCTGGAGGAGGGTGACCAGGTTCGCCTGCCGCCGGTCCGGATGGCCCCGGCGGCCTCGCGCGCTCCTGCCGAGGGCTACCGGTGGCTCGAAGAGCGCGTGTTGTACGAGGATGAGGACCTGCTCATCATCGACAAACCGGCGGGTATGGCCGTGCACGGCGGAACCGGCATCGGGCTGGGCGTGATCGAGGCGCTGCGCAGCGCGCGGCCCGCGGAGACGGGGCTGGAGCTTGTCCACCGACTCGACCGCGGGACCTCCGGCTGCCTGCTGCTGGCCAAGACGCGCACCGCGCTGACCAACCTGCATCGGCAGATGCGTGAGGGCGGCATGGACAAGCGCTACCTGGCGCTGGTGCGCGGCCGCTGGCGCGGACGCGGTCGCAGCGTGCGCACGGTGCTGGAGAAAGGCCGCCTGCAGTCCGGCGAGCGGATGGTGCGGGTTGCCGAGGAGGGGCAGGAGGCGGAGAGTTACTTCACGCCGCGCCGAAGCTACGCGCACGAGACCTTGGTCGAGATAAGGCTCGTGACGGGACGCACCCACCAGGCGCGCGTGCACGCTGCGCATCTGGGCCACCCGATCGCCGGCGACGATAAGTATGGTGATCGGGATTTCAACCGCGAGATGCGCGGGCTCGGCTTGCGCCGCCTGTTTTTGCACGCCGCGCGGCTCGAATTTGTGCACCCCACGAGCGGTTGCAAAGTGCATGCACAATCCCCATTGCCTCCCGATCTGCAGGCCGTGCTGGACCGACTCCATGAAACCGCGTGACTACGCACTCATCGTGTTCGACTGGGACGGCACGCTCATGGACTCGGCCGGCAAGATCGTGCGCTGTTTCGAGTCCGCCCTGGGCGACGTGGGCCTGCCGAGCCCGGGCGCGGCCGCCATCCGCAACATCATCGGCCTGGGCCTCAATGAGGCAGTCGCGAGCCTCCTGCCGCAATGCGATGCCTCGACCCAGGCGCAGGTGGTGGCGCGTTACCGCGAGCACTTTCTGCACCTCGACCAGTCCGACATGCCGCTCTTCCCTGGGGTCCGCGAGGGGCTCGCCGGCCTCGCCGATCGCGGCTACCTGCTGGCGGTTGCCACCGGCAAGGCGAGGCGGGGTCTGCGCCGCGTGCTCGAGGAGACCGGCCTCGGCCACCTGTTCGTGGCGTCACGCTGCGCCGATGAGGCGTTCTCCAAGCCGCACCCGCAGATGCTGCTCGATATTCTGGATGCGACCGGTGTGGCGGCCGCGCAGGCGCTGATGGTGGGGGATACCGTGTACGACATGCAGATGGCGCGCAGCGCGCAGGTCGACGGCCTCGCCGTGAGCTACGGTGTGCACGACCGGCAGGATTTGCTGGCGCAGGGCGCGGTCGCCTGCCTCGATTCGTTTCCCGAGGTTCACCAATGGTTGACGCAGGTGCCGACGGCAGCCTGATCTGTCCTTCCGAGCGGCTGACCGACAGCGGGCGCGGCGTTCGATTCACGGTGCGCCACAAGGGCGCGCTCCTTTCTGCCTTCGCCATCCGCTATCGGGGCAGCGTGCACGCCTATCTCAACCGCTGCGCCCACAAGCTCACCGAGCTCGACTGGGAGCCGGGCGAGTTCTTCGACAGCGAGCGCCGTTACCTTGTGTGCGCCACGCACGGCGCCCTCTACGAGCCGGATACCGGGCTGTGCGTCGCCGGCCCCTGCCGTGGGGCGACGCTGGTGCGTCTGCCGGTCCGGGAAACGGCGGCAGGCATCCACCTGGAAGGCCCCGATGAGATACACTTTTGCGCAGACTCGATCGAGTGATGAGGTGGCGGTGTGACCGAAAAGCCAACCGGGACTGAGCCCGCCAAGCCGACCGCCGAGCGTTCCGAACGCTGGGAACGCGAGCTGCTGGAAAAACTTGCGTTTGCGTCCCTCAACGAGCAGCGCAAGGCGCGGCGCTGGGGCATTTTTTTTAAGCTGTTCTTCGTCGCCTACCTGCTCGTGTTGTTGATTCTCGCCCAGTCCGACCAGTGGGGCGGCAAGGCTCTCGCCACGCGCTATACCGCGTTGGTCGACCTGGAGGGCGTGATCGAGGGTGAGAGCCCGGCGAGCGCCGACAATGTCATCACCGGGCTACGCTCGGCCTTCGAGAGCAAGGCCACGGTCGGGATCGTTCTGCGCGCCAACAGCCCGGGGGGCAGCCCGGTGCAGGCCGCCTACATCTACGACGAGATCAAGCGGCTGCGGGCGAAAAACCCGAAGGTCCCGCTGTACGCAGTCATCAGCGACGTGTGCGCGTCGGGTTGTTATTACGCTGTGGCGGCGGCCGACAAGATCTACGCCGATCGTTCCAGCATCGTGGGCTCGATCGGCGTGCTGATGAACGGATTCGGTTTCGTGGACACGATGAAGCGGCTGGGCGTCGAACGCCGTTTGCTCACGGCGGGCGAGCACAAGGGATTTCTCGATCCGTTCTCCCCGATGAAGCCTGATGAGCGTCGCCACGCGCTCAAGCTCCTTGGCCAGGTGCATGAGCAGTTCATCGCGCGTGTGCGCGAGGGGCGCGGCGCTGCGCTCAAGGAGACCAAGGACATGTTCTCGGGCCTGTTCTGGACCGGTGAAGAGGCGCGCAAGATGGGTCTTATTGATGAGTTCGGCAGCGCCGGGTTTGTCGCGCGCGAGGTGATCGGCGCCGAGGAGGTGGTGGACTTCACCTACCGCGAGAGCATCTTCGACCGGTTCACGCGCCGGCTGGGAGCCGCCATTGCGCAGTCACTCGGCACCCAGGTTTTGTCCGGCACGCCGCTCCTGAAATAGCGGGCAACGACCCGGCCGTGCGGCGTTGCCGCGTCAAATGATCTGCAAGCCTTCGGCCTCGAGCATCCGCACCAGCCGGATGAGCGGCAGACCGATCAGCGTGTTGGGGTCATCGCCCTCGAACTTCTCGAGCAGCGCGATGCCGAGCCCTTCCGAACGGACGCTGCCGGCGCACGAGTAGGGCTGCTCCTTGCGCAGGTAGCTTTCAATCTGCTCTTCGGTGAGTGCGCGGAACGTCACGCGGTAGGGTATCACCTCGCACCGGACGCGACCCGTCTCGCTGTTAACAACGGCAAGGCCCGTATAAAGCGTAACGGCGCGCCCCGCCGCCATGCGCAGTTGCTCGACAGCGCGGTCATGGCTGTGCGGTTTGCCCACGATCGAGCCGTTGTAGACAGCGACCTGGTCCGATCCGATCACGAGTGCGCCGCGTTCGCCCGCGGCCACGGCCTGCGCCTTCTCGATGGACAGCCGTTCCACCAGCGCCTCGGGCGTCTCGCCGTTGCGCGGCGTCTCGTCGACCTGCGGCAACACCACCTCGAACGGGATCTTGAGCCGGGCCAGCAGCTCGCGGCGATACGGCGAGGAGGAGGCGAGGATTAGACGGGGAGACATGGAAGAGCGAGTTTCAGGTTTCAAGTTAACGGCGAACAACTTGAAACTTCAGACCAGAAACTTGAAACCTCAGGTTTGAGACTATTCGATCTCGACCAGGGCCTCGTCGGGATTGACGTTGTCGCCCTTGGAAATGTTCACTGCCTTGACCGTGCCCGCGATCGGCGCCGGCACTTCGTTTTCCATCTTCATCGCCTCGATGACGAGCACCGGGTCACCGGCCTTTACCTGCTGGCCGACGCTGACCAGAACGTCCACGACGCGGCCGGGCATGGAGCTGGTGACGTGACCCTCCTTGCTGGCCTTGGGACGTTTGGAGCCCTTTGACACGCGCTTGGTATCGACCATGGCCGATTCGGTTGGTACCGTTTCGGACAACACCTCAATCAGGATCTGCTCGGGCACGCCATCGACGGTGACGAAGAACGGGCGTTGCTCGGCGGTCTTGTGGCCGACACCGGTGACACGGATGTGGTAGGTCTCGCCGTGCATCGTGACGTTGAAGTCCGTGGGCGCGTACGCCGGGGCGCTCGGCGCTTCGGCCCCCGCCGGGGGCTTGAGCGGCTCGGGCTTGAGCGTACCGGCGGCGCGCTCTTCGAGGAACTTGCGGCCGATCTCCGGAAACATCGCGTAGGTCAGCACGTCTTCTTCGCTCTTGGCGAACTCGCCGATCTCCTCGCGCAGACGATGCATTTCCGGTTTGAGCCGATCAGCCGGCCGGCAGGTGATGACCTCTTCGCCGCCGATCGCCATGTTGCGCACGGCGTCGTTGACCTTGCCCGGCGCACGCCCGTAGCGACCCTGCAAGTAGAGCTTCACCTCGTTGGTGATGCTCTTGTAGCGGCTTCCGGTGAGCACGTTGAGCACCGCCTGGGTGCCGACGATCTGCGAGGTCGGGGTGACGAGCGGGGGAAACCCAAGGTCCTCGCGCACGCGCGGTATCTCGGCCAGCACCTCGTTCATGCGATGCAGGGCGCCTTGTTCTTTGAGCTGGTTCGACAGGTTCGAGATCATGCCGCCCGGAACCTGGCTCACCATGACCCGCGTATCGATTTCCGCGTACTCGCTCTCGAACTGGTGGTATTTCTTGCGCACGCCGCGGAAATAGGCCCCGATGTCCTGCAGCAACGCAAGATCGAGCTGCGTGTCGTATGGCGTGCCCTGAAACGCCACCACCATGCTTTCGGTCGGCGAGTGGCTGGTCCCCCAGGACAGCGAGGAGATCGCGGTGTCGACATGCCGGGCGCCGTTCTGCACCGCGAGATACATGCAAATATTGGCGACACCTACCGTGGTGTGCGAATGAAACGCCAATGGCCGGCGCACGCTCTTCGATAGCGCCGCGAACAGCTCCACCGCGCGCGGCGGGGTCAGCAGGCCGGCCATGTCCTTGATGGCGATCGACTGACAGCCCATCGCCTCGAGCTCGCGGGCCTGCTCGACGAAGTGCTCGATCGTGTGCACCGGACTGACGGTGTAACAGATCGCCCCCTGCGCGTGCTTGCCGGCCTTCAACACGGCCTCGACCGACACGCGGATATTGCGCAGGTCATTCATCGCGTCGAAGATGCGGAACACCTCGACGCCATTCTCGGCGGCCTTTTTGACGAAGGCCTCGACCACGTCGTCAGAGTAGTGGCGATAGCCGAGCAGATTCTGGCCGCGCAGCAGCATCTGGATCGGCGTCTTGGGCAGGGCCTTCTTGAGCCGGCGCAGGCGCTCCCAAGGGTCCTCCTTGAGATAGCGGATGCAGGCATCGAACGTCGCGCCGCCCCAGGCCTCGAGCGACCAGTAGCCGGCGCGGTCGAGCTTGTCGCACACCGGCAGCATGTCCTCGGTGCGCATGCGCGTGGCAAGCAGCGACTGGTGCGCATCGCGGAGCACCAGCTCGGTGACGAAAACCTTGGTCGAGGCGGCAGGCATGGCGTTGAGCTTCCGCAGCAAGCGTTCAGAGGCCGTAATGCGCGACGATGGACGCGGCGATGGCGGCGGCCAGATCCGCCGGTGGTCGACGGACGGAGTAGTTTATCAGCTCCGGGTGCTGCTCGATGAAGCCGGTGTCGAACTTACCGGCCTGGAATTCCGGCGTCTTGAGAATCTCGAGGTGAAACGGCTTGGTGGTCTTGACGCCGTGCAGACCCATGTCGAGCAGCGCGCGCCGGCCGCGCGCCAGCAGCTTGTCCCAGGTGAGCGCCCAGACCGTGAGCTTGGCGCACATGGAGTCGTAGTGCGGCGGGAACTCGTATCCGGTGTAGATGGCGGCATCCGTGCGCACCCCGGGACCGCCCGGCGAGTAGTAACGCGTAATGCGCCCGTAGCTCGGCAGGAAGTCGTTCTTCGGATCCTCGGCATTGATGCGAAACTGCATGGCGTAACCGCGGCGCGTCACTTCCTCCTGTCGGAACGACAGCGGCTGGCCCTCGGCGATGCGGATCTGCTCCTGCACGATGTCGATGCCGGTGATCTGCTCGGTCACAGTGTGCTCGACCTGCAGGCGCGTGTTCATCTCCATGAAGTAGAAGTTACCGTCCTGGTCGAACAGGAACTCGACCGTGCCGGCGTTCTCGTAGCCCACGTGGCGCGCCGCGCGCACCGCGAGCTCGCACACGGTCTGGCGCTGCTGTTCGGTGAGCTGCGGCGACGGCGCGATCTCCACGAGCTTCTGGTGGCGGCGCTGGATCGAGCAGTCGCGCTCGAACAGGTGCACGACGTTGCCGAACTTGTCGCCCAGCACCTGCACCTCGATGTGGCGCGGGCCGATGATGGCTTTCTCGAGGAACACCTCGGCACTGCCGAACGCCTTGGTCGCCTCGGACACCACGCGCTCGTAGGCGCGCCGCAGCTCCTCCTCGGAGGTGCAGCGGCGGATGCCGCGCCCGCCACCGCCGGACGTGGCCTTGAGCATGACCGGATAGCCGAGCTGGCGCGCCAGGGTTACAGCTTCCTCGGCGTTTCTGAGATTTCCCGGGCTGCCCGGCACGATGGGCACGCCCGCCTGGATCGCTGCCTCGCGTGCTGCCGTCTTGTCGCCCATGCGCCGGATCGCCTCGGGGGTCGGTCCGATGAAGATCACACCGCGACGCGCGCAGATCTCGGCGAGCTGGACGTTCTCGGACAGGAACCCGTAACCGGGGTGCAGGGCGTCGCAGCCGGTGGCCACCGCCAGGTTTACAATGCGGTGCGCATTGAGATAGCCGCCAACCGGGTCCGGGCCGACGTTGTAGGCTTCGTCAGCCTTCTTGACGTGCAGGGCATGGCGGTCGGCATCCGTATAGATGGCGACGGATTTGATACCCATTTCGGCGCAGGCGCGCACTATGCGCACCGCGATTTCGCCGCGGTTGGCGACCAGAATCTTCTCGATCAAGACTGGAAGCGCTCCGTTGGAAGGCGCAGGACCGACCCCACAACCGCCTCTCGCTTTTTACGGAAACGACTTGGGGGTGTCAACACGAGTCTCCTGTCGCCCGGTGGGAAAACTCCCATATTTTGACACAAGTTAGCGGCGAATATATGATGCGCGCCCTATGTGTCCTGCCGGGTGGGTGGCAACGACCAACAGGCTGGAAGAGGGGGTACGTGTCGCCATCGGGGAAAGAGTTGCGCGGTAAGCTGCCGTCGACCATCGACCCCGTCGCGCTCGCTGAAAAAGGCGCCCACCTCTGCGGGACACTGCTGCTCAAGGCCCTGCCGCGGCTGGCGGCGGCGTGCCGAAACTCCGCTGGCGAGGTGGAAGTCGACCTCGAGTTCACGCGTGGCGAGGGTGGCGGAGATGTCCGGTTGATGATCGGCACCATCCGCGCCCGGGTGAGCCTGACCTGTCAGCGTTGTCTCGAGGAACTGGACTATGAGCTCAGGTCGGAGCCGCACTTGGTGCTGCTGCGGCCGGGACAGTCGGAAGACGAGCTGCCGCCCGAGGTGGACGCTCTTACGGTCGACCAACCGATCGTTCTGAGCACGTTGATCGAAGATGAGTTACTGCTGGTCATGCCGATGATTCCGCTGCATGACCTGGAGCACTGTCCGGCGCGCGCCTTCGTCACGGCCGGCAAGCGTGCGGACAGCGCCGCGGGAGGCAAACCGAATCCGTTTGCGACCCTGCAGCGCTTCAAGCGCGACGAGCATTGATCTGACGGAATCCAGTACTGAGGAAACGACATGGCCGTTCAAAAGAGTCGAGTGACCCCGTCGAAGCGCGGTATGCGCCGCTCGCACGATGCGCTCAAGAAACCCACGCTCGCGATCGACAAGACCAGCGGGGAGAGCCATCGCCGTCATCACATCACGGCCGACGGTTACTACCGCGGCCGCAAGGTTCTCGAAACCAAGGCGCCGTAAGCCCGCCGCGATTGCGGGCTGTGCACGGAACTGAACTGTGACCACGATAGCCCTGGACGCCATGGGTGGCGACCATGGTGTCTCGGTCACTGTCCCGGCGGCCCGCGCTCTCCTGGACCAGCACCCCGGTGTCAAGCTCATTCTCGTCGGCCAACGCGACGCGATCCTCGCGGAGCTAAAGCGCCGGCACGCCCACGAATCCGAACGCCTTACGATCCACCACGCCTCCCAGGTCGTGGGAATGGACGAGCCGCCGGCGCAGGCCCTGCGCAGCAAGAAAGACTCGTCCATGCGGGTCGCCATCGATCTGGTGAAGCAGGGCGCGGCGCAGGCCGCCGTTTCCGCCGGCAATACGGGTGCGCTCATGGCGACGGCGCGCTTCGTGCTGAAGACCCTGCCCGGGATCGACCGCCCGGCGATCATCACGACGCTGCCGACCATGCACAACCATGTGCACGTGCTCGATCTCGGCGCCAATGTCGACTGCACACCGGAGCAGCTACTGCAATTCGCCATCATGGGCTCGATCCTGGTGAGCGCGGTCGAAGGCAAGGCGCGCCCGCGCATCGGGCTGCTCAATGTCGGCGAGGAAGACATCAAGGGCAATGAGACCGTCAAGAAGGCCAACGAGCTGCTGCGCGCCAGCACGCTCAACTACTGCGGTTACGTCGAGGGCGATGAGATCTATACCGGTGACATGGACGTAATCGTGTGCGACGGCTTCGTCGGCAACGTCATGCTCAAGACCACGGAAGGGCTGGCGCGGATGATCACCCATTACATGAAGCAGGAGTTCAAGCGCAACCTCCTCACCAAGCTCTCCGGGCTGGTTGCCTTGCCGGTGCTGCGCGCCTTTCGCCGGCGCGTTGATCCGCGCCGGTATAATGGCGCCACCTTGATCGGCCTCAACGGCACCGTCATCAAGAGTCACGGCGGCGCTGATGCGCTTGCTTTCGAGCACGCCATTCTGGAAGCGATTGCCGAAGTGGATAACCAAGTGCCGCAGCGTATCGGCCGCGAGCTCGCCGCCTTGCACGCACAAGACGCTGCAGCGTCCTGAATCACGAGACCATCGAAAAATGACCTACGCGCGTGTCGTCGGCACCGGCGGCTATCTGCCGGACAAGGTGTTGACCAACCACGACCTGGAAAAGATGGTCGAGACCACCGATCAATGGATCGTGGAACGCACCGGCATCCGCAAGCGCCACATTGCCGCGGACGGTGAGACCTGTTGTGACCTGGCTGAGCAGGCCGCGCGCCGCGCCCTCGACGCGGCCGGCCTGAAGGCCACCGAGCTTGATCTCATCGTCGTGGCCACCACCACGCCCGACCAGGTATTTCCGAGCACCGCCTGCCTGCTGCAGGAACGGCTCGATGTGCACGGTTGTGCGGCGTTCGATGTGCAGGCGGTATGCACCGGTTTTGTCTATGCGCTCGGGATCGCCGAGAAGTTCGTGCGCACGGGAGCCGCTCGACGCGCACTGGTGGTCGGCGCCGAGACACTGTCGCGCATCATCGACTGGAAGGATCGCGCGACCTGCGTGCTGTTCGGCGACGGCGCCGGGGCCGTGGTACTCGCCGCCGATCGCGCGCCCGGTGTTGTGTCCTCGCACCTGCATGCCGACGGTCAATACAAGGATCTGCTGCACGTTCCGGCCGGCGTGTCGAAGGGCTACTCGAAGGTCGTCAATGGCGAGGCCTATCTGCAGATGCAGGGCAGCGAGGTGTTCAAGGTCGCCGTCACCACGCTTGGGCGCATCGTCGACGAGACGCTCGATGCCAACGGGCTCAAGAAGTCAGACATCCAGTGGCTGGTCCCGCACCAGGCCAATGTCCGCATCATTGCCGCCACCGCCAAGAAGCTTGGCATGTCGATGGATCAGGTGGTGATGACGGTCGATCGCCACGGCAACACCTCGGCGGCGTCGATTCCTCTGGCTTTCGATGAGGCCGTGCGTGACGGTCGCATCAAGCGTGGCGACAACGTGCTGATGGAGGCATTCGGCGGCGGCTTTACCTGGGGCTCGGTACTTCTCAAATACTGATGCTTCGGGTTTCAGGTTTCATGTTAAACAGCCGGACCGCGCATGACGAATCGGAGCAATGTCGAACATACGACGGGCCGCTCAGCCGATAACCTGAAACCTCAAACCTGAGACATGAAGCTCGCTTTTGTTTTTCCCGGCCAAGGCTCGCAGTCGATCGGCATGCTCAATGCGTTGGGCGCCGAATATCCGCAGATCAGAGCGACCTTCGCCGAAGCGTCACAGGCCCTCGGTTACGACCTGTGGCAAGTGGTGGAGCAAGGGCCGGAGGACCGGCTCAATCGAACCGAGGTCACGCAACCGGCGATGCTGACCGCCGGTGTGGCGGTCTGGCGGGTGTGGCGCGCACGCGGCGGCGCGCTTCCCGCGATCATGGCCGGTCACAGCTTGGGCGAGTACACGGCCCTGGTCTGTGCCGAGGCGCTCGCGTTCACCGACGCCGTGCGGCTCGTCGCCGACCGCGGCCGCTTCATGCAAGAGGCAGTACCCGTAGGGCAGGGCGGTATGGCAGCGATTCTCGGGCTTGACGACGACGCCGTGCGCAAGGTCTGCGTGGAAGCCGCCGAAGGGGAAGTTCTAGAGGCCGTCAACTACAACTCGCCCGGCCAGGTGGTGATTGCCGGTACGGCCGCCGCGGTGGCACGCGGTGCAGAGCGCGCCAAGGCGGCGGGCGCCAAGCGCGCCGTGATCCTGCCGGTGAGCGTGCCGTCGCACTGCCGCCTGATGCATCCAGCCGCCGAGCGGCTGGCGGCGCGCCTGCGCGAGATCGAGATCCACGCGCCGGTCGTCCCCGTGCTGCACAACGTGCATGTACAGAGCGAGAACAGCGCCGATGCGATTCGCGATGCGCTGGTGCGCCAGGTGGAGTCGCCGGTGCGCTGGGTCGAGACGATCCAGAAAATGGTGGCGAACGGCGTGAATCGGCTGGTGGAGTGCGGTCCGGGCAAGGTGCTCACGGCGCTCAACCGGCGGATCGACAAACGCGCCGAGACGCTGCCGGTGTACGATCCGGCGACGCTTAACGAAGCGCTCACGAGCGCCGCAGGTCAGAACTGAGAGAGGAGGGACCGCATGATACTGGACGCAGAGGTTGCGCTCGTTACCGGGGCTTCGCGCGGCATCGGCATGGCCATCGCACTGGAGCTTGGTCGGCAAGGCGCCTACGTTGTCGGCACGGCCACCAGCCAGGCGGGGGCCGACGCCATCGGCAAGGCGATGGTCGAGCACAACATCAAGGGCCGCGGCGCCGTGTTGAATGTGACCGACCAGGCGTCGATTGACGCACTGTTGAAAGAAATGGAAGCCAGTTGTGGCATGCCGACGATCCTCGTCAACAACGCCGGCATCACGCGCGACAACCTGCTGCTGCGCATGGGCGAAGACGAATGGGATGCGATCCTCGATACCAACCTGAAGTCCGTCTACCGGATGTCGAAGTCTTGCCTGCGCGCCATGATCAAGGCGCGCAAGGGGCGCATCATCAGTATCGCCTCGGTAGTCGGGGCGACCGGCAATCCGGGACAGGCCAACTATGCAGCGGCCAAGGCGGGTATCGTGGGGTTCAGCAAATCGCTGGCGCGCGAGGTCGGCTCGCGCAATATCACAGTCAATGCGGTGGCCCCGGGATTCATCGAGACCGACATGACACGCGCGCTCTCCGAGCAGCAACGGGCGGCGCTGTTGGGGCAGATTCCGCTCGGACGTCTGGGTAGCCCGCAGGATATTGCGAACGCCGTTGCGTTCCTGGCTTCGCCCGCAGCCGGCTATATCACGGGCGCCACCCTTCATGTCAACGGGGGCATGTACATGATCTAGCAGGGGGAAAACCCTTTTTGCTGGACGGGTCTGGGCAAATGGTGTTAACTATGCGCCCGCAAGCGGCCGGGGAGGCCAAATTCGGAGGAAAAACCGACCATGAGCAGTGTTGAAGAACGCGTCAAGAAGATCGTAGTCGAGCAGCTCGGCGTCAACGAAGGCGAAGTGAAGGCCGAGGCCTCTTTTGTCGACGACTTGGGCGCGGATTCGCTCGACACCGTAGAGCTGGTAATGGCGCTGGAAGAAGAATTCGACTGCGAGATCCCGGACGAGGAAGCCGAGAAGATCACCACTGTTCAGCAGGCCATCGACTACATCAACGCCCACCTGAAGAAGTAGCCGTGAAACCTCCGAAGGCCGTCATCCACGCAGGTGGAGGCGGCCTTTTGATTTTGTAGCCCCCGAGCGCAACGACAGGAGCTCGCGCCTTGAGCAAGCGACGTGTGGTGATCACCGGACTCGGCACGCTTTCCCCGGTCGGTATCGGGACCGCCGAAAACTGGCGCAATATCGTCGCCGGCCGCGGCGGCATTACGCGAATCACGCATTTTGATGCCACCGGTTACGCCTCCTGCATCGCGGGAGAGGTGAAAGGTTTCGATCCGAGCCAGTTTGGCATCTCCGAGAAAGAGGCGCGGCGCATGGATCGCTTCATCCAGCTCGGCATGGCGGCGGCGATCGAGGCGATCAAGGACTCGGGTCTCACCGTCACCGAAGAGAATGCCGAGCGCATCGGTGTGCACATGGGGGCGGGAATCGGCGGGATCAGCACCATCGAGGACACGACTCGCCTGGTCGCCGAGCGCGGACCGCGCCGGGTGTCACCCTTTTATATTCCGATGGCGATCATCAATATGATCTCGGGCGACCTGTCGGTCATGTACGGCTTGAAGGGGCCCAACCTCGCGATGGTTACGGCTTGCGCCACCGCCACCCACGGCATCGGCGACGCCGCGCGCCTGATTGAATATGGGGATGCCGACGTGATGATCGCCGGAGGCGCCGAGGCCGGAATCACGCCGACCGCCGTGGCCGGGTTCAGCAACGCCAAGGCGCTGTCCGGGCGCAATGACAGCCCGGAGACCGCGAGCCGGCCATGGGACAAGGATCGTGACGGATTCGTGCTGGGGGAGGGCGCCGGGGTGGTTGTGCTCGAAGAGTACGAATTCGCGAAGAAGCGCGGTGCCCGGATCTATTGCGAGCTGATCGGTTTTGGCATGAGCGGCGACGCCTTTCACATGACGAGCCCGCCGGAGGACGGTGAAGGCGCGGCCCGCTGCATGCGCAACGCCTTGCGCAACGCGCGCGTGAATCCGGAGGAGGTCCAGTATGTGAATGCGCACGGCACCTCGACACCACTCGGGGATCGGGCGGAAACGATGGCCATAAAGGCCGCGTTTGGTGACACCGCGCGCAGGCTCGCGGTGAGCTCCACCAAGTCGATGACTGGCCACTTGCTGGGCGCGGCTGGGGGGATCGAGGCGGTGTACACGGCTCTGGCCATATACCATCGAATCGCGCCGCCAACCATCAATCTCATGACGCCCGACCCGGAATGTGATCTCGATTACGTGCCTAACGCCGCCCGCGAGCTCAGTATCGACGTGGCCATCTCGAACTCCTTCGGTTTTGGCGGCACCAACGGCACGCTGGTGTTTCGCCGGCTGACGTGAACGCCGCGGCCGGCTGCGTCGTCGAGCGGCTGCCCGCCTACCCTGACCTGCTCGCGCTGCACGCGGCCCAGCCGTTGCGCTACCCGTACCTGCTCGAGAGCACCGTTCAGGGCGGCCCGCGGGCGCGTTACGACATCCTGTTTGCATTTCCGGGTGCAGCGATCACCCAGCACGCCGGTGGCGGAATTGAGTACGACGGCCGGCCGATAGCGGAAGCGGATTTCCTCGCCGCACTTGATCGGCGCTGGGTACAGGAACAGACGAGCAAAGAACATCAGAACAGAGAATGGTGCCCGCCGTTTACCGGCGGCTGGTTCGTATTTCTGGCCTATGAGCTGGCCGGAGCGATTGAGCCGAGCGTCACCGGGTTGACCCTCGATCGCACACTCCCCGCGGCGATGGCGGTGCGCTGCCCGGCTGCCGTAATTCGCGATCACATGGATCGATGCACTTATCTCGTCTGCGAGACGCCGCGCGCGCGCGAGCTGATACCGCTGCTGCGCCAGGACCTCGCAGGAAGCCCAATCACAAGGCAGCGACCCGTGGTGAGCGCAGTGGAGGAGGATGCCGCTGAGGGCTTCCTCGCTAGCGTGGAACGCATCCTGGAGTACATCCGTGCCGGGGACGTGTTCCAGGTAAACCTGTCGCGCGGCTGGCGTGCGACGCTGCCGCAAGACGTTCCCGCGCATGCGCTCTACGGCGCGTTGCGCGCCAGCAACCCCGCGCCCTTCGCCGGCCTGATGACGCTGCCCGAAGGGCGCGCAGTGCTGAGCTCCTCTCCGGAGCGTCTGGTCGAGGTCCGGGGCGATACGGTCAGCACGCGCCCGATTGCCGGGACCTACCCGCGCAGCAACGATCCCCGCCAGGACCGGACCTGGTCGCGCGAGCTGCTGGCACACCCCAAGGAGCGCGCCGAGCACGTCATGCTGATCGACCTCGAGCGCAACGACCTCGGGCGCGTGTGTCAAGCGGGCAGCATGCAGGTGAGCGAGCTCATGGTGCTCGAGTCCTACCGCCACGTGCATCATATCGTCTCCGAGGTGCGCGGCCGGCTGCGCGCCGGCGTCACACCTGGGGAGGTGATTCGGGCCGTCTTTCCCGGTGGCACCATTACCGGTTGCCCGAAGGTGCGCTGCATGCAAATTATCGCCGAGCTCGAGCGGGCGGCGCGCGGCGCGTATACCGGATCGATGGGTTATCTCAACCGCGATGGCAGCATGGACCTGAATATCCTGATCCGCACCATGGTCCAGGATGGGCGGCAGGTGCGGCTGCGCGCCGGTGCCGGCGTGGTCGCTGACTCCAGACCCGAGCGTGAGCTCGCGGAGACGCGTGCCAAGGCGCGCGGCATGCTGGCGGCGCTGGGGGCGGCGTGAGCGAGCCGCTGGCCTGCCTCGTCAACGGCATTGACACCGACGTGGTGTCGAGTCGCGACCGCGGGTTGCACTATGGCGACGGCCTGTTCGAGACGGTGGCCGTCGCCAACGGCGCGCCCTTGCAGTGGGGCCGGCACCTCAGGCGCTTGTCAGACGGCGCGGCGCGCCTCGCCATCTCTCTTCCCTCCGCTGATACGCTGAACGCGGAAGCGCAACGGCTGTGTGCCGGACACCGGCGCGCCGTGCTGAAAGTGATCATCACCCGCGGTGTCGGCGGGCGGGGCTATGCGCCCGTGCCGCAGGCCGGCCCGACACGCGTGCTCAGCCTGTTTCCGTGGCCGGACTACCCGCGCGAGTACGGCGAGCAGGGCGTACCCGTTCGCATCTGTCGCACGCGCCTCGGCCGCAATCCGGTCTTGGCCGGCATAAAGCATCTCAACCGGCTTGAGCAGGTGCTGGCGCGTTCCGAGCTGTCGGACGCCCATGTCGAAGGTCTAATGCTGGATGCAGACGATCGGGTGATTGAGGGCACCATGTCGAACCTGTTCGCGGTGATCGACGGGGTGCTCACCACGCCGGAGCTCTCCGGCTGCGGGATAGCGGGGGTCATGCGTGAGCTGATCATCGAGCACGCGTGCGATATACTCGGTGGATGTCGAATCCAGTACCTGACCCTCAGCGAGATCTTCCGGGCATCCGAGGTATTTCTCAGCAATAGCCTGATCGGCATCTGGCCGGTGCGGCGTATCGACGGGAGCTTCGCGCGCGATACCCG
The DNA here is from genome assembly GCA_964482055.1 of uncultured Acidiferrobacteraceae bacterium. Taxonomy (GTDB): domain Bacteria; phylum Pseudomonadota; class Gammaproteobacteria; order Acidiferrobacterales; family Sulfurifustaceae. The sequence continues at coordinate 17,808 of CAYZVX010000048.1, forward strand.
ACACTATCCCGCCGGCCCCATCACGCGTCAGTTGCAGGCTCGTATCGCCGCTTCCGTACCCCCGCCATGATGCGCCTGAAGACCGCATTCCTCGTGCTCCTCGCTGCCGGCGTGCTGGCCGGTGGATACCTGGCGTGGTATTGGTTGCGGCCGCTGCATCCCGGTGAGGCCATCTACGTTCTGCGGCCGGGCTCCGGCCCGGGAGCCCTCGGCCGCGAGCTCGTAGCACGAGGGGTGTTGCATGAAGCCAGAAGCTTCGTATGGGGCGCGACCCTGCTTGGCCGGAGCGGCCGGCTCAAGGCCGGTGAGTACCGCTTTGCCGATGGCATCAGCGCCGCGCAACTGCTCGAGCAGGTAGTGGCCGGCCGGATAGTCGAGTACACGCTGCGGCTGGTGGAGGGTTGGACCTTTGGGCAATCGCTGCAGGCGCTCGCGCAGGCGCCCAAGGTGAACCAAACCCTCGCCGGTCTTACCGCCGAGCAGATCATGGACCGGCTTGGCCATCCGGGCCAGCACCCGGAGGGCCGATTCTTTCCCGACACCTACAAGTACACGGCAAATGAGACCGACCTGGCCATTCTGGCGCGCGCCTATGAGCGCATGCAGATTACGCTGCAACGCGAATGGGAGTCGCGCAGCGCGAACCTGCCGTTCAAGGAGCCCTACGAGGCGCTGATCCTTGCCTCCATCGTCGAGAAGGAAACCGGCCGCCCGGATGAGCGCCCGATGATTGCGGCGGTGTTCATCAATCGCCTGCGGCGCAGCATGAAGCTTCAAACGGATCCGACCGTGATCTACGGCCTTGGCGAGCGATTCGACGGCAATCTGCGCCTTCGGGACTTACGGAACGACACTGCTTACAACACCTATACGCGCACCGGGTTGCCGCCGACGCCGATCGCCCTACCGGGCGCGGCCGCCATCCGCGCCGTGATGCATCCGGCGGAGACGCGCGCGCTTTACTTCGTGTCGCGCGGCGATGGCAGCCACGTGTTCTCTGAGACGCTCGCGCAGCACAATGATGCGGTCATCAAGTACCAGCTCGGCGGCAAGCCACGTCCGTTGTCATCGAATCCGCTCGAACCATGAGCACGCCACGCGGCTGGTTCATAACGTTGGAAGGCGGGGAGGGCGCCGGCAAGAGCAGCAACCTTGCGTTCATCCGGCAATGGTTGGAGCGGGCCGGCCACAGCGTCCTCATGACGCGCGAGCCGGGCGGCACCCCGCTCGGTGAGCGCATTCGCCAGATCCTGCTATACGCCCGCGACCTCGAAATCTCGACCGACGTGGAGGCATTGCTCATGTTCGCCGCCCGCGCACAGCATCTTTCACAGGTTATCTTGCCGGCCCTGGCGCAAGGGACGACGGTCGTATGCGATCGCTTTACCGACGCTACATACGCCTACCAAGGCGGCGGTCGTGGCATGCCGGCCGAACGCATCGCCGTGCTCGAGCGCTGGGTACAAGGCGACCTGCGGCCGGATCTCACGATCTTGCTGGATGTCCCGGTTGCTGTCGGTCTGGCGCGCGCCAGGGGCCGAAGCGAGCCAGACCGCTTTGAACGCGAGCAGCAGGAGTTCTTCGAGCGGGTGCGCGCCTGCTATCGGGCACGGGCCCGAGCTGAACCCGGGCGCATGCGCATTGTCGATGCGAGCTTGAGCCCGCCCGAGGTCGAACGCCAGATTGAAGCGGTTCTCGCTGAGGTGATCCGATGAGTGATTCGGAACCCGCATTCGCGCGACCGGTCCGGCCAGTAAGGCACCCTTGGCACGATCGGCTCTGGCAGGGGCTCACGCGTGACCTCGCGCGTCTGCCGCACGCGCTTTTGCTCCATGGCGCGCCGGGAACTGGCAAGCGCGATCTCGCCGCACGCCTGGCTGAGGTCCTGCTGTGCGCGGCTACCGATGTCGGGGCCAGGCCATGCGGCCGCTGCAGAAGCTGTCTGCTGCTTGATGCAGGCACGCACCCGGACCTGCTCGTCGTAAAACCGGAGGGGGATAGCCATTACGTGACCGTGGATCAGGCCCGCGCGATTGGGAGTTTTCTGGCATTGAGGCCTCACACGGCAGGGCACAAGGTAGTTATCGTGCAGCCTGCGGACGCCATGAACATGAACGCCGCCAACAGCCTGCTCAAAGTGCTGGAGGAGCCGCCCTTGGGCAGTATCCTGATTCTGGTATCCGACCAGCCGGCACGTCTGCCAGCTACCATCCGCAGTCGATGCACGCGGCTGCTGTGTAACCCGCCGCCGACGACCGAGGCACTTCAGTGGCTGCAAGAGCAGGGCATCGGCCCGACCGATGCGTCCGGTTTGTTGGCGATGGCCGGCGGCGCCCCCTTGCGAGCGCGGGAGCTCGCGCAGGACGGCTTTCTCGCACAGGACCGCCAGCTACGTGCCGACGCCGTGGATCTGCTTGAGGGCCGTGCGGATCCGATTGCCTGTGGCGGGCGCTGGAAGACCGTCGGGGCGGAGCGCTGCTTGGCCTGGCTGCACCGCTGGGTCAGCGAGGAAATCAAGAACTGCATGGGCGTCGGCCAGGTCGGTGGGCCCACGAAAAAAAATAGCTTAACATTAAATCGCTTATACGAGCTATTTGATGCGATTTCAGAAACGCAGAGAATCTTGCCTGGACCGCTCGACGAGCTGCTGATTCTCGAGGACGTCCTGATCCGCTGGTCTCGTCTGGGACGCTGATTGGCTACACTTGGCAAACGCATCACACATATGAACGACCAAACCAAGACCGCCAAACCGAATATCCCGCGGCCCGTGAAGCCCATGGTCGCGGCAGCCGGCCGGCCAGGTGTTCTGTCCCTTACGATCAAGGACAAGAACGCCCTGTACGCGGCGTACATGCCGTATGTGAAGGGTGGGGGGATATTCGTTCCGAGCAACCGCCCCTACAAGCTGGGTGAGGAAGTCTTCATGCTGCTCACGCTCATGGATAGCAAGGAGAAGATCCCTGTCGCGGGGCACGTGTGCTGGGTTACGCCGCCGGGCGCGCAGGGCAGCCGCACAGCCGGAATCGGCATTCAGTTCAGCGAAAAAGACTCGGGCGTCGCCCGCTCCAAGATCGAGACCCTATTGGCGGGCCTTTTGACCTCGGACCGGCCGACCCACACCATGTGATGCAGCCGGCCCTCGTTGACTCGCACTGCCATCTCAATTTCGAGCCCCTCGGCGCCAGCATAGACAGCGTACTGCAAAACGCCCGCGCCAACGGCGTCGGGCATATGCTGTGCGTCAGCGTCACGATCGAGAGCTTTCCTGAAGTGCGTGCGCTCGCCCACCGCTACGACAGCGTGTTCGCCTCCGTCGGAGTGCATCCCAACGAGCGCGACGTTCGGGAACCCACGGTCGAGGAACTAGTCGAGCTCGCCAATGACGCCCGTGTGGTGGCGATCGGCGAAACCGGGCTCGACTATTTCCGCTCCCAAGGCGATCTAGGCTGGCAACACGAGAGGTTTCGCCGACACATTCGGGCCGCGAAGCGCTGTCGCAAGCCGCTCATTATTCATACGCGTGATGCGGCAGCCGATACGCTACGGATCATGGCGGAGGAGGGCGCCGGCGACGTTGGTGGGGTCATGCACTGCTTCACCGAATCCTGGGAGGTCGCCCGGGAAGCGCTCGACCTGGGATTCCACGTCTCGTTCTCCGGTATTGTGACCTTCCGCAACGCTGAAGCGCTGCGCGAGGTGGCAAGACAGGTGCCGCTCGTTCGGCTCTTGGTGGAAACGGATGCGCCTTACCTTGCGCCTGTTCCGCAGCGGGGAAAGACCAATGAACCGGCCTTCGTGCGTTACGTGGCCGAGTGCATCTCGGAAGTCCGTGGCGCGAGCCTGAGCGCCATTGCCTCGGCGACCACCGAGAATTTCTTCAGATTGTTTGGCGCGGCTCGGCCGACAAGCCCTCCCGCCTAAGCTAGAAATCAGCTTACTACAATCACGTAACTCACTGTCCCGATAGGCTAAAAGTCTGCACACTCGAGAGCCAGATCAAGCTGCCCGGTCGGCGTGTAGAAATGGGGGGAAAAGCGGATTCCCCCGGCGCGTAGAGCGCAGGCGACGCCTCGCTCTGAGAGTCGCCGGTAGACGAGCTCCGCACTCTGTCGCCGATTGCGGAACGTCACAATACCCGCGTGTCGGCCAGACCGCGCGTCGGTAACCGCCGCGAGGTTGGCCGAAGCCGCGATCGCCGTGAACAGGTGACGTGACCGCTCCAGGACTTGCTCCTCGATGAAATCGATGCCGACTTCCTCGATCAGCGACAGGCTGGCAGCAAGGGCATGGATGCCGACCATGTTCGGGCTGCCGCACTCAAAACGTCTGGCGCTGTGTGCGGG